>JAJQCG010000122.1 GCA_021202815.1 Lachnospiraceae bacterium | reverse complement strand
CATTTCCAAAGACAGTCGACTAGAGCTTTACATTCTCACCGTCGAATCCCGGAATCCGCGGGACGAGCGGCAGCGCGCCGGTCGCGATCAGAAGAACGTCCGGAGCCTCCGCCTTCACCGTCTCCTCTGTCACGTCCGCGCCGGTATGGATCTCGACGTCCGTCAGACTCAGCCGGTACTGCAGCGTCTCGGCCAGTTCAAACAGGCCATGCTTGAAATCTACAAACTCCGCGAAGGCGAGCGCACCGCCGAGCTTCTCCTTCTGCTCATACAGCACGACCTTATGTCCGCGGGAGTGCGCTGTCAGGGCAGCCTCCATGCCGCCCGGACCTCCGCCGATGACCATAACCTTCTTCGGCGTCGTCGGCTGTGCCTTCGCGAGCCACTCATTGCGCTCGTTGCCGATAATCGGGTTCACCACGCAGCTGATCATGCCGGTCTTGACCGACTCTCCAAAGCAGCCGTTGCAGCGTAGGCAGTGGCTGATCTCCTTCTCTCTTCCGGTGCGCAGCTTCTCCGGCAGGAAGGGGTCGGCGAGCAGCGGGCGGCCGAGCTTGATAACGTCAGCCTTTCCGCTCTCCAGAATCTCCTCCATCAGCTCCGGATCCGTGATCGCTCCGACCATGGAGATCGGCACGTGCACATGCTTACGAATCTCCGCCGCCAGATGTACGTTCGCCGCCTTCTCGATGTACTGCGACGGATGCGTGCGGATGAACAGCTCCAGGTTTTCATGAATTCCTGCGGATACGTTGATCAGATCGCACTTATCCTGAATCAGGATTGCGAGCTGCGTCGCCTCGTCAAGTGTGATGCCGCCCTCGACAAACTCGTCGCCGCTGATCCGGACCTCGATCGGGAAATTCGGACCGCAGTGCTTCCGGATGGAATCAAGAGCCAGCAGAAGCGGCCTTGCGCGGTTTTCGAGGCTTCCGCCGAACTCATCGGTACGGGTATTGCTCCTCTTCGCGAGGAACTGGCCGAAGAACCAGCCGTGTCCTGCGTGAACCATGCACATCTCAAATCCGGCTCTTTGCACGACCGCCGCGCCCTTGCCGAAGGATTCACAGACCTCCTCGATCAGCTCCTTCGGCATCTCGTGAACCTCACCCTCCGGGAGGATCTCATGAATCGGGCCATAAGCAATCTTGCCTTCCTTCTGGCTGCCCGCCAGGCTCTCGAGTCCGCCCCATTTCCCGCCGTGGGAGATTTCCACGTTCGGCACCGCGCCGTGGCGCTTGATCGCCCTCGCGAGCTGCGACAGGGACACCAGGCAGTTCGGGTTGTCCAGACAGAGCTGCCTGTCATGCGACTTGCCGGTCGCGGAGTGCGGGATGACCTCACCCAGCGTGACGACCGCCGCGCCGCCCATCGCCTTCATTTCATAGAAGGCGATCGTCTCCGGCGTCAGGTTTCCGTCGACCGCGAGCCAGTTGAGTGAAGTCGGTGACGCGAAGATGCGGTTCTTCAGCGTCAGATTACCGATCTTAATCGGTTCAAAAAGCTTACTGTACTTGTTATCCATAGGATTTCTCCCCTCTCAGATTATTTACTGCAGTTACTTAACCGTTCCCCCGCGTCAATTCCTCCTTTCCCTAGATTTTGTCGTTCCGTGTACCGCTCCGGCCGCGCATACAAGCAGGCTGAACAGTACGCCGACAAACAGCGAGTCGAACGGGAATACTTCTATGATGCCGAAGATCAGCACCAGGATCGGGCTGACGATCACCGAGCAAAGGCAGAACCTCGGATCCACCCTGCCGGGCAGCCACAGCGCACAGAGTAACGGGACAAATACAACCGCGCCGCGCAGTCCCATGGACATGAACGCGAACTGCAGAATGGTGTCCCCCAGACTGCCGGTGGACAGGCAGCAGGCGCCGATCAGCACCAGCACGATCCAGAGCTTCGACAGCCGGGCCGCCTTTTTCGGATCGTCAAATTTATGTGTGACATTCTTTACAATATCGTTGTTGATGATCGTCGAAATTCCGAGCGCGAGTCCGGCTCCGGTTCCGACCACCGCGATAAACAGAGTTCCGAGGATGACGCCCGCGAGCAGGGACGGCACATGTGCCGTCACAAAGGTCGTCAGCGCGGTCTTCGCCGTCACGCCCGGGTACAGTGCCGCGTTTGCCCGCATGTAGAGTCCGACCAGGATTCCCCCGATTCCGATCGGCGGGATCAGGAAGGCCGAGATCAGCGCCCCTCCACGGCCAGCTTGGTCGCTCCTGCCAGACAGCACGCCCTGCGCGTAAGTCTGTGTCGTGAGGACTCCCAGAACCAGTGAGAGGCAGGCTCCCGCATCCGTCCCGACGCCGCGGGCAAAGAGCGAGAAGAACTGTATACCCTCCGGATTGTCAATTCCGTGCACCATCTCCACAAAGGGATTCACACCTCCCACCAGCTGCAGGACGATGACGCCGCAGCCCATCATGGCCACATAGAGCAGGATCGTCTTCACGATGCCCACCATCCCGGCGCCCTTCGTTCCGCCGAACACCACATAGAGAACCATAAACAGCGCGGAAAACAGCACTGCGGGCACAATCCCCAGGTTCGGCGCAATGACCGCGACCACCGCCGTGGCGGAAATCAGCTGGGAAATGATGTTAATAAAGGTTCCCACTGCGGACAGAACCGAGGCCGCGATCCCGACCTGGGAGCCGAATTCCTTCCGGATCATGCCGACCAGCGTCGTGCAGCCGGAGCGCCGAAGCGGAATCGCGTAGACCAGTGCCAGAATCAGACAGGATATCCCGCCGCCCAGCGTAAACCACCAGGCTGACATGCCGTAGGTGTAGGCCAGCTGCGCCGTTCCAACCGTGGAAGAGCCGCCCACCAGCGTCCCGATGATCACGCCGGCCACGACCGGCATGCTGTTGCTTCGTTCGCCCTGCTTCGCCTTCGTGCCGGACCAGATGGACAGGCCTACGATGACGACGAGCATGACGACAAGTCCTGTAATCAGCCAGATATCCATCACACCATGCTCCCGATTTGCTCCGGAATGATCAGGTCCGCCTCAGTCTTTGCGATCACTTCCTCCACAGTCACACCGGGAGCCAGCTCTTCAAGCACCAGACCCTCCCCGTTATAGTGAAGCACACAGAGTTCCGTGATAATGTAATCCACTGCGTGCACCGCAGTCAGCGGGAGCCTGCACTTTTTCAGGATCTTGGAATTCCCGTTCTTGTCGGTGTGCAGCGTTGTGATCAGCACCTGTCTCGCGCCGGACACCAGATCCATCGCGCCACCCATGCCGACCGTGATCTTCCCCGGCACCGTCCAGTTCGCCAGATTTCCCTCCTGGTCTACCTCGAAGGCTCCCAGAATCGTGAAGGCTACATGGCCGCCGCGGATCAGGCCGAAGGAGGTGAAGGAGTCGAAGCAGCACGCGCCTGTGCGCAGTGTCGTCGGCACGCCGGTCGCGTCCACAAGATCGAGATCCGTATGCTCCGCGTCCGGCTCGCCGTTCAGGCCGATCGCCCCGTTCTCCGTGTCAAGCCACACGTCGACGCCCTCCGGAATGTAGTTCGCCACCATCGTCTGCATGCCGATCCCCAGATTGACGACGTCTCCGTCCTTGAAAAATTTCGCCGTTCTTCTTACAATGAATTCTTTTGCATCCATACGCACACCTCCTACTCTGCCGGACAGCCCTGGACGATGTAGTCCACCAGGCAGCCGGGAGTCATGATATAATCCGGCTCCAGCTCCCCGACTTCCACGATCTCCTCCACCTCGAGAATTACGAGATCGGCCGCGGTCGCCATGATCGGATTAAAGTTTTTCGCCGTGTGATGATAGATGCAGTTGCCCATCTTGTCCGCCTTCCACGCGTGGATGATCGCCACGTCCGCGTGCAGCGGTTTTTCCAGTATGTATTGTTTTCCGTCCACCTCGATCACGGGCTTTCCCTCCTGCATGGGAGTGCCGAGCCCGGTCGGGGTGAGTACGCCGCCGATTCCGGCCCCGCCGGCGCACATCCGCTCGCAGAGCGTGCCCTGCGGCGTGAACGTAACGTTGATCTCACCCGCCACGACCTTCGCCATCGTCTCCTTGTTGGAACCAATGTGGGAGCAGGTGATATGTTTGATCCGGTTCTCGTGAACCAGTCTGCCGATCCCGCGTCCCTGGACGCTTGTATTATTGGAAATCACATCCAGATCCGTGTATCCGGCACTGATGATTCCCTTGATCAGCGTCTCCGGCACTCCGCAGTTGACAAAGCCCGGGATCATGATTCTCATGCCGCTGAAAAGATGCGACATTGCCTCATCGATCGAGACCACTTTTGATTTTGCCATTCGCTTTTCTCTCCTGTTCTGTCTTACATCCTTTGTCTGCCGCGAAGCTGCCCTGCGGCGTCCGTTTATACCGGATCGTCGAGGAATTTCTTCTCCATCCGGAACACCTCAAACAGCTGCCTGTCACGCTTTGCCTTCAGCTCGTCCAGATCCACGTCCGTATAATCGTAAAAACCTTTTCCGCTCTTAATTCCGAGATTTCCGGCCTCCACCAGCTCCGTGAGCGTCCGCGGCATCTCGTCTCCGTTCTCCGGCATCGTATAGGAATGATTCTTATAATTGTTCGCCGTCATATCCAGCCCGCCGAAGTCCGCACGCTTGCACAGGCCCAGCACGCAGACACGCGGGATAAAGGAAGCCTTTGCCGCCAGATCGATCGCCTCCGCGTCGCAGTATCCATTGTCGAGCAGATAGAAAATTTCACGATTCAGGCACTGTTGCAGGCGGTTCACGATATAACCGCGGATAAATTTCTTCATGAGTACCGCTGTCTTCCCGCATTTTTTCAACAGTGCGACGGCAATGTCCGCATACTCCTGCGGCGCCTGTTCGCTCTTTACGACCTCGACCAGCGGGATCAGCTGCGGCGGCGCATACCAGTGGCAGATAATCTGCTGCGGCAGAAGCTGCTCCGGCACCACCTCGAAGATATTCATGGCCGAGGTGTTCGACGCGAGAATCGTCTCCGGCCCTACGCAGGCTGCGAGTTGCTCATAGAGCTCCTTCTTCGCATCGCGGTTTTCCACAATGGTCTCCTGCACGAAGTCTGCGTCCGCCACGGCTTCCTCCACCGTCGCCACGAAGCTCACGCGCTGAAAGATCCGTTCCACATCCTCCGCGGCAATTTCTCCCTCCTGCGCGAAGGTTTCGAGCTGGCTTTTCAACGTCGCCTTCGCCCTCTCTCTCGTGGCCTCGGATCGGGTCCAGACCGCCACGGAATAGCCGCCCGCCGCGTAGGTCTGGGCGATGCCGGGACCCATCGTCCCGGCGCCCAGTACGGCTATTTTTTTGATATCATCCAAACTCCTCATTTAGAAACTTCCCTCTTCCCAGGCCACGAGACGGACCATGCCGCCGTCCGCCATCTCACAGCGGAACGGGAAGGCCGCGATAATCATGCGGCGTCCGGTGACCTCGTCGATGTCGCCGCCCGCATTCTCGATCGTGCAGACGCCATGCTGCATGTAAATCCGGTGGCAGGGCTCATAGTCCGGATACTCCACATCCGGATCCTTTCCGGTCGCGTCGCGGTATGCCTTGTCAAGCCACGGCATCTGCTCCTTGAGCGGATAGTGCCAGAGCGGCGCGTCGGTCGCTCCCCAGGTGCCGGAGATACCCTTGATATGCTTTTCATGCGTGAGATAGTTCGCGAGCTCCGGGCCCTCTCCCACGTAGTAGTTGTAGTATTTGTCATTGTTCAGGCGCCAGTAGTGATGGAAGCCGGTATTGATGATGACCCAGTCGTTCTCGCGGATCTCGAGGCCGTCCTTCTTGCAGGCCGCTTCCAGCTCCTCCGGCGTGATCTCGTGCCAGATATCGCCCATCTTCGCCGGGTCACCCTGCGCCGCGTTCCATTTTTCCTCGAACTCGTCGCGCAGATAGTGCATGTCCACGATGATGCCGGTGCCGATACAGCGCTCCAGATGGATCTCAGAGAGATTGTAGCCGTTCGCCTCGCGGTCGACCTCCTCCTCATGAAGCACATGGTTCGGCGCGTCCATATGAGTGCCTGCATGCAGGGTTCCCGTGTAGGTCATCGTACGCTTATGAAAGCGTCCGAGATACTGTCCGCGCGGGAATACCAGCTCCTGCCGCGCGCCCGGGAAGGGCCCGAGCGGCGTACCCACGCCCCACGGCATGGAGAGATCATAAATTTTGGTCATCTTGAAATCGTCGAGATAGAATTTACTTTTGTCCAGGGGCATATATGCCATAATGTGTTTTCCTCCTTTTCTACAGTTCCCGCTTCTTCAGTCCGAGAATTTCGCGGGCTTCCGCAGCCGTGGCGACCTCGCGTCCGGCCAGCTTTGTCAATGTCACCGCTCTCTCCACCAGCATCTTATTGGTGGCGATCACCTTTGTTCCATCGGGCTTTCTCTCGTAGAGAATGTTATCCTCCAGCCCGACCCGCAGCCCGTCGCAGCCGAGCGCCAGGCCAGCCAGCATCATTGGCATATGCGCCTTTCCGATGCCGGATACCGACCAGGTCGCCCCCGCCGGGAGCTTATCCACCAGGAAAGCCAGGTTTTCGGCTGTCCCGGGCATCGAACCGCCGACTCCCATGATGAACTGAATATGAGGCGGCTGCGGGATGTTCCATTTCTTCACGTAATACATCACGGAGTCGATGTGGCCGGTGTCGAAGACCTCGAACTCCGGCTTGATATCGTACTTCACAACCTCCTGCGCCAGCAGGTTCAGGAAGCGCGGGCTGTTCTCAAAGATATAGCTGTTCGCCCAGTTCAGTGTGTTCGGGTCGAAGGAGCACATCTCCGGGAGCAGCTTCCCGAGGTGCTGCAGGCGCTTCTGATCCTCATACTCGCCGCCCGAGGTCGTCAGATTCAGGACGATATCCACGCCCTGTTCCTTACTTTTTTTGCGGGTCAGTTCCACCGCCTCCGTGAATTTCTCAAGGCTCATGGACTTGTAGCCGACCTGCATCTCGCCGTTGACAATCTTGTCCTCCCACACGTGGATGTGCGCGATGGCCGCTCCGGCTTTTGCACACTCGATCGCCTGGTCAGAAATCTCCTCCGGCGTATAGGGCACGGTCGGCGCCTGATCCTTTTTGGTCCCCGCGCCGCACAGGCAGACGGAGATAATCACTTTGTTGCTCTTTGCCATGGGTGATAACCCCTTTCTTTCTCTGTTCAGTCACACAGCTCCACGACCGTGGCCTGTCCCATGCCGCCCGCGATACAGAGGGAGGCGAGTCCGTATTTCACACCGCGCTTCTTCATTTCGTGCACAAGCGTCACCAGAATGCGGCAGCCGGAAGAACCCACCGGATGTCCGAGCGCGATCGCGCCGCCGTTTACATTGATAATATCCATGCGCTCCGTGAGTCCGAGCTTCCGGATGCAGCCGATCGACTGCGCCGCAAAGGCCTCATTCAGCTCGATCAGTCCGATGTCCTCCATCGACAGGCCTGCGTTTTTCAGAGCCTTCGGCACCGCATACACCGGACCCAGCCCCATGAGGCGCGGGTCGCAGCCCGCGGTTCCCATCCCGACGATTTTCGCGAGCGGTTTCAGACCGAGCGCTTCCGCTTTCTCCGCTGACATGAACAGCATTACGGAGGCACCATCGTTGCGTCCCGATGAGCTCGCCGCCGTGACGGTTCCGCTCAGCTCCTTTGAGCCCTGCAGCCGTCCCTCACTGTCATGGGAAATATTGAAACAGGGCTTCAGCTTCGCCATCTTTTCCAGGCTGGTGTCCGGTCTTGGAAACTCATCCGTGTCAAAGACGACCGGCGGTTTCTTTCTTCCCTGCGGCACCTCGACCGGAACGATCTCGTCCCTGAAGCGGCCCTCGCTGATCGCTTTTACGGCCCGTCTCTGGGATTCCAGCGAGAAGGCGTCCTGCTCCTCTCTGCTGATCCCCATCTCCTCGGCGATGTTCTCCGCCGTCGCTCCCATGTTGTAGCTGCCGTACATCTCCTGCGGCTGGCTGTGGAACTGTCCTTCCGTCAGCGCATCCACAAACTCCGTCGTGCCTGTGCCGACGCCCCAGCGGGCGTTTCGCACATAAAATACGGCGTTGGACATGGACTCCGTGCCGCCTGCGAGCACCGCTTCATTCTGTCCACACTGGATGCTCATCACCGCGTTCTGCACGGCAGTCATGCCGGAGGCGCACTGGCGCATCACCGTATAGGCCGGAACGGATTCCGGAATGCCCGCCTTCAGCGCCGCCACGCGGGCGATATTCGGCTCGTCCGAGGTCTGCCTGCACTGCCCTAAGATCACCTCGTCGATCTCCTGCGGCGAGACTCCGCTGCGCTCCAGAGAGGCTTTAAGCACGGCCACCGCCATATCGTAGGCGGACAGCGGCTTCAGGGAGCCGCCCATACTGCCCACCGCAGTCCGGCAGGCGTCCACAATCACTACGTCTCTCATCATGTCCTCCTCAGCCGACAGCTGTCAGGCCGCCGTCCGGATACAGGATATTGCCGGTGAGGAAATCGGAGGCCGGCGCCGCCAGAAACAATGCGGTTCCCACACAGTCCTCGGGATCGGACATCCTGCGCAGCGGAAGGGAAGCTCCCTGCTGCTTCAGATACTCGTCCACCGTGATACCGGCTTCCCCTGCCCGCATCTCGAAGACCTTGTTCATCATCGGAGTCTTCATAATATTGGGACCGAAGGCGTTGACCGTGATGCCGTAAGGGCCGAACTCCGCCGCCAGCACCTTCGTCAGCATATCCTCCGCGCCCTTGCTGGAACAGTAGGCCACGTTTCCGGCGCCGCGGGTCGCGATCTTGCCGCGCACCGAGCTGACGTTGACGATCTTGCCGTAACCGGCTTCCTTCATGTATTTTCCGAAATGCTTTGCCGTGATCAGGATGGACGTGACGTTCGCGTTCATCACCTTGTTGAACTCGTCAACCGGGAAATCCAGCACCGGCACCTTTTTATTGATACCCTGGGAATTGACCAGGATCGCGACCGGTCCCATCTCCTTATTTGCCTTTTCGGCAGTCGCCTCCACCGCGGCTTCATCCGTCGCGTCGCAGACATAATAGCGGAACTCCTTCCCGGTCTGCTCTTTCAGATCCTCACAGGCTGCCGCCAGTTTTTCCTCACTGCGGGAGGCAATCGCCACCGTCGCTCCTGCCTCGGCATAGGCTTTCGCGATCAGCTTGCCAAGTCCGCCGGCCCCGCCGAAGATCACAGCGTTCTTTCCGCTTAAATCAAATAATCCAGACATTTTTCTGCTCCTTTCCCTTGCTCCATAACCCTTCCGCCCCACGCCGACGTCGGCCCACCGCTCTGGCGTCGGCGTGGACTTCCGGGCTTATCAGGAGAATTATCGAATCATGACTGTGAGCATCTGAGCCGTCACCGTTCCGGTATTCAGGCTCGCGCGCTCGGTCCCATGGCCAAAATGAACACTGTCGCCGGCATGGAGCACATATGCTGTTTCCGCTCCATCCTCTTCCTTCAAGGTCACAGTCATCTCGCCTTCAATGATGTAGTAAACCATTTCAAACTTCGCCGCCGCCATCGCTGCGCCGCTGCCCGGGAGGAAATGGGAAAGTCCCATCACGACCGTTCCGTCATTGACATCGGCCGGATTGTGAAGGCAGGTCGTGAGGACGTCAAAATGTCCCGGCGCCTCATATTTCACTGCTTCTTCTCTGCGCGTTACCTTATAACTCATGCCCTGACACCTCCGCCTTATTTCTCGAGATCGAGGATCCTCGTTCCCTCGCCGAAGACGCTCTCCCAACCGCCGAGGAAATCGCCAAGGTTCTTGGTCACGCAGGCATTCGTCATGCCTTCCGTGATGAAATCCGGATTGAGCGTGAAGGCCTGTACGCCCTGACCCATGCAATAGCCGAACTCCTCGATCGTTCTGTGGGCTGCGCCCATGATCTTGCCCTTGCCGGAAACGCGGGTGTACTCTACGAGCTCTCGGGTCACAGAGACCGGATCAAGGCCGAAGTCCTGCATATGGAAATGGAAGGGCACCGCATAGGACGCGCCGGCGTCGAGCGCCATCACACCCTGAATGGTGGAGCAGCAGAGCGTCGCACAGGTGCGGATGCCCTTCTGGCTCAGCTCATAGATCGCCCGGATGCCGAATTCCATCGCCGGGATCTTCACGATCGTGTTTTCTCCCGCAACGTCACGAATCCGGTATACTTCCTCCGTGATGTCGTCCGAATTCTTCGAGGTGACCTGAGTGAAGAGCTTCCGGTTACCGATCGCCGCGCGGAGCTCCTTCAGGATCGTGAAGTAATCCGTCCTCTTCAGCCGGGAGATCATGACCGGGTTCGTGGTGACTCCTGCAAGCGACGGATACATATCCATGTACTTTTTGACCGTCTCCACATTCTCGCAGTTCAGGAAAATTTCAAAGTTCTCGTTTAACATAGTTTCTTCCTCCTTTTGATTTGGTGAGCGTTCTCGGAAACTCAAAACCTCCCGAGATTCCGCTCTTTTTTACAT
>JAJQCG010000093.1:10303-10664 GCA_021202815.1 Lachnospiraceae bacterium | reverse complement strand
CGGGATTGCGGGAGCACTTCAGCACGATGATTTTTGTGATCAAAAGTATGCTTTGCAGAAATCCGCAGTATCATTACATACACATCTTGAGGAGGAATCTCATAATGAAGGAAAAAGTAATTCTGGCCTACTCTGGCGGGCTCGACACGACCGCCATCATCCCGTGGCTGAAGGAAACCTTTGATTACGACGTTGTCTGCTGCTGCATCGACTGCGGACAGGGGAACGAGCTGGACGGTCTGGAAGAGCGCGCGAAGCTCTCCGGCGCGACGAAATTATATATTGAGGATATCAACGACGATTTCGCGGAAAATTATATCATGCCCTGCGTACAGGCAGGCGCCGTATATGAGAACAAATA
>JAJQCG010000093.1:0-10293 GCA_021202815.1 Lachnospiraceae bacterium | reverse complement strand
TACCTGCTCGGCACCTCGATGGCTCGCCCGGCGATCGCGAAGAAGCTCGTGGAGATCGCCCGTAAGGAGGGCGCGACCGCGATCTGCCACGGCGCGACCGGCAAGGGCAACGACCAGATCCGTTTCGAGCTTGGCATCAAGGCGCTGGCTCCTGACATCAAGATCATCGCTCCCTGGAGAATGACCGACGTCTGGAAGATGCAGTCCCGCGAGGACGAGATCGAGTACTGCAAACAGCACGGCATTGACCTGCCCTTTGACCACAGCCACAGCTACAGCCGTGACCGCAATCTCTGGCACATCAGCCATGAGGGTCTTGAGCTCGAGGATCCGGCCAACGCGCCGAATTACGATCATATGCTTGTGCTCGGCGTGACCCCGGAGAAGGCTCCCGACGAGCCGGAGCTGGTGACGATGACCTTCGAGAAGGGCGTGCCCACCTCGATCAACGGGAAGAAAATGAAGGTCGCCGACATCATCCGCGAGCTGAATACTCTTGGTGGAAAGCACGGCGTCGGCATCGTCGATATCGTTGAGAACCGCGTCGTCGGCATGAAGTCCCGCGGCGTCTACGAGACCCCGGGAGGAACGATCCTGATGGAGGCACATGCGCAGCTCGAGGAGCTCGTGCTTGACCGCGCCACGATGGAGACCAAGAAGGATATGGGCAATAAGCTGGCCCAGATCGTATACGAAGGAAAATGGTTCACGCCTCTGTGCGACGCTGTACGCGCTTTTGTGAGCAGCACGCAGGAGTATGTGACCGGCGAAGTGAAGTTCCGCCTCTATAAGGGCAACATCATCAAGGCGGGCACCACCTCCCCCTACAGCCTCTACAGCGAGTCACTGGCCTCCTTCACGACCGGCGATCAGTACGACCACCACGACGCGAGCGGCTTCATCACACTGTTCGGCCTTCCGTTGAAGGTGCGCGCGCAGATGCTCGCCTCTGTAAAAGAACAGGAAAACGCAAAATAAAACTGCAAAGCGAAAGGGCGCTCCCGCCAGTCCGGGAACGCCCTCTTTTTTCTGTCATCAATCGGTCACGCCATATTCGCTGAGGAAATCGTCCAGCGCCGTGACATCCGCCTCGATCGGAATGCTGTTCTGCTTCGTCTGATAAGAATCCACTGCGGAATAACCGAGCCAGCCGACGAAAGCCAGCGCGACAATGCCCGCGCAGCAGCGCGCAATCAGCGAGTTTCTCTTCTTTTTGGCTTCAATAGCCTTGCGGTTCCTTTTTTGCTCTTTATAGCGATCTACCTTTTCCTGACTCATCGGTTGTATCTCCTTACTATATAAATCGTACGCTGTCCGCGACTTTTAAAGTATAGCACTCCCGCTCACTGCGCGTCAAGCTCGATCTCGATGTAATCGCCCATCGAATGGGGCACCTCCATGCAGAGCCAGACCTTTCCGTCCGCCAGATAAGAATAGCCGTAGGGGTCGCTCCCATCCTCCGCGTAATCGTAGCCCTGCAGCGAACGCGCGAGACTGTCCGGACTCTCGTAAATACTCTGAATCCGTTCCAGAAAATATGGTGCGAGAGCCTCATCCACATAATAACCTTTTCCCTCAAACATATGCTCCGCGAGGAGCTCCACATCCACATGATCTGCAAGACGGATACTCTCCCCGGTGTTCAGGTCGATATTATAGGTATACTTAAAGGTCTGCTCATTGTAAGAACCGTCAGAATAAATCCCATCCATCAGGATGGAAAGCGTATCTGCCGTCATGGTCTTCAGCGTAAAAGTAACGGTATAGGTGCCGCCTCCGCTCCACCCTTCCACGGCCATCTGCTCGTTCGCGAGCATGATCTCATTCCATTTTTCCTGAATCTGTTCGTCACCGAGACCCTCGATCTGCGGACAGGAGATAGACACCCCGTTCTCCGTCTCCAGGAGCTCTGTCACCACGCGATAAGTAGACTCTATATAAGGATAATACTCCAGATATTCCTCGTAGACATTATAATTCGTCTCCAGCACCTTCCCTTCGACAGTCACCAGCAGCAGCTCGCACTGGTAGCAGTCCAGAAAGGTATTGGTCATGCTGCCCATGACAATATTCTCGCCGGCGGAGCTCAGCTTTTTCACATAATCCGCGAAGGCCTGATTGAAATCCAGCATGACCACCTTATCACCGCCCTGGTTCGTGCCGAAGGAGATGCTGTTCAGCCCCACTTCGCCGCTGATTTCCAGCGCCGCAAGAAGCTCCTCCATAACCGTCTGTTCATCCGCTGTCTCCACGTAGACCGTCTTCTGCACAATATTTTCGGCCAGCTCGTCCCCGCAGTAAATATGCAGGGCAATGCCCTCTGAAGTTTCTGTCACGACCGGCTCCAGCGGCTCCTCGACCAGCTCTACCGTTTCCTGCGTCTCTGTCAGCAGCTCGGAACCCGTCTCTTTTTTTCCGCAGCCCGCAAGCAGGATAAGGCAGACAAACACCGCGATATATACTTTCCATCTTTTCACATCATCACTTCCCTGCTCCATACAGCATATCTGCATATCCGCACCGCGGATCATGCCAGGCAGAAAAGGCTCCGGCTATTATCCGGAACTTCTATAATATATGAATATATGTTCTAATTATAGCAGTCAAATGTTGAATATGTGTTACGAACTCATTACACTACTATAAAAGTTCCGGTCAGTGAGACAATCAGCTTTTTAAGGCTCCGAATGGCGGCTGTGTACACGCCGGAACGGCCGCTCCAGCAGCCGCTTCACGACAATCTGCGGCTCGTCGGTCGAGGGATCGATCGGATCAACCAGAACCGCAGACACGCCCGCGCGCTTAGCGCCCCAGATATCGGTGAAAATCTGGTCGCCTACAAACAATGTCGTCCCCGGAGTCGTCTCCATTTCCCACATGGCCTCGAGATAGCCGCGTGCATTCGGCTTTCCTGCTTTATATACATAGCCGCTGCCCACCTGCTCCGCAAACGGACGCACCCGCTCCTCATCATTATTCGAGACGAGCATCGTCCCCATGCCAAGGGCATGGAGCCGCGCAAACAGCTGTCGTGTGTGCTCATCCGCCGGCGCGCCGTGCGGCACAAGCGTATTGTCAATGTCGAACAGGACGCCCCTGTATGTCCCTGAGAGCGTCTCCCAGTCCATCTCATAGGCGGACCGGGCCGTCCGGTCCGGATACAAATTTCTGAAAACCATCGCTTTTCCTCCTGCGCCTATTTTACAAGGATATCTTTCTGCGGTCAATCGGAATAACAAGTCCCGGGCCGTACAGCCCGGGACTTGTTTCCGTTCATCCATCCACCCGAAATCGAATCGTTGTCTTAATACCGCTCAGACACTCCTCCACCTGTGCTCTTTCCAGCTTATTGATACCCGGGTTCCAGTACTCCCGGCCCAGATAAAGATATTTATTGGCGGCATAACGGTGATATGGGAGAAAATTAACCTCCTCTGCGCCAGCCTCCTCTGCAAAACGAAGGATTCCCGCCAGCGATTGCCTGTCAAAATTAAATTCCGGTATCACCGGGGTACGCACAACAACTCTTTTTCCGCACGATATAAGTTTCCGGCAGTTTTCCATGATGCGTTCGCAGCCGCTCCCGGTATATTCCCTGTGCCGCGCACTGTCCGTATGTTTGATATCATACAGATATTCATCCATTCCGAACAGTGTCCTCTCAAAGTTCTCCCAGGGAACATTTTCGCAGGTTTCCACCGCGGTTCCAATCCCTTCTTTCCGGCACAGTGTCAGCATTTCCCCGAGAAACGCGGGCTGCAGCAGGGCTTCTCCGCCGCTGAAGGTCACACCTCCATGCGTGCGGCCATAGAATGTGCGGTCCTTCCGGATTTCCTCCATCAGTTCCTCCGCTTCCATCTCCCGCTCCATTCGATATTTTGCTTCCGCAAAGCAGACCTCCGCGCAGGCTCCGCAGCCTGTACAGCGTGTTCTGTCAACTACAATTTTATCCACTGTCCCGGAGGCATGCACCGGACACACCGCAAGGCAGGCTCCGCAGCCTATACAGAGCGCCGGATTAAACATCAGAACTAATTCCGGCAGCATCGCCTCCGGATTGCAGCACCAGCGGCAGCGCAGCGTACATCCCTTCAGGAAAACCACCGTTCAGATTCCTGTCCCATCATGGACAGAAAAGCGCTGAATGTTTGTGATTCGCCCCTTCATTTTTTAAAATTGTGTCAGGCTGGTCCGATCAATGATATCGTCCTGCACTTCCTTTCCGAGCGCCGTGAAGAACGCACTGTATCCGGCCACCCTGACTACAAGTCCCCGGTACTCATCCGGATGCGCCTGCGCACGCAGGAGATCTTCCTTCGTCACAACATTGAACTGCGTCTCCCACACGCCACAATCGCAAATACTGCGCATATACTCTCCAAATACCCGGTCGCAGCCTTCTCCTTTGAAAATGGACGGATGCAGGAGCTGATTCAATACAGAGCCATGCCCCGCGCGCACATTGCAAAGCTTTCCGGCAGACTTAAAGATCGCCGTGGCTCCCATTTTATCATCGCCATGGGTTGGCGATACGCCTCCGTCGTTCAACGGCTCACGCGCATGGCGGCCATTTGGCGTAGCCGCCGTTTTCTGGCCGTTCGGCACATTGGCCGTCATATAATAGATCCCCGCAGTGAAGCCGCCTCCCCGCGCATTTTTCCGTCCTTCGAGTGCATCGCAGAATACAGAAATCGCAAAAGTGCTCATTTCATCGGCTTCATCAATATCATTCCCATATTTCGGAGCACGGTTTTTCAGCATCAGGCGCAGCGGCTCTCTTCCCTCAAAATCGGTCCGGAGTGCCTCCAGCACCTCGCTCATGCTGAGCGTCTTCTCATCGAACACAAACTTCTTAAGCGCCATCAGAGAATCGCCCACCGTAATTGGCCCGACGCCGAGCGAGGAAGTATAATTATATACAGCTCCTCCGATTTCGAAGTCCTCGCCCCTCTCAATGCAGTCTTCCGTCACGCAGGAGCAGAAAGGCAGCCGCAGGTACATCTTATGCCCCATATCAAGCACACGGTCGTATTTTATCAGAACATCCGTAAAGTAATTGACCTGCTCTCTGTAGGCCTCCTTTACCTGCTCGATCGTCGTGAAAGACGCGGCATCGCCCGTATGCGGCCCCATCTGCTGACCGGTCAGCATGCACTTTCCATCGTTCAGAGCCAGCTCCAGACACTTGGACAGATTGATGTGCCCACTGTTCCCCCAGCTGTTCGTCTTGCCGTCAATGACGGGTTCGCTGCAGCCAAGGAAACTGAAATTGTAAAGATCCTCATCCTTCACATCCAGCAGCTTCAGAGCCTCCGTAATCAGCTCATCGTTATAAATTTTCACCTTGTTGAGATCCATCTTTACGTTCTCCGTAACCTCATCGATCAGTCTCTGCGAGGTATTTTTGTGAATACGAACCGCAATATCCGGCTGCGCCAGAGCGACGCGGCGATCCGCCTCCAGTACAATCAAAGACACCTCATTCGTAATATTGCTGCCGTCCGCCAGTGTTCCCCCAATCGTAATCGTCTGACCATGAGCCGGACCGGTATTGACCTTTGTCGATTCATTAGAAGA
Organism: Lachnospiraceae bacterium; assembly: GCA_021202815.1. Classification (GTDB taxonomy): domain Bacteria; phylum Bacillota; class Clostridia; order Lachnospirales; family Lachnospiraceae; genus Hominiventricola. The sequence continues at coordinate 4,716 of JAJQCG010000093.1, read as the reverse complement.
AATCTTGTCGATCTCCGCCAGTTTCAGATACAGACACTCCATAAGTTCGAGCGCTTCCGCGTGATTCAATTTCCCTGCTTTCTCGTCCGCCTCATAGAAAGGATAAAGAAACTTGTCCATTCGTCCGATGCTGATCGCCAGCCCATTGCCCTCCAGTTGAATGGAAAGCTGTATGAAATAAAGGAACTGCAGCGCCTCCCAGTAGCTTCCCGCCGGTTTTGCCGGGACATTTGTACAGTTTTCCGCAATCTGCAGGAGTTCCTTCTTTCTCTCTGCATCCTTTTCGTCTTCAGCCATCTCCCGTGCCAGCGCCGCAAAACGATGCGCGTAAAGCACCACCGCCTTCATAGCTTCCACTGCAGCCAGATAGAACTCTCTTTTTTCTACATAATCATCTTTTTCCATATCTAGTGCAGCCAGCTTTTTCTGACAACGCTCGATCATACGGTCAAAGCCGGTATTCAGCAAATATTCATAAGCAGGAACCAGATGCCCGGGCGATTTAGACGCGTAGCTCGCGTTATAAACCACCCCGAAGTCGAGTATTTTCTGAAGTTCCGGAGGAATGCATGCCTCCACCCGCTCGTCAAGCGCGCGTCCTTCCCAGTATTTCAGGCATTCCCGAAGCGTTGCCTTCTGCTCCTCCGTGATGGCGAAACGATCTCCCAGTCTTGTGGCAAAATCGTCCATCTGTCTGGATATCCATCCAGCTGCATATTCCGGAAATAACGGTGTACTGCGCACCTTCTGTGCATGACACCCTACAATCAGCTCATTTTCATGGATCGCAATCGTCATGTTCTCCATCACATGACGCAGCGCCAGCGCCTTCTTCACAGGCTCGGACTGGTTTTCATGCATCCTGTAGCTCTCCGTCACCAGAACCGCCCGCTCCGTATCGGCCGCCCGAGTCGCACTGAAAAACGTATTTTTTAATTCTGTAATCCTGTCCTTCATAAGCCGCCTCCTTTTCTGCCTACATTATACGGAATTGTTTTCCGCCGGAAAAGTCACAATCACGTCCGGGGAAAAAGACGAGGTTTACACGAAAAGCACCGCACACTCCATGCGCGACGCTTTTCATAACCCGTTTCATTTACCACTGTGCAGGCAGATAATCTTCTACATTGTTAGCGTTGATAACAGCCGGCTCCATAAAGACATAGTCGTCAATTTCCTCGCCGTTGAACCACTTCGCAGCAAGCAGAACCGGAAGTGCGCCGTCCTGCATGGGCGGCTGATTCGTAGCTGCCGTCAGTCTTCCCTCCTGTACATAGGTCAGCGCGGTTTCACTGTTGTCGATACCACCGATGATGATATCTGTACGTCCGGCCGCTTCACAGGCCTCAATGGAACCAGTCGCCTGGGCCGTTGTCTCAGATGTGAAGATGACGTTCAGCTCATCACCATACTTGGTAATCCAGTCAGATACTACCTGCTTTGTATTCTCAGCAGAATCCGTTCCCGGAGACTGAATGTCCAGGCATACCATATCCGGAGCAATCTCAGCCAGTTTCGTGATGACACCATATGCACGTGCATAATACGCGGAGCCGCCCGGCTCATGGGTAATTACCGCATATCCACCTTCATAATTGGCCAGTTCCGCCATATACTCTGCCAGCAGCTTGCTCTGATCCCAGTCTGCCGGACCGCAGAAGCTCAGAAGATACTGGAACCCTTCCGTGCTCGGCATAACGTTTGATCCGATTACCGGAATACCGGCCTCATACATCTTCCTCAGATGCGTAACTGAGGTTTCCTGATCCACCGGCTTGTAAATAATCAGATCCGGCGCTTCATTAATCGCCTGCTCTACCTGCTGAGTCTGAATATTCACATCCCAGTTCGCAGACACGACCTCAAGCTCCATTCCAAATATTTCAGCCGCCTGCTCTGCCGCCTCAATATAAGCGGTATGATACGGATGATCGCCATTATTCAGAATGATAATCTTCTTTCCAATGCAACCGTCCGCCGGAGATTCCGGCTGCTCCATCTTCTCAGAATTGCCATACGGATACTCAAAATCGTACCAGTGCAGTTCATCCGTCTCAGGAAGTGCGTCCGGGTCTTCCGGCCTTTCCGGTACTTCCGGTACGAACGTATCAATAAACAGGGGATTTCCTGCGTTGTCTACCGCAGATTCCCACTCGATTGCCAAGCTCTGTGCAAGATTGTCACTGACCTCAGCCTCAGCGCTCTCTTCCTCCGATGCCTCAGCCTCTACTTCCGTCTCACTGTCCGCTGATGTGCTTCTGCTCGAAGAAGATCCGCATCCTGCCAGCAGTCCCACTGCAAGCGCTGATGCCAGCAACATACTCATCAGTCTCTTTTTCATGTTCCTCTACCTCCATATTTTAAAATTTTTTATAAACAAGAGTCTTTCCGGCTCTCATCTATCGATAATGAATATCTGCGTTCAGGCAAACAGGTCGCTCTTGGATCCCAAAAGTTTGTTTTTTCTATATACGCTGATTGCCTCCATGAGAACAACTGCAATCAACACCAGCCCATTCACAAAAATCTGCATCTCATAACCAAGCTTAAAACAGGTCAGCCCATTGTAAAGCGCAGTCAGTGTCAGCACGCCGAAGAAACTGTGCAGTATGCTTCCCTTTCCTCCAGACAGGCTCGTACCTCCCAGCACCGACGCCGCAATCAGCATATTCAGTGGGCTGACTCCCTGAGAGCCAATATCCGCCATGGCGGAAGCCAGATAACAGGCATACAGGGCACCGCCAAAGGCAGCGAACGCACCGTTCAGCGCAAAGGCCGAGGTCAGATAACGATCTGTATTGATTCCCGCATACCAGGCAGATTCAGCATTACCGCCTACCAGATAAAAGTTCTTTCCGATGATGGTTCGGTTCATAAAGATTTCCATAACCACAACGACCAGAATCGCGATCAGCGCCCGGTTCGGCACAAGCGGGATAAGCTTCGTATCCAGAAAATCAGTCATTGCAAAGTTCGTAATAGAACGGGTCGCCGCATTATTGGAATAACTGACTAAGCCCTGCAGGAGCGTCGACATGCCAAGCGTCGCAATGAAGGAATTAATTTTCGCTTTTGTAACAAGGAGGCCATTGACAATCCCGACGATGATGCCAGTTATAATTGCCGCCGCAATTCCCAGCGTAAAGCTACCGGTCTTCTGTACCACATAGATCGCCAGGTTTCCGGCCAGATTAATAATCGCCACTGTGGACAGATCCAGATGTCCGCAAATCAGTACGATTGTAAAGCCGATTACTACAATTCCGTTTAGCATTGCCGTCCCCAGAACCGTTCCAAAGTTATAGGCTGTCAGAAACTTTGGGGCAAAAATGCTCAGAAAAAGAAATACTAGTACAAAAATGATGTAGATTCTGCAGGCATTCACTGACGTCCATACTTTTTTCATATCCTTACCCATTGAGCGCCTCCACTTTCTTTGTAGTGTAATTCGTCAGCCAGACAATCACGATAAATACGATGCCGGTCACCACATCCTGCAAAAACTGTTGAGTCCAATCAACGTCATGATATTGTTCAAAAGTCCGATGGCAAGAACACCTCCCAACACCCCGGCAATGCTTCCTCTTCCCTCATCCAGCACCATTCCGCTTAAAACCACTGCTGTAATAGCGCGGAACTCATATCCGCTGCCATAGTTATAGCAGGCTGCCTTTGACAGAGAAGCGATGAAGATTCCGGTGAGAGCCGCAGCCATTCCGCTTCCCACAAAAGAAAGTGTAATGATACCCAGCACATTAATGCCGCTATACTTCGCCACCTCTTCTGAGCATCCTACCAGCTTAAACTGACGGCCAATTCTGCTTCGGGATATAAAAATATGAAGCAGAATCATGATGGCAAGCATTACGACAACCACAAGCGGGACCGTGCCAAACAGTCGATATCGCGAGATTTGTTCAAACGCTGTCACGTTTCCTTCTGTCACATAAATATTTGCGCTTCCGAAAATTACCCGGATGAGTCCCGCAAATACAAAGCTCATGGCCAGTGTCCAGACAACGGTATTAATGCGGAACTTGCCAATCACCAGGCCGTTCAGCAGACCAAGAAGTGCGCCGCTCAGTAAAGTGCAGATAATCATTGGAACCATCCCAAATTTCAGTGTCAGAATCGATACAAAACTTGCCACTGCAATCGTAGATGGCGTGGACAGATCAACGCTTTGTCCACAATAAGTGACAAGCGCCATCCCACTGGCAAGGATTCCCAGATAGGAAACCGCGTCGAGAATGTTGATAATGTTTGTGACGCTCAGAAATTTATCCGATACAATGCAGCCGACTATCAGCAGAATCAGCACAATCAGATAAGTTCCGTATTTACCGATGTACTCAAAAAGATTTTCTCTTTTCATAAGCCCTCATCTCCATTCGACAGCATCAGCAGGGAAACCTCAGAACAGTTATCCTTTTCCTTGTCAATAAGTCCCTTCTGACAGCCGTGATACAGAATCAGCACACGATCCGACAGTCCGCCCAGCTCCATCAGATCCGAGGAGATGACAATCGCTGCATTTCCCTTATCTACATGGCGCTTGATCGCCTCGTGGATCATACGCTTCGCTCCGACGTCTACGCCTCTCGTAGGCTCGTCCAGAATCAGGAGTTTCGGATTTGTCAACAGCCATTTTGCGAGCAGACCCTTCTGTTGATTGCCCGCCCGACAAGAGCCCGAGCATTGTGGGGGTAGAGAGGG
>JAJQCG010000013.1 GCA_021202815.1 Lachnospiraceae bacterium | reverse complement strand
AGACTAAAATCCACTTTGCCCCCTTCAAAGTGGAAGTAAACTTTTCACTTCAGCGTGAAATAATTGTGAACCAATCGCTCCTTTCCCTGTTTGACTTGCGTCTTTTGAACAGATATAATGGAGCCATGAGAATTCTGATCATTGAAGACGAAAAACTGTTGTCCGATTCCATCCGGATGCTGCTCACCGCCCAGGGCTATGAGGTGGAGGCCGTCTATGACGGCGCGGAGGGACTGGAATACGCGAAAATGGACATCTACGACCTGCTGATCCTCGACGTGATGCTGCTCGGGCTGAATGGTTACGAGGTGGCGCGGCTGCTGCGCGAGGCGCGGAACACGACGCCGATTCTGATGCTGACCGCGCGGTCGCAGCTCAAGGACCGCGTGGAGGGCCTGGATGCGGGCGCGGACTATTATTTGACGAAGCCCTTTGACAAGCGCGAGCTGCTTGCCTGTATTCACGCGCTGCTGCGGAGGCAGGGAAATCAGGTGGCAGAGCTCTCCTTTGGAAATACGTCTCTGGATCTCGACACCGGCATGCTGGTCTGCGGGGAGAAGAGCGTGCGGCTCTCCGCGCGGGAATTTGATATGATGCGCTGCCTTCTGAAGTCCGGTGAGCGCAATATCAGCAAGGAGCAGCTGCTCACACGGGTGTGGGGCGGCGAGGCCGATGTGGTCGACAACAGCGTGGACGTCTATATCGGTTTTCTGCGGAAGAAGCTCACACGCATCGGGTCAGATGTGCGGATCGAGGCGATCCGCAGGCTGGGTTATCATCTGGAGGTGAGCGCGCCATGCTGAAAAAGCTGAAGCGGAGCTTTGTCCTGATCAATATGACGATCATCACACTGATGCTGATTCTGGTGTTCGGGACGATCATCTATTTCACACAGTCGAATCTGAGAGAGAAAAATGTGCAGATGATGAGCGAGATTGCCGAAAGTCCGTTCCGCGCGTCCTGGTCCGGGGACAGCGATGTGAGTCTGCCCTATTTTGTCGTGCAGATTACGGGCGGCAGGATTATCGTTGTCCTGAATGACGAGGACTATGATCTCGCGGACGGACAGCCGTCCTTCAGCTACTCGACGGAGACGCTCTATTTTCTGATCGAGACGGTGCTGGAGTCTACGGAGCAGACGGGTCTGCTTAAGGATTATGAGCTGCGCTATTATCGCGCTGATGTGACGGGCATGGAATACATCGTGTTCGCCGATGTTTCCAGTGAGATCAGCACCGTGAACGCGCTGGTGCGGAACTGTGTCATAATCGGGATCTTCGCTTTCTTTATATTTCTGGGGGTCAGCGTCCTGCTCGCGCGCTGGGCGGTGCGGCCGGTAGATAAGGCCTGGCAGGAGCAGGAGCAGTTTGTCTCCGACGCTTCGCACGAGCTGAAGACGCCGCTGACCGTGATTATGACAAACGCGGAGCTCCTGAAGGATCCGGCATACGGAGAGGAAGAGAAGCTTCGCTTTACGGACAGCGTGCTCGCGGAGGCGAAGGAGATGCGTGCTCTGGTGGAGAATCTGCTGGAGCTGGCCCGTGCGGGAAACGGGACGATCCGGGACAGCTTTTGTGCATTTGATTTTTCTGCGCTCGTCTCGGACGCGCTGCTTCCTTTTGAACCCCTGTTTTTTGAACGGGGACTGGCGCTGCAGGAGGAGATTGAGGAGGGAATCATGGTAAACGGGAGCGCGTCCCATCTGAAAGAGGTCGTGGACATACTGCTCGACAACGCCTGTAAGTACGCGTCGGATGGTTCTGAGGTGATCGTGAGTCTGCACCGGCAGCATCACGGGAACTGCATTCTTCAGGTGACCAGTTCCGGCGAGCCGATATCCGGGGCGGATCTCGAGAATATTTTCAAGCGCTTTTACAGGACGGACAGCGCGAGGAGCGCTTCCGGCAGCTATGGACTCGGCCTTGCGATCGCCCGCAGCATCGTGCAAGAGCACGGGGGAAAGATCTGGGCGCAGAGCGCGGATGGACTGAATACCTTTTCCGCACAGCTTCCGGAGGAAAAACAGCATGGCCGGTGAGAAAAGAAATCGAACATATGGTTGCTTTTCGCCGGGCTGCGTGCTATGATGGAATCAGAATACAGGAGGGCTTATGATCGGTTTTCTGAGAGGCCGCGTGGAGGAGATCTATGAGGGCGGTCTGGTACTGGATGTGAACGGCGTCGGCTATGAGCTGCTTGTGCCGGAACAGCTCCTGTCGGAGATCGGTGGAACCGGCCGGGAACTGAAGTTATATACTTATATGCAGCTGCGCGAGGACGCGGTCGTGTTGTTCGGCTTTCTGACGCGGGATGATCTCGCAATGTTTAAGATGCTGATCGGGGTCAGCGGCGTGGGCCCGAAGGCCGGGCTTTCCATCATGTCGGCGCTGGGCGCGGATGAGCTGCGCTTTGCGGTGCTGGCGGACGATGCGAAGAAGATTGCGAAGACGCCGGGGATCGGCGCCAAGACGGCGCAGAAGATTATTCTTGATCTGAAGGATCGTCTGGATCTGGAGGATGCTCTGGAGCGGAAGCTGGGCGCGGATGCGCTCACACCGGAGGCCGCCGCCGCGGAGGACGGGATGCTGCAGGATGCGGTGGAGGCGCTGGTGGCGCTCGGCTACGGCGGCACGGAGGCGCTCAGGGCGGTGCGCGCGGTGGAACTGACGGAGGATATGGATGTTGAGCGGCTGCTCAGAGAAGCGCTGCGGCATATCAGATAAAGGAATACAGAAAATGGAAAATCGCAGAATCATCGCCACGGAGGAGGCGCAGGAGGACATTCGCATCGAGGGAAGCCTCCGGCCGCAGAGCCTTGCGGAGTATATCGGCCAGGAACGGGCGAAGACGAATCTGAAAATTTATATCGAGGCGGCGAAATCCCGCGGTGAGGCGCTGGATCATGTGCTGTTCTACGGACCGCCGGGTCTGGGCAAGACGACGCTGGCCGGGATTATCGCGAATGAGATGGGCACGCACATGAAGGTGACGAGCGGCCCTGCGATCGAGAAGCCGGGCGAGATGGCCACGATTCTCAATAATCTTCAGGAGGGAGATGTGCTCTTCGTGGATGAGATCCACCGGCTGAATCGGCAGGTCGAGGAGGTGCTTTATCCGGCGATGGAGGACTATGTGATCGATATTTTGATCGGAAAGGGCGCTACCGCGCGCAGCATCCGTCTCGACCTGCCGCGCTTCACGCTCGTCGGCGCGACGACGCGGGCAGGGCTCCTGACGGCGCCGCTGCGCGACCGCTTTGGCGTGGTGCATCATCTGGAGTATTATACAATGGAGGAGCTGACGACGATCATCCTGCGCTCCGCCGAGGTGCTGAAGGTGGAGATCGAGCGGGAGGGAGCTGTCGAGCTGGCGCGCCGCTCGCGCGGGACACCGCGTCTGGCAAATCGTCTGCTGAAGCGGGTGCGTGATTTCGCGCAGGTGAAGTATGACGGCAGAATTACGGAGGAGGTAGCCTCCCGCGCGCTTGATCTCCTGGAGGTGGACCGCCACGGGCTCGATCAGTCGGACCGGCTGATTCTTCGGACGATCATCGAGAAATTCGCCGGAGGGCCCGTAGGGCTTGACACGCTGGCGGCGGCGCTCGGCGAGGACGCGGGGACGCTCGAGGACGTCTATGAGCCCTACCTTCTGCAGAACGGTTTTCTGAACCGCACGCCTCGGGGACGTGTGGCCTCGGAGCGCGCGTATCAGCATTTGGGGATTGCTTTTCCCGGTTAAATCGGATACTATAGATAGAAGAACGACTGGGGAGGCGCGCGGTTTATGGCGAAGAAAAATACAGCTGATGTGCTGATTAACGGAAAGGTCTATACGATCAGCGGCTACGAGAGCACCGCGTATCTGCAGAGAGTCGCGGTTTATCTGAACGAGATGGAGGAGCAGATTTCGCAGATGGAGGGCTATCGCAGGCTCGCCACGGAGGAGAAGCAGCTCCTGAAGAATATGAACCTCGCGGACGAGTACTTCAAGATGAAGGATGAGAAGGAACGACTTGAGCGGGAGGCGGAGAGCCGCGAGAAGGAGCTCTACAGTCTGAAGCACGATCTGATCGACGCGCGGATGGAGAAGGAAAACCTGACGAAGCGGATCGAGGAGCTTGAGAAAAAGCTCGAGGAGAAGGAGAAGCAGAGTCAGCAGGGAAACAGAAGATACAGATGAGTCGAGAGGCCAGCCCGAAGGAGCTGGCCTTTCATGAACAGCGGAGCCGGAAAGATGGATAGAAATAAACTGGAAATACTAGCCCCGGCGGGCTCCATGGAGAGCCTTAAGGCGGCCGTGAACGCGGGCGCGGACGCGGTCTATATGGGAGGAAGCCGCTTCGGGGCCAGAGCATACGCGCAGAATCCCGATTTGGACGGACTCCTCGCCGCGATCGATTATGCGCACAGCTATGGCGCTCGTTTTTATCTGACGGTCAACACACTGCTGAAAGAGCGCGAGCTTGAGAAAGAATTGTTTCCTTATATGAAGCCCTTGTATGAGCGCGGCGTAGACGCGGTGCTGGTGCAGGATATGGGTGCGCTTCTCGCTCTTCGGGAGTGGTTTCCGGGGCTGCCGCTGCATGCGAGTACGCAGATGACGCTCTGTGGCGCGGGAGGACTCACGCTTTTACAGGAGCTGGGCGTACAGAGGGCGGTGCTGTCGCGCGAACTTTCCCTCGAGGAGATTCGGAAGATTCATGAGACCTGCGATATGGAGCTCGAGTGCTTTGTGCATGGCGCGCTCTGCTATTGCTATTCCGGGCAGTGCCTGTTCAGCAGTCTGCTCGGCGGGCGCAGCGGAAATCGTGGGCGCTACGCGCAGCCCTGCCGCCTCCTCTACGAGGCGCTGGATGAGGAAGGGAAGCTTCGCTCCCGGAAGGGGGAGCAGGCGCTTTTGAGTCCGAAGGATATCTGCGCGATCGATCTCATTCCGCGGCTGGCCGGAGTGGGCGTCGCCTCGCTGAAGATCGAGGGACGGATGAAGCGTCCGGAGTACGTGGCCGGGGTTACGCGTATTTACCGGAAATATGCGGACCGCTATCTGGAGCGCGGTGCGGAGGGCTATCGCGTAGCGGAGGAGGACCGGCGGGAGCTGCTGCTCTTATTTAACCGGGACGGCTTCTCGCGGGGCTACTATGAGCAGCATAATGGCCGGAACATGATGGCTCTGCGGGATACGGGCATGTCGGAGCGGGAAAAGCAGGACTATGAGAAGCGCATTGCAGCGCTTCATGAAGCATATGTGGAGCACGAGCGGAGTATTGCCATCGACGGGGAACTGCGCGCACGGGAGGGTGAGCCGCTGGAGCTTACGCTGTCCTGCGGCGACGTTTCCGTGACAGTACACGGAGAGCTTGTACAGAGGGCGCAGAGGCAGCCGATGGAGGCTGCGCAGCTGGAAAAACAGCTTCGCAAGACCGGCGGTACGGCTTTTGTCTGGAACTTGCTCAAGATTCGAACGGAGGGGAATGTCTTCGTGCCGGTGAGCGCGCTGAACAGTCTGCGCAGGGAGGGTCTTGCCGCGCTGCGGGAGCGCATGCTTGCGAAGTATCGCAGGGAGATGGCGGGAGAGCCGGAGAGCTGTGCGGATGATTGCTCACAGCGGACGGCGGATTCGGGGGAAACGTCTTTGGACGAGAAATCACGGGGAGAGAAGCTTCAGAGGCAGAGAGACCAGAAGGAGTCTGAGCTGAAACGGGCGTGTGTACACTCCGGCATAGCGGGGGAGAGGGAAAATTCGAGAGATGTTTGTCAGCAGACTGCACAAGAAGCATGTGCACGCCCCGAATCAGAGAAGATGCGCTTGCATATTTCCATAGAAGAAGAGCAACAGCTGCAGACAGTTCTCGCGAACGCCGTGAAACTGAAGGAGGCAGAGACCCCGCTGGAATGCGTCTATGTGGACGAAGCCCAGGAAGGACAGATTCCCCGCATCCACGCGGCGGGCCTGAGAGCATATATCCTGATGCCGCCGGTATTTTGCGAAAGGACGGAAGAACGCTGGGAGAAAGGCTTTGCGCAGATGCGAAACCTGCAGCCGGACGGCTTTGTGATCTACAGCCTGGAGGAATATGAATTTTGCGCAGAGCGGGCTGGGAGGGAGAGATATTCTCAGAGCATCGTCTCTACACCTTCAACAGCCGGAGCCGTCGTTTCTGGATGGAGCGGGGAGTCTCCATGCAGACGAATCCGCTCGAACTAAACGAGCGAGAGCTGAAGGAGATCAGCGCTCCTGACAGCATACAGCCGATCTACGGCAGGTATCCGATGATGACGACGGCGGGCTGCCTGCACCGAACGCTGGACGCCTGTCAGGGGAGATCGGAGCAGTGGACGCTGCGCGACCGGCGCGGCAAGCGATTCCCGGTGAAAAATGTCTGCCGGGACTGCTATAATATTATTTACAATAGCCAGCCGCTGTATCTCTTCGACGAGATGGAACGGGTGCGCTCGCTCGGCTGCGGCGCCTGCCGTATCCTGCTCACGACGGAGAGCGAAGCGGAGACCCGCAGGGTGCTGGACGCCTGGCTTTGCCGGAAAAAATGGGACGGGGAGTTTACACGGGGACATCTGAAGCGCGGGGTGGAGTGATACGCGATGGTCAATGTGATTACCGAATTATCGAAATATGCCATGATTCTCTTTCTGGGTCTGCACACGCTGCTCGGTTTCCGGCTCGTGCGCAAGCCTGAGGAAGAGAAGCGCGCGTCGCTCTGGCAGCAGAACGTCCTCTTCTTCGGGATGCACTTTCTGGGGAATCTGGTGCTGTACCTGAATACGGATAATATAGAAATTCTTTATTTTTACGGCGCGCAGTTGCTGCTGTTCATCATTTTCCTGAGTCTGCATCATGCGATCTATCCGAAGGAAGATAAGCTGCTGAACCACAACCTGGTCGTGCTGCTCAGCGTCGGTTTTCTGATGCTGGCGCGCCTGTCCTTCGATAAGGCGGAGCGTCAGTTCGAGATTGCGGTGCTCGCGATGGGTCTGACCTTCCTGATCCCGCTGATTATCCGGAAGGTGAGCGCGCTCCGCAGACTGCACTGGTTTTATGGGGCTGTGGGACTCCTTCTGCTGCTTGTGGTGCTGATCGCCGGGACGGTGAGCTCGGGCGCGAAGCTCACGATCACGATCCTCGGCGTCTCTTTTCAGCCCTCGGAGTTCGTGAAGATTCTGTTCGTCTTCTTTGTGGCGGGGATGCTGCGGGAGGACCGAAGCTTCCGGCAGGCCATGCTGACTACGGCGCTGGCGGCAGCCTATGTGCTGGTGCTCGTCGCCTCAAAGGATCTCGGCGGTGCGCTGATCTTTTTCGTGACTTATCTTGTGATGCTCTATGTCGCGACAAAGCAGCCGCTCTGGTTCCTCGCGGGACTGCTCGCCGGGAGCGGCGCGGCCTGGGTCGCCGTAAAGCTGTTCACGCATGTGCAGACGCGCGTTTTGGCCTGGAGCGATCCCTTCTCCGTCATTGACAACGAGGGCTACCAGATCACGCAGTCGCTGTTTGCGATCGGCACGGGCGGCTGGTTCGGCATGGGAATCGGGCAGGGCATGCCCTACAAGATACCGGTGGTCGAGGAGGATTTCATTTTTGCGGCGATCGCGGAGGAGCTGGGCATTCTGTTCGCGGTCATCCTGATATTTGTCTATCTGTGCAGTTTTTATATGATTATCAATATCGCGATGTGTCTGAAGGACAGCTATTATAAGCTGGTGGCGCTCGGACTGGGGACGATGCTGACGTTTCAGGTATTCCTGTGCGTGGGCGGAGTGATCAAATTCATTCCCTCCACGGGCGTGACGCTTCCCTTTGTCAGCTATGGGGGAAGCTCTCTGCTCGCAACCTTCGCAATGTGGGCGATCATTCAGGGCATGTATCTGAAACGCAGCGACGAGGTGGCTGAAAATGACAGACAGGGAAAAACAGAAAAAATCTAAAAAAAAGGGAAAAAGTCGAAGTAAGCGGGAGTATACGAATATCCTGCTGCTTTTTACGGGCATTTTTGCGCTGCTGATCGTATATCTGGCCTGGTTTCAGATCACGCAGAGCCGCACTGTGATCAACAATTCCTACAATGCGAGACTGGAGATTCTCGAGGATGAGGTCATACGTGGCAGCATCCTGGCGACAGGCGGGGAGGTGCTTGCTTACACGCAGGTGAGCGAGGACGGCACGGAGAAGCGCGTTTATCCCTATGGCTGTACGTTTTCCCATGTACTCGGCTATTCGGAGTACGGCAAGACCGGGATCGAGGAGCTCGGCAATTTCCAGCTCATCAACTCCAACGCCTACTTTGTGGAGCGTTTCCTCAATGAGATACAGGGGAAGAAGAGTACCGGCGACAGCCTCGTGACGACGCTCGATGTCGATCTGCAGACGGTCGCGCACGACGCGCTGGGAACCAACGACGGGGCGGTGATTGTCATGGAGGCCTCCACGGGAAATATACGCGCGATGGTGTCGAAGCCGGACTACGACCCGGGAACGGTCGCCGCGAACTGGAGCAGCTTAAGCAATTCTGACGACGGCGTGCTGCTGAACCGCGCGACGCAGGGACTCTACGCGCCCGGCTCCACATTCAAGACGATCACACTGCTCGAGTATCTGCGGGAAAATAACATGGACGGTAGCGAGTATTCCTACAACTGCAGCGGGAAGATCACGGTCGGCGATACCTCGATCAGCTGCTATCACGGGACGGCGCATGGGGAGCTGGATCTCGAGGGCACCTTTGCCGAGTCCTGTAACAGCGCCTTCGCGGATATCGGCAGCGGTCTTGACGTAGATTCCTTTCAGGAGCTGGCGCAGCAGCTTCTCTTTGACACGGAGCTGCCGGTTTCCCTTACCTATAATCAGAGTTCCTTCTCGCTTTCTGAGTCCGACTCCGAGGCTATTTGCATGATGACGGCGATCGGGCAGGGCGAGACCCTCGTGACGCCGATGCACATGGCGCTCATCATGTCCGCGATCGCAAACGACGGCGTGCTGATGACGCCGCGTTTCCTCGAACGGACCGAGAATTATACCGGCACGCTTGTCGAGAGCTATCCTACGTCCGTTTACGGAAATCTTATGACTTCCGCGGAGGCCTCTGTGCTGCAGAGCTACCTGCGCGCCGTCGTGGAGTATGGCACCGGCACCTCGCTGCAGAGCGACGACTATACGGTCTACGGAAAGACCGGCACTGCCGAGTATTCCAGCAATAAAGACGAGAGCCATGCCTGGTTCACCGGCTATGCGAGCGGTGAGAAGGAGGATCTGGTGGTGGTCGTCATCGTCGAGGGTGCGGGTTCCGGCAGTGCATACGCCGTGCCGATTGCGAAGAAAATCTTTGAGGCGTATTACGCGCAGTGAAATCCTGAAGAAATGCCACATTTTCTAAAATAAAGTTTTGAAGAAATGGCGGATTACGGGTCTTGCCATTTCTGCACGACTAATTTATAATATAAATAAAAATTAGTCGTAAAGGAGGGCGGAATGTATAAAAAACGCGCGATCGAAAGCCTGATTCAGAAAACAGAAAAGGGGTTCAAGAGCGTTCTGGTGACAGGACCAAGGCAGGTCGGGAAGTCCACCGTGCTGCAGCATCTCTATCAGGACAGGAAATACGTCACCTTTGACGATCTGCTTTTGTTGGCGGAGACGAAGGCCGAGCCGGGCCTGTTTTTCCGGAACAACAGGCCGCCGATTGTGCTGGATGAGGTGCAGTACATTGCGGAGCTGTTTCCCTATATCAAAATGGAATGTGACAGAAGCGACGAGAAAGGACGCTTTCTGCTCACCGGTTCCCAGCAGTATCATCTGATGAGAAATGTATCAGAATCTCTGGCGGGAAGAATCGCGATACTGGAATTGGCCGGTCTCTCCATGCGGGAACTGACGGACTGTCCGTTTGACGCGCCTTTCATTCCTTCTGAAAACTATATTGAGGAACGAAAAAAAACATATACGCGGATTGATGATATCTGGAAAATCATACACAGGGGCGGCTATCCGGCGCTGTTGGATGAAAATGTGGACTGGCAGACATTTTATTCGTCCTATATTCAGACCTACCTGGACAGGGACATCAATGAGCTGGGCAATGTGAAGGACAAACTGAAGTTCACGCAGTTTCTCACTGCCGCAGCGGCCAGAACCGGGCAGATGCTGAACTATTCCAGCATCGCGGAGCAGGTCGAGGTTTCGGTCGGGACGGTGAAGGAATGGATATCACTCCTTGAAGCGTCCGGAATTGTCTATATTCTGCAGCCATTTTCAAACTCTGCGCTGAAGCGAGCGATCCGGACACCGAAGCTGTATTTTCGCGACACCGGCCTGGCGTGTTTTCTGACAAGGTATCAGAGCGCAGAGACTGCCAGGAGCGGTGCGCTGGCCGGCGAGTTGTTTGAGACCTTTGTTGTCTCGGAAATCCTGAAATCCTTCTCCAATGCCGGACTGGACTATCGGATGTACGTGTCCTGGTACAGAGGAAAGGACAAGCGCAGGTTTACGGAGAATGGCCAGAAACAGGAGCGTGAATCGGAGATCGACCTGCTGATCGAGCAGAACGGCGTGATTTATCCGGTTGAAATCAAAATGTCCGCGAATCCGAAGCTCAGCATGACGAATGCGTTCGATGTGCTGGATCGCATTCCGGAGAAAAAGTGCGGGACGGGCGTGATTGTGTGCCTGTATGATTCCGTGTTGTGGCTGAAGG
>JAJQCG010000175.1:9123-10722 GCA_021202815.1 Lachnospiraceae bacterium | reverse complement strand
GAACATGTAAAAAAGAGCGGAATCTCGGGAGGTTTTGAGTTTCCGAGAACGCTCAAAATCTAAAAAGGAGGGAAAATTGTGGCAAAGAATGGAGTTCCCCGCGAAACCTTTATCAAGAGGGTTGTAGCGGGAGTCGTCAGTATCGTGGTGCTGGTAGCATTGCAGGGGGCGGAAGCGAAGTTTGACTCCTCTGACGGTGCTTCGACGGGCGGCGCGGCGACGACAACGACAGCCTCAGCCGGTGAGGCAGGCACTTACACACCCGGCACTTATACCGGAGAGGCGTCCGGCTTCGGCGGCCTGGTGTCGGTCACGATCACGACGGACGACAGCTCCATCACTGCGGTGGAGACGGTCGGCGACAGTGAGACGGAAACCATAGGCGGTGCGGCGCTGGATGAGCTGGCGCAGCAGATTCTCGACGCGCAGAGCGCTGAGATCGACGGCGTGTCCGGGGCGACCTTTACATCGGACGGCATTCGCGAGGCGGCGCAGGCAGCGATCGACGCGGCGGTCAGCGGAACGGATACCTCTGTGGCGGACGACGGTGAGCTGACTTTCACGGCGGGCACTTACACAGGTACCGGAGAGGGATACAAGGGAGAGGTCAAGTTGGATGTGACCTTCAGCGACACGGCGATCACCGATATTCAGGTGAATACTTCTTCCGAGACCGCTCATGTGGGCGATGTTGCGTACGATATTATGTTTGAGGACGCGATCGCGGCGAATGGTTCCGGCGTTGACTCGGTGTCCGGCGCGACCTTCACGAGCAGAGCGATCCGCGAGGCGCTGAACGACGCCGCGGAGCAGGCAGGCGTCTCGAATGCGAGCACCTTCCAGAAGAACACGGTCGTGCATGAGGCGCAGGCGGATATCGAGGAGACCTATGACGTTGTGATTGTTGGCGCGGGCGGTGCCGGTATGGCGGCTGCGGCGCAGGCGGCACAGAACGGCGACACCGTCCTCGTCATCGAGGAGAACGCGGAGATCGGCGGCAACACGCTGGTATCCGGCGGTTATTATCAGTCGGTGATGCCATATCTGGTGTGGGATCCGGAGGACCCGGACGCGACGACCGGTGTGTGGGATTATGACGGTCAGACCTATGACAAGGTCATGTCCGTGCAGGGCTGCATTGACACCTTAAAGACGATTCTGGAATGGTCCGAGGAGCCCTTTGATGAGGAGTACTATCAGGATCACGAGTTTGTGGCCGGCGATATCGAGGAGCTGAGCCAGCACGGCATCCATGAGGAATATCTGGAGACTCTGCAGGAGCTGAAAGAGGAGATTCAGGAGTATCTTGACTGGACGCAGCCGCAGCTCGACGATGGCGTGCCGGAGAGCCAGATTACGCTGTTCTCCACCGTTAATCTTCACATTTTCCAGACCTATTACGGCGGACTTCGTCCGAACGATGATATGACGGAGTGGAACTATGGCGATTATGAACTGGTCAGCCAGTTCATCAACGGCGGTCAGGGTCTGAAGGAGTGGCTTGAGGACCAGGGAGCGCTGTTTGACGACGCGAGCCAGACGACGCTGATCGGCGCGCTGTGGTACAGAGAGAACGGCTATCTGGGCTGTGATCTGGAC
>JAJQCG010000175.1:0-9113 GCA_021202815.1 Lachnospiraceae bacterium | reverse complement strand
ACGGCGACGGCGAGGCGGATGAGACCGGAAACTGGGGAACTTACTTCGTTTCTTTGAGAAACACGCTGCTTGAGACCTCTGAGACAGCGGATCAGAATAAGATCATGACCCGCACCACAGCGGAGAATCTGCTGCTGGATGATGATGGAGCAGTTGTGGGTGTGCAGGCGACCATGTACGACGGCACGACCGTCTACGCCTACGCAAACGAGGGCGTGGTGCTGGCAACCGGCGGTTACGCGGCAAATATTGACAAGGTCATCGAGACCAACGAGTACTGGGATGTCAGCTACATCAACTCCGACACGGAGACCACGAACCGTTCCTCGCTGCAGGGCGACGGCATCGTGATGGCGGAGGAAGTCGGAGCGGCTACGGTCGGCGAGGGCTGGACGCAGATGATGCCGATCTCCTGGATTGACGATGGCGATCTGGCCTTCGGCGGCGGCACGGGCTGCGTGTATATCAATCCGACGACGGGCACCCGTTTCGTAAATGAATCCGCGGAGCGCGATGTTCTGTCTCTGGGCGAGTTTGCGAACGGTATCGAGTACAACGGAACGCAGGGCGTTTTCCTTGAGTTCTCCAATGGAAACGTCTCTCCGGGCGCGGGTTATCCCTATGAGCTGGATGAGGAAGTGGACGGCAGAGTCTATCTTGTCTCCAGCGAGGAAAAGATTCAGGAAGTTCTGGATGAGTTCGGCATGGAGGCCGACCCGGCGGACATTTATGCGACGATTGAAGCCTATGACCGTTCGATCATGGCGGGCGAGCAGCCCTCCGACGGCATTGAGAAGAGCCAGGCGAGCGCGCTGATCGGCGATGTCGAGACCGATGAGGACGGCAACTACATCGAGGACAGCTACAATCTGGAGGGCGCGGTCATCCGTATCCGTGTGATGGCTCCTTCGACGCACCATACGATGGGCGGCGTATCGATTGATACCGAGCGTCATGTGCTGGATGCTGACGGCAACGCGATCACGGGTCTTTACGCAGCCGGTGAGGTTACCGGTGGTATTCACGGCGGCAACCGCCTGGGCGGAAACGCGATCGTCGAGATCCTCGTCTCCGGATGCATGGCGGCGAATGCGATCGACGCGGACAGTCAGTAGAATTTTGCGATATGCTCCCTTCCCTTTTAAGGGAGGGGAGCGTGTTTTTTTCTGAGATGGGAAGGATAACAGATCATGTCGAAACAGAAACGAAACCTGATCGTGCTTGCTGTGCTGGTGCTCCTGATAGCGGTCGCGGGGCTTCTGTTCCAGCGCTACAGGGCGTCACAGGAACCGGCGGTGTATGCCGTAATCCAGTATCGGGGAGAGGTCTATGAAAAGCTGGATCTCTCAAAGAATACGGAGCTGCGCATCGAGGACGATATCGTGGGTTACAATGTCATCCGGGTACAGGACGGCGAGGTGAGTGTGATTGAGGCGGACTGCCCCGACCAGATTTGTGTGTACAGCGGCGCTCTGTCAGAGACCGGAGGCGTGATCGCCTGCTTGCCGCATGATCTGCTTATCTATATAGAGAGTGAGGAGGAGTAGTTTTGAAAAAGGAAAAGATTTCCCGCAGTACCTTTATCAAAGGTGTGATTGCGGGAGCCGTCAGTATCGTGGTGCTTGTAGCGCTGCAGGGGGCGTTTGTCTCTAACGATACGACTGCGAGCGCCTCTGTGGAAACGAGTGCCACGACCACGGAGGTGACGGAGATCGCAGAGGTTGCGGAAGGCGCGACCTATGCTCCTGGTACTTACACTGCTTCCGCGCAGGGCTTAAACGGCGCGGTGACCGTGGAGGTGACCTTCAGCGAGGATGCGATCGAGAGCGTTGTGGTGACGGATCACCAGGAGACGGAGGGAATCGGCTCGAATGCGGTCGACCAGCTTCCCGATAAGATCGTGGAGACGCAGTCACTTGGCATTGACGGCGTCAGCGGAGCAACCTATACCTCGACGGCGATCATTGAAGCGGTCGCGAACTGTGTGACGCAGGCTGGTGGAGACGCAGAGGCTCTGAAATCCGTAAAGGTCGAGGCGACTGCGGAGAAGACGGAGGAGACACTGGAAGCGGATCTGGTCATCGTGGGCGGAGGCGGTTCCGGTATGACAGCCTGTATCCGCGCGACGGAGCTTGGCCTTGACGTGATCTTGGTGGAGAAGATGTCCTACATGGGCGGCGCGATCTCGATCAGCGGCGGCAATCAGGTGGTCATGGGTTCTCAGCTGCAGATGGACCTGGGTGTGACGGAGGATTCCGTGGAGAGCATGGTAGAGGATTTCATGGCGAACGGAGCGAACCTGAACGTGACGGAGCTGGTAACGCTTTACACGGAGAATGTCGGCGAGACGTCCGACTGGCTGCAGGAGCAGGGCGTGACCTATGACACGGAGAGCGGCCTGCATCAGCTGGCGGAATATACTTATGACCGCGAGCTGGCCTATACCGGAGGCGGTTCCGGCGCGGCTGAGACGATGCGTGAGCTGGTCGAGGCGTCCGGTGCAACCGTACTCCTGAGCACCCAGGCGAATGAGCTCCTGACCGACGACAGTGGTGCAGTGGTCGGCGTGGCGGCGTCCAGCGATACGGTGGACTACACCATCAATGCGGATGCGGTGCTTCTGGCGACCGGAGGCTATGGAAATAACGATGATCTGCTGACGGAAGAAATGCAGAATGCGCTGTATTACGGGCCGGTGTCCTCCACGGGTGACGGGATTATCATGGCGACGGCAGAGGGAATCGACGCGGATACGTGCCTGATGGAATATGGAAAACGTTATCCGAATGGCATTGAAGTGTCTGAGGGTATTGCGAAGTCTACGATTAACGGAGGATATAAAGCTTACACGATGAGCGGTATCCTTGTCAGTCCGGAGGGCGAGCGTGTGGTCAATGAGAAGGCTTCCAACCGTACGATTCTGGAGGCGGAGCTCGAGCAGACAGATCAGATGCTGTATCTGCTGATGGACGAGGAGACTTTCCAGGAGTTTGTGCCGGCGGTGAGTTCCGCGGGTATCAGTGAGGAGGATATTGAAGGATATCTCGAAAATAACGGTTCCACGACCCCGATTTTCTATCATGCGGACACGTTGGAAGAGCTGGCGGAACTGGCGGGTATGGATGCGGATACACTGACAGTGACAGTAGAGCGCTACAACAGTTTCGTACAGAACGGCGAGGATGAAGATTTTGGCCGTCCTGCCGAGTATCTGACGATGGAGATCGGCGACGGACCCTACTATCTGGTAGAGCAGAAGCCGCGTTTCGCCACGACGATGGGCGGTCTGGTTGTCAATGAGAACCTTGAGGTGCAGAATACGTCTGGTGAGACGATCGAAGGTCTGTACGCGTCCGGCGAGACGGTCGGGGGCGTCATGGGCGATGATTCTCCCTCCGGTGCGAACAACGGCTGGGCTGTAACCAGTGGAAAACTGGCGGCGGAGGCTATCGCGGAAGCGCTTCAGTAAACAGTGAAAGTAAGAAGGGCGTCCCTGGGTGGGACGCCCTTTTTGCGGATTTTTAAAGCTCGCGAATCCCGGAAATGTCCGGGCTGATCATCATCGAGTAGTTCGTGTAGTAGACGACAAAACCGGGCTTTGCGCCGTTCGGTTTCTTCACCTGCTTCTTCTCGACATAGTCGATTTCGACCTTCTCCGCATCGCGGTTCGCGCTATAGTGCGCCGCCAGCCGCGCGGCCTCCTCAAAGGTGGAATCGGGCAGCGTGTCTCCGTTCGTCCGGACGATCACGTGAGAGCCGGGCGCGCCCTTCGCGTGGAACCACCAGTCGTTGCCGTTCGCGAACTGGAAGGTCAGCGCGTCGTTCTGCAGATTATTCTTCCCCACATACATATCGTAGCCGTCGGAGGAGATATAGTGAAAGGGCTTTGATGTGATCTTCGGTCGCTTCGCGTTCTGCGGTCGCTTGCGGATATAGCCGGACTGCATCAGCTCCTCACGGATTTCGGCCAGATCTTCTTCCTTAAGCGCAATGTCGAGCGCAGTCTGGATGGAGCGCAGATGCTCGATCTCCTCACCCGTCTCCTTCAGAAGAGCAGTGACGGCCTCGTGTGTCCTCTTTAATTTTCCATAGCGGTCAAAATATTTTTTCGCATTTTCCTGCACCGGGATCTGTGGGTCGAGCGGGATCTCGATCTCTTCGCCGGTGTAGTAGTTGAGCGCGCGAAAGCTTTTGCTGCCGGGCTCGACGCCGTAGCCATAGGTGTTGATGAGCTCTCCGTAGACGCGGTATTTTTCACGCTTTTCCGTGTCCTTCAGCTGTTTCGCCTGCAGGTCGTATTTTTTGACATTGCGCTCCAGCGCGGTCTGCACGATGCGGCGCAGGTCGGTCGAGCGCTGGCGAATGCGACTCAGCGTATTTTTCTCGGCGTAATAGTGCTCCAGCATGAGCGAGGCGCCGGGGTAGGATTCCCGGCGGCAGTCGGCGTAGAGCGTCAGCGGCAGACAGGAAAACTCGACCGGATTTTTACCGTCGTAGTATATGGAAGGCGTGAAAGTGCTGTCTGGCGTTGTGACATCCTGCTTCCACGCGATTACCGGATCCAGATAGCGCTGAAGCGTCCGGTACAGGTGCAGCAGCGCCTCCGCTTCGTATCCATTCGCAGGCCGGTCAGATTCAAGCGAAGCCAGATGGCAGATTTCTTCCGCCGCGACCGGGCTGAGGCCTGTGAGCGAAGTGTAGAGCGCCTTCGCGAGCTTCGCGGGTTTCGCGCCGATCAGCGTGATAAAGTCCGGTTCCGCGATCGTGAGCGGGTCGGATTTCCCCTGCGTGTCCGGGATAAAATAGGGTCTGCCCGGGAGCACCTCGCGCACGGAGCTCATATTGGCGGATACGCGCTTGATGCTGTCGATGATCTGATCGTCCTGCGTGCAGAAGATGATGTTGCTGTGCTTACCCATCAGTTCGATAATCAGGTATTTGCGGCAGAGATCGCCCAGCTCGTCGAGATGCTCGATCTCGAAGCATAGTACGCGCTCCATCGAGGGCTGCGTGACCGAGAGGATGCGTCCGCCGCTCAGGTGCTTGCGCAGCAGCATGCAGAAATTCGGCGCCGTCATCGGCGCCGTCTTGTTCGCTTCGGTCAGATAGACGAGAGGAAGGCTCGCGGAGGCCGAGAGCAGCAGCCTTAAGTTTCCCTCCTTTGCCTTGACGGTCAGAAGAAGCTCGTCCGTCTCCGGCTGCACGATCTTTGAGATGCGTCCGCCGGACAATTTTGTATTTAACTCGTGCGCCATGCAGGCGACGGTGATGCCATCGAAAGCCATAATGTGTCAGCTCCGTTTGTTCGTTATGAGATTTATGATACTGGAAATTCCGGAATACGTCAAGGAAGACGAGGCAGTATTCCGGCAGGACTGTTCATATTATTTGTGAAAGTTGCACAAGGAGATTTAACGCTTTGAAGAGACATCCTCCTTCAGGAGCGCCTCCACCGATACCTGAAAAATCTCAGAAAAATACAGCAATTCATAGTCCGGGACGACACGCTCCCCGGTCTCAATGCGGCTGATGGCCTTCTGATTCAGATTGAGACCGGCGAGCTGGGTGCGGGCCGCAAGCTGTTCCTGCGACCAGCCGGCTTTCTCCCGCAGGTCTCTGATCTGTGCACCGGAGGCGTTGCAGTTCCCGTTAGCATAACGATAGATCTTCATAACGGCCTCCTTTTATGCCAAAGATGGGTAACTTTTTGTTGACATTAGCACAATCGCGCGCCTATAATTATCCCAATGATGACTAAAGAGAAGGCGTTTGAGGGAAATGTTATTTACGAGTCTGGAATTTGTGTTTCTGTTTCTGCCGGTCGTGCTGGCTATCAACTTTATCCTGCCGCGAAAAATGAGAAATTACTGGCTGATGCTGGCCAGTTTGTTTTTTTATGGCTGGGGAGAACCGGAATTCCTGCCAGTTATGGTGGGGTCGATTCTGTTCAATTATTTATCTGTATGGAAGATGAGTGAACTTAAGGAGGAGGGGAAAGGGCTTTACAGCAAATTTACCCTCTTTTTCACAGTGGCGGTAAATCTTCTTTTGTTGTTTCGCTACAAATATATGAACTTCTTTACCGCGACGCTGCTGCGTTTTCTGCCGTTTACCTCGCGCTGGGTGACGCAGTCAGAAGTGGCTCTGCCGATTGGGATATCTTTTTTCACCTTTCAGGCGATCAGCTATGTGGTGGATGTATACCGGGGTACAAAAGTTCAGAAAAATCCAGGTTATGTCGCGCTGTACATCTCGTTGTTTCCGCAGCTGATCGCGGGTCCGATCGTGCGCTATAACATGGTGGAAAAGGAAATTGAAAACCGTGAGATCACTGTCGATATGTTTTCGGAAGGGGTTCTGCGCTTTCTGCGTGGTTTCAATAAGAAGGTGCTGCTGGCCAATCTGCTGGCGGTCGTAGCGGACGCTTCCTGGGATAATGGAGGTCGTTCAGTGGCGATGGCCTGGCTGGGTGCGTTCTGTTATATGCTGCAGATTTTCTTTGATTTCTCGGGATATTCCGACATGGCGATTGGCCTTGGGAAGATGCTGGGATTCCATTTTCCGGAGAATTTCAACTATCCTTATATTTCGAGAACAATCTCGGAATTCTGGCGCAGATGGCATATTTCTTTAAGCTCCTGGTTTCGTGATTATATGTATATTCCGCTCGGGGGTTCTCGTGTCCGGACAAAAGGGAGACTGGTGTTTAATCTGTACGTGGTCTGGCTGTTGACCGGGATCTGGCACGGCGCGAACTGGGGCTTCCTGGCCTGGGGAGCAATCTATGCTTTCTTTATCTGCATGGAGAAAATCTTGGGGATGGAAAAACGGGTAGAGGAGCATCAGATGCTGAGATGGTGTTACCGAGGCTTTACACTGCTGATTGTTCTGCTTCTGTGGGTGCTGTTCCGCTCGGAAGGTCTGGATATTGCCCGGAATTATCTTTTCAGCATGCTGGGACTTGGTGGAAATGCCATTGGAGACGCGTCAGCTCTGTTTTATCTTAGAGAGTATCGTGTGCCGCTTGTTGTGGGAATTCTGTGCTGCACGCCATTTTTCCGGAAGCTGCGGGAGAGATGCGAGCTTATGGGAAAGGGAGAGCTGTGCAATGCGTTGACGGCTGTGTGCCAGATGGTATTGTTTGTATTTTCGATTTCTTATCTGGTGATTGACGCACACAATCCTTTTATCTATTTTAATTTCTAAACGCGGCAGGAAGATGGCCGGAGAAAAGGAAGCAATGCCGTGTGGGGGCGACGGATATTTTGACTGTCGAAAAACGAGGTGAAAAGTGATGAGACAAATCCGAAAACATGCCGGATGGGCGATCCGGGTACTGGCGATAGTGTTCTGCATTTTTATCTTTCTCGCTGCCTGGGAAAATCGTGGAATCACGATAGTACAGTGGAGGTACTGGAAGGCGGGGGAGATAAGCTTCTCTGAATTTGTCGATAATGTCTCTTCCGGAATTCTGGCGAATATGCCTGACAAAAATGATTACATCAATCTGAATGGACTCTATGCCCGCCTTACCGGGCAGATTACCTGCAACGATGTGGTGCGCTTAAACGACGGTATGCTTACCATCATGGATGAGACGGTCGAGAAACTTGACATGGAGCCGCGCGCGGAGAGTATCAGCGAGTTGAGTGCTTATCTGGAAGAAAAAGAAATTGAATTTCTGTACGTGCAGGCGCCGGACAAGGTGAACCAGGAAAAGGAGCTGCTTCCGGACGGCATCACGAATTATACCAATGAAAACGCAGACGAGCTTCTTGCATGTCTCGAAGAGGCGGGAGTGTCCACGCTAGATCTGCGTCCTTATACCAGTGCCACGGCAGAACTTTCGGAGATGTATTTTTATAGAACGGATCATCACTGGAATGCACTGGGGGCATTTGTCGGTTTTCAGAAAATTACGGAATATATAAAGGAAATCTTTCCGAAGACGGAGATTAATGAGGAGATTCTGTCGTTGGATCAGTGGGAGCTCCACACAAAAGAGGACTGGTCCCTTGGAAGCCGCGGTAAACGGGTCGGTATTTATTTTGGCGGTGTAGATGATCTGATATGGCTCACGCCGAAGTTTGAGACAGAGATGTCCTGCTCGATCCCCTACCGCAATGATTACTTCAAACAGAATGGGTTTTACAAAGGAACGTTTGAGTATGCCAATCTTTGGGAGAAATATTATGATTCGGATGAGCCGGATTATTTTAATACGACCACATATGATATTTTTGGAAGAGGGGACTATGCGCTCGTTCAGCTCCGTAACGCGGAAGCAGCCTCCGATCGGAAGCTTCTGATTATCAAGGATAGCTTTGTATTGCCAGTGCAGGCCTTCCTGGCTACGGAGTTTCAGGAGATTGATGTCATCGATCTGCGCTATTACGATACGGTCGGTTCGCTGGCAGACTACATCGAGGATTCGCAGCCGGATATGGTGGTCATGATGATGTATCCGGGAAGTTTTTCGACCGGCAGCCTGTTCTCTTATGGCCAGGAGGAGGTTTCAGGAGAAGAGGAGGGGGAGGCTTTGACCATTCTCAGCGAGGCATCTGTACTGATTGATCAGACGGAGGCGGAGACAAGCTATGGCGTGCTCCTGGAAAATCTGGAGCCGGGAGCTGTCTACGAGCTGACATTTGACGGCGCGGTCCTGCTGCAGGGAGAAAGCGACTGTATCACGGCGGCGTTGTATGGGGAGGCGACAACGGACGGAGAGGAAACAATCTCTCAGCTGCGATATTTCGATGTCGAATACTACAATGAGAATGGCGGCTACCGCTGGCACTTCACGGTGCCGGAGGCTACCGAGGGGCTGTCGCTCGTGATCTGGCCGGGGCAGCAGGCAGAAGATGATGAAGAGGCTGAGGAGAATAAAGAGAAAATACTGGAGTTGTATGAAGTCGAGCTGACGAAGAACTGAACGATTATCATCTGCGCCCGTCATTCGCTTTCTTGACATTTTCTTCCACTCTGGCTACAATATATAGCACTGATGAAGAGGGCGAGTGTAAGATGAACGAAACAGCGGAGAAAAAGGAAATTTTTGAATCCGAAAATTGCAAGTGCAAGTTGAACACATCCGCGAAAAGCTTCAATAGAGT
>JAJQCG010000050.1 GCA_021202815.1 Lachnospiraceae bacterium | reverse complement strand
ATTCAATCGCTATGGATTTTTTAGGTGTTCAACTTCATTTTACAATCGACCATTGGATTTGAATACATTCCTCTGGTCAATATTTCCAGAAGATATTTTCTGGCGACAGGTTCGCTCATCATTTGTCACCTCCCTGGTTGTAGGCCGGGAACGGGAACTGAATTTTCAACAGCGTTTTAAAAACAGGGTGATGAATAATCAGATCTCCTTTTTTCAGGCGCGTCATCATGTTGGCATATACGGACGGTACATACTTATAATTGGGGCGTGAGACTTCGATCGCATTGGTGCGTCCGTAAATATTGGTTCCACAGTTGGCCTTGATGCGGTCGTGAATCGCGCTTCTTAGCTGCTCTGCGGAAAACAGAATGATGCCCTCGGAACGCCCTCGCTCTGTAATATCCAGCAGGTTCGCAAGCAGAGGCGAGCTTTTGCTGGAAGTAGAGGGGGCATATTTGTTCAGCTCATCTACGAAAATGATAATTTTCTTTGGAACAGGCTTATCGCTGCTGCGCTCATCCGGGTCAAAGTCTCCATGTTTCAGGGAGTAGATGGAGCGAATAATGTCTCCGAATACGAAACACTGAAGCTGCTCGGTGAGACCGGCGATATCAACCACCGTCATCTCGCCGCCTTTGATGTTCAGTACTTCTTCGGAAAGATATACCTGATGCTGGTCCTTGCCAGCCGATTTTGCATTGACAAAAATATCATCGTTAATGGAATTGTTAATCAGACGACGAAAGCGCTGCCATGACTGAATCAAAATATTGGAATCATTTTTTCGGCTGCTTCCTTTGCTGCAAAATCCTTTCAGAGCCTCTTTGAAATCCGACCAGCTCAGATCGCCCCTGAATTCCAGCCCGTAATCGATATAGTTCAGAATGAACTCGATCGTATAGTTGGGATCATCCACATTGGAAAACAGCATGTCTACCTTATTGATGTCGTGTTCGAAAGTGTAGACAAAGTTTGCGGCCTGTTGATGATGGAACTGCTCCTCCAGATCCTCAGTGGACAGCGCGGTGTTCGCATACAGCCTGCTCTTTTGTCTTCTGTAAGGGTATAGATATTTTACATTTTCAAAAGGTGCGCACGGTATACCCAGATCATCCCAGTCCTTGCGCTGCGCATCTGTAATCTTTTCATTCGGCTGGTGCACATGAAGCAGATCATCGCCCTTGACATTCATGACGATGATGGCAACGTCCTCCTTATATTTGTGCTGGATGGCTTTCAGCAGGAACATAACATAGCTGGTCTTTGTCGCCAGACCGGAGATGCCGGATATATTCATGTGTGTGCCTTCCGGACCGATCAGAAAGTCTCCGTTGTATTTGATCGGAACGGGATCGTTGTTTCCCACCTTCATGAGTCCGGTGGGGATGGCAGTCTTTTCATCAATGCTGTCCAGCCCGAGCGCGATCTGGATATCATCTCCATCCGCCATATATACAGGAGAACCTTCGAATACCGGCATGAAGTTTTCTTTTGTGTTATGGATAACCGAAACTTTGGCATAAGAAAGAGCCAGACGCCTGGTCAGGGGAGCGGTTTCCGCGTTGCCAAAATCAGAGGAAACATAGTTGCTGATATGCCCTGTGCCATCTGTGATGTGAAAAATATCCTGAACGATGCCATATGTAATGGAATTATCTGTTTTATTCCGGACAAGGACGATGTCAAAAGGGCTCAGAATGGTATCATCAGACAGCCAGAACTGAAATTCATCACAGGATGAAGGATTTTTTTCGGTGGCAGATACTTTGCCAATCAGTTTTCGTGTGTTCATTTTTAATCTCCTTATCATCGAAAATCCTGTTTGAATTTATTGATGAACACGAAATCGCTCTCAAATGCAGATTTGACAAGCGTTTCGGTCAGATATATGGGATACAGATGATTTGCCCAGCGTTTATCACGTCCATAGCAGGTGGGAGAACCCTCATTAATCAAGGACAGCGAGATGTTGTCGACAACATCGGTTGGGATTCCACTATCGAGATGATCTTCCAACGCCATCTTCTCAACCTTGATAATTCCGTCAAGAGGATTTGAAACTCTGCTTTTAGGGCATATTCTTAAGTACCATACTCCGAATACTCTGCCGCGATCATTTTCCTTCCTGAAAACCGGGGTGCGCTCTCCATATTCAAGCTTCAGAAGCTCTGCACCGATCTGTACTCCGCCCCGTTTGGACTTGCTGGATGTCGGAAGCATGGGGTTGAAGCTTTTGGAGACGCCGATCACATTATAAAACAGGTCGGCAAAGCCTGCTTTTCCTGTGTCCTGACGGAGAAACTGAAGTGATCCGTCTACCACCAGCATACGGTCGGTGTCCAGAACTCCGGATCTGACCATATTTGACAGGATTTCGATTTCCATGTCGTGCATCATGGTATTAGCCTTGGCGATTGCTGCATTGGCAGGAACATTATGCTTGTCCGGCTCGAAGCGGTAACTGACCACTTCCAGGGACATTTTCTGTGCGAGCTCTGTTCGGGTGATACGCTGCTGAATTTCCTTGAAATCTACCGCATTAATCCTGTCGCTTAACAGCAGAAGATTTTTCGCTGTATTTCCTGATGGGAATGGAGCTTCTTCGCGTTGTCCCTTTCCGTACAGCCGGCTCTGATCTGAGCGACGACGACCGGATAAATTTTCTTGCCGTCGATTACAATATCACCAATTTTATAGGTGCGCCGGGAACTGTCCATGAAGAATGAAAAGTTGGAAAAAGTGCGGTCTTCTGCAAAGAGATCATATTTTCTGATTTTTCTGGAATCGTTCGTCTCAAAAGGCTCTCCGGCTTCTTTGATTTCATCACCATCGTCCTGATAGGGTTCCGGATAATAGTGATCCAGATCAAGACTTTCATTTTGATAAAGCGCCACGCCGCATTTGTCAAATATTTTATTCAGTGTGGGCATGACGAACCTCCCGGCCTCCCGATGTTTTGGCTTTTGCCTTTCTATTATACTCGCTTAACCTGATGAAATCAAGCAGTCCGGGAATCGTTGAGGGATATCCGGGAATGGGATTGTGAAAATCAGAGAATTGTTCTATAATCAGGGTGTTGCAAGATTACTGCCAGATTAACAGGAGAAGACCATGAACAAATCACAGAACACCCCCGGCGGCGCGAATAAGGGAAGCTTCATCGTGTTCGAGGGCATTGACGGGAGCGGAAAGAGCACGCAGATTCGTCTGCTGCATGAGCATATGAAGGAGAACGGCGTTTCCTGCTATGTGACCATGGAGCCGACTGACTCCCCGATCGGGTCCCTGATTCACCAGATCATGACGGGGCATGTCAAAACGGACAACAAGGTGATCGCCGCGCTGTTTGTGGCGGACCGGCTGGATCATCTTTTAAACGATGTAAACGGGATTGTGAACAAGATTAGCGAGGGAACGACCGTGCTGATGGACCGGTATTATTTTTCCTCCTATGCCTATCAGAGCGTCGACATGTCGCTGGACTGGGTGATCCAGGCCAATGAACCGAGCAGCAGTATCCTGCGCCCGACGGTCAATGTCTTTATCGATGTGGACCCGGACGTGGCGCTCGAACGGATCGCAAAGAACCGTTTCCAGCGGGAACTGTTTGAGGAGAAATCCCGCCTGATCAAGGTGCGTGAAAAATATCTGGAGGCCTTTGACAGACTGAAGGACGTCGAAAACATCGTGGTGGTGGACGGCAACCGGGACGAGCGGGAGATCGCGCGGGAGATCCGGGAAAGGGTCGGAGCCTTCGCGCGCTGATGATTTCCTGCGGGGAAACCGCAATTTCCGGTTGAAATCCGCTCCTGCTGATGTTATCCTGTAAAGAGAAACATAATGTGTATACATAAGATATTGGAGGTGACGAATTTGAAATTTGCAAAGACACTGCTGTGCACACTGGGCGCGGTATTCCTCTGCGCGCTTTTCACAGCCATTCCCACGGAGGCGCGGTCCGCATTCGATCCGTCCTACTACTATGCGATGTATCCGGACGCACAGTATGCCTGCGGCAATGACAATCAGGCGCTCTACGAGCATTACATGACCGTTGGCATCGCGGAGGGGCGTTATCCGAACAGGCAGGCGGAGTGGAGAGCGGCAGCCGGAAATCCGGAGACCGCGGAGGAGCTGGCGGATGTATTCCTCATGAGCTTCCCGGCGTCGGATCCAGCCTGGGCCGACAGCGACCTGGCCACGTTTGACCCGATTCATTATTATAATACCTACGCGGACATCACCGCGGTGATCGGGGAGGATCCCGTCGCGCTGCTGAATCATTATATTAACTATGGATTCAGCGAGGGCAGGGACGCTTACTATGCATCCGGCCCCTGCGTGGAACTGAAGCCCTGCTACTAAAAGGAAATGCCCTCTTGACAAAGCCTTCTTTTCCATCTAAACTGAGGAATGGAAAAGGGCTGAGAAGAAGAGGAGTAGGCGCGCACCGCCGTCAGAGAGAACCATCCGTGGCTGAGAGATGGTTTCGGGACGGACGCGGCGAAGGTCGCTTCGGAGCCGGAGCGCTGAAGAGTGTGTAAGCGTTCCCGTGCGTTCCGCGTTAAGGAAAAAGAGGTATGCGCCTAGGCGCATATGAAAAAAGGTGGTACCGCGATCAAGTCGCCCTTTGCACAGCATGCTGTGTGGAGGGCGCTTTTATATTACCACGGAACAAAGACAAAGGAGCAGATAATTATGAAAGAACTGGCAAAGACCTACGACCCGTCGCAGATTGAGGACCGCACCTATGCGAAGTGGATGGGGAGAAAATATTTTCACGCGGAGCCGGACCGCAGCAAAAAGCCGTTTACCATTGTCATGCCGCCGCCCAATATCACGGGTAAGCTGCACATGGGGCATGCGCTGGACAACACGCTGCAGGACATACTGATCCGCTATAAGAGGATGCAGGGCTACAACGCGCTGTGGCAGCCCGGCACGGACCACGCGAGCATTTCGACCGAGGTGAAGGTCACGAATCAGCTGCGCGAGGAGGGCATTGACAAAAATGAGCTTGGCCGCGAGGGCTTCCTCAAGAGAACCTGGGAGTGGCGCGAGGAGTACGGCCGCACGATCACCGAGCAGCTGAAGAAGATCGGTTCCTCCTGCGACTGGGACCGCGAGCGCTTTACGATGGACGAGGGCTGTTCGGAGGCGGTGCTCGAGGTGTTCATGCGCCTCTATGAGAAGGGTTATATTTACAGAGGCTCCCGCATCATCAACTGGTGCCCGGTGTGCCAGACTTCGATCTCCGACGCGGAGGTCGAGCATGAGGAGCAGGCCGGTCATTTCTGGCATATCAATTACCCGATTGCCGACGGCAGCGGTTTCGTCGAGATTGCGACGACCCGACCGGAGACGATGCTCGGCGACACGGCGGTGGCGGTGAATCCGGACGACGCGCGCTATACGCATCTTGTCGGGAAGATGCTGAAGCTCCCGCTGACCGACCGCGAGATTCCGGTGATCGCCGACCCGTATGTGGACAAGGAATTCGGAACCGGCTGCGTGAAGATCACGCCCGCGCACGACCCGAACGACTTCGAGGTCGGCAAGCGGCATAACCTTCCGGAGATCAATATGATGAACGACGACGCGACGATCCACTGCCCGGGCAGCAAGTACGACGGCATGGACCGCTATGAGGCGCGGGAGGCCATGGTGGCGGATCTTGAGGCGCAGGGGCTGCTCGTGAAGGTCGAGGAGCACGTGCACAACGTCGGCACACATGACCGCTGTCACACGACGGTCGAGCCGATGATCAAGCAGCAGTGGTTTGTGAAGATGGAGGAGATGGCGAAGCCGGCGATCGAGGCCGTGAAGAACGGTGACCTGACCTTTGTGCCGGAGCGTTTCGACAAGATCTACCTGCACTGGCTGGAAAATATCCGCGACTGGTGTATTTCCCGCCAGCTCTGGTGGGGACACCGCATTCCGGCCTATTACTGCGACGAGTGCGGCGAGATCACGGTGGCGCGTTCGATGCCAGAGAAATGCGGAAAATGCGGCTGCACGCACCTGACGCAGGATCCGGATACGCTGGACACCTGGTTTTCCTCGGCGCTCTGGCCCTTCTCGACGCTTGGCTGGCCGAAGGAGAATGAGGATCTCGACTATTTCTACCCGACTGACGTGCTGGTGACCGGCTATGATATTATTTTCTTCTGGGTCATCCGCATGGTGTTCTCGGGCTATGAGCAGACCGGAAAGTGCCCCTTCCACCATGTGCTGATCCACGGCCTCGTGCGCGATTCGCAGGGCCGCAAGATGAGCAAGTCTCTTGGAAACGGCATCGATTCGTTGGAGATTATTGATAAGTACGGCGCGGATGCCCTGCGCCTGACGCTCGTGACCGGCAACGCGCCGGGCAACGACATGCGTTTCTACATGGAGCGCGTCGAGTCGAGCCGCAACTTTGCGAACAAGGTCTGGAACGCGTCCAGATTTATCATGATGAACCTGCCGGATGAGGAGATCGGAGAGGTGCCCGCGGAGGAACTCACTCAGGCGGATAAGTGGATTCTCTCGAAGGTGAACAGCCTCGCGCGCGAGGTCACGGCCAATATGGACAGCTTCGAGCTCGGTATCGCGGTGCAGAAGGTCTACGATTTCATCTGGGAGGAATTCTGCGACTGGTATATCGAGATGGTGAAGCCGCGCCTGAAGGAAGAGGGCAGCGGATCGAAGACCGCGGCGCTCTGGACGCTGAAAAATGTGCTCATTCAGGCGCTGAAGCTGCTGCATCCTTTCATGCCCTTCATCACCGAGGAGATTTTCTGCAATTTGTCGGACGAGGAGTCGATCATGATCTCCGATTGGCCGGTCTACCGGGACGAGTGGAGCTTCCCGGCGGAGGAGAAAGCGGTCGAGACGATCAAGGAGGCGGTCCGCGGTATCCGCGCGGTGCGCACGAGCATGGATGTCCCCTACAGCAGGAAGGCCACAGTCTACGTGGTGTCCGCGAATGAGACGGTGCGCGGAATTTTCGAGCACAGCCGGGTATTCTTTGCGGCGCTCGGCTCCGCGTCTGAGGTCATTGTGCAGACGGACAAGACGGGAATTCCGGCGGATGCGGTGTCCGCGCTGATCCCGGAGGCGGCGATCTACATGCCGCTCGAGGAGCTCGTGGACGTGGAGAAGGAAAAGGAACGCCTGAAGAAGGAGGAGAAGCGCCTGACCGGCGAGCTCGCCCGCGTGAATGGAATGCTGAACAACGAGAAATTCTTAAGCCGCGCGCCGGAGGCGAAGATCCAGGAGGAGCGCGGAAAGCTCGAAAAATACACGCAGATGATGGAGCAGGTGAAGGAGCGCCTGGGACAGCTGGGAGCCTGAAATGACATACGAAGAAGCGGTGGCGTACATCGACGATACGCCCAGATTTACAAAAAAGAACACGCTTGACAATACACGCGCGGTGCTGGAGCGCATGGGGCATCCGGAGCGGCGCATGAAGCTGATCCACGTCGCGGGCTCGAACGGCAAGGGCTCGGTCTGCGCGTATCTGTCTTCCATTCTGCGGGTGGCGGGGAAGCATGTGGGACTCTTTACCTCCCCGCATCTGGAGAAGGTCAACGAGCGCTTCTGCATTGACGAGGAGTATGTCACGGACGAGGAATTCCTGGACGCCTTTGAGGCGGTGATGGCGATGGTACGGGAGCTGCTTGAGGAGCGCCCGGAGAGCTTCGCGCATCCGACTTATTTCGAGCTGCTGTTTCTGATGGGCATCCGGATTTTTGCGAAGGCGGAGGTGGAATACCTGGTGCTGGAGACCGGCCTTGGCGGACGCTTCGACGCGACGAACGCGATCGAGAAGCCGCTGGTCAGCGTGATCACCTCGATCAGCCTCGAGCATACGGAGTATCTCGGCGATACGTACGCGGCGATCGCGGGCGAGAAGGCGGGCATCATCAAGGAAGGCTGCCCGGTCGTCTATGACGCCACGCGCGCGGACGTTTCGGAGGTGATCCGGGCGAAAGCGGCCGAAATGCACGCGGAAGCCTGGGCTGTCCGTCCGGATATGTATAAAATTTTTGGGAACAGCCAGAAAACGATTGATTTTTCAATCCATACTGGGTATTATGATTCTATGGATATTTCCATTGGCACGGTTGCCGAGTATCAGGTCATGAACGCCTGCGAGGCGGTGACGGCGGCGGAAGTCATGGATCTTTCGCTGACAGAGGATGAGATCCGCCTCGGTATGAAGCGGATGCGCTGGCAGGGTCGCATGGAGACTGTGCTGCCGGGTGTGATCCTCGATGGGGCGCACAACGATTCCGGGGTGGAAGAGTTTGTGAAGACCGCCCGGAGAATCGGCGCGGACACGGAGGTTTCCCTTCTCTTTTCCTGTGTGAAGGAGAAGGACTATGAGGGGATGATCCGGGAGATCTGTGAGGGCATTGATTTCCGGCGCGTGATCGTGACGGAGGTGGAGTCCGACCGGAAGGTTCCGGCCGCGGAGCTGGGAGCACTGTTCCGCAGGTATACGGACCGGCCTGTTCTGGAATATCCGGCTGTGCAGGAGGCGTTCGGGCAGGCGCTCGAAGGCAGAGGAGACGGGATCCTGTTCTGCGTGGGATCGCTCTATCTGGTCGGGAGCCTGAAGCGTTTGATAAGGAGTCATCATTATGCTTGATTTTGAAGAGGAGTTAAAGAAATTTCACCCAAGCATGGAGATCAGCGAGGTGGAAGATAACGTATATAAAAACAATCTGTCCGATGTGACGGATCTGATTGACGAGATGCTGAAGGAGATCAAGGAGCATTGACCGGAAGGGTGAAGCCATGAGGTGTTTTAACTGCGGAGCGGTTCTGAAGAACACGGATTACTGCGGAAGCTGCGGCGCGGATGTAAAGCTCTGCCGCAGGATGCTGCAGATGTCGAATCGATATTACAACGAGGGCCTGGAGAAAGCGCGGGTCCGCGATCTGACGGGGGCGGCGGTCTCGCTGCGCCAGAGTCTGAAGATAAATAAGAGAAATACGGATGCGAGAAATCTTCTGGGGCTCGTCTATTTTGAGACGGGCGACGTGGTGGACGCGCTGACCCAGTGGATCATCAGCAAGAACTTTCAGCAGAATAAAAATGTGGCGGACGATTATATCAAGGCGATCGAGGACAGCCCTTCGCGGCTGGAGACGATCGGCACGACGATACGGAAGTACAACCAGTCGCTGGTTTACTGTGAGCAGGGGAGCTACGATCTCGCGATTATCCAGCTGAAAAAGGTGCTGTCGATGAATTATCACCTGCTCGACGCGCATCTTCTGCTCGCGCTTCTCTATATCCAGACGGAGAATTATGCGAGGGCGCGGACGGAGGTAAAGCGTGTGCTCGAGGTCGATCGGACGAACACCCGGGCGCTCCGCTACCAGAAGGAGCTGGATGAGCGGGAGGAAAAGTCGGCGCCCAAAGAGGAGAAGCAGCGGGATTCGATTTCCTATATCAGCGGAAATGAGACGATCATCCAGCCTGTGGGCGTCAAGGACAATTCCGGTTTTCACTCCGTGCTGAACGTGCTGATCGGGATTGTGATCGGCGCGGCGGTTATGGGATTCCTGATCCGCCCGGCGATCGAGGGCAATCAGAGCAGCGAGCTGAACCAGACGATTGCGGATTACAGCGATCAGGTGGATTTGCTGACGGCGGTGCTAGAGAGCACGCAGGCGGAGGCGGAGTCGCTTCGCGCGGAAGTGGAGGCTGCGGAGCAGACTGCCACAGATGCGGCGGGGGAGATGCAGAGCTATGAGGCGCTGCTCGCCGTCTATGCGGCGTATCTTGAGGAGGATACGGTGACGACGCTGGAGCAGCTGGAGGAAATCGACAGAGCGGCTCTGAGCAGCGACGGACAGACCCTGTACGATGGGATGTACAAGGAGGTCGTGCAGTCGTCAATCTCCGATCTCTACGCGAGCGGTTACGCGGCCTACCAGAGCGGGGATTACGAGACGGCGATCGAGGATTTGTCGAAGTGCTATGAGCTCGACGCGACGCAGGGAGACGCGCTCTACTTCCTTGCCAGATCCTACCACAAATCCGGTGACACGGAGAATGCGAAGGTCTATTACCAGAAGGTGGTTGACGAGTTCCCGAATACGCAGAAGGCGGCGGATTCGCAGAACTTCCTGAACAGTCTGTAGTACCCTGGATTACAAAAGAAAAATACCCTGAAGTGAGGGACGCTGTGCGAAATGCACGGCGTCCTTTTTGCAATGCAGAGAAAGGAGCGTATATGGGAATTCTGGAGAAGAGAGGAGCGCGGCTCATTGTACATCTGCCGCGCGAGCTGGATCATCATTATACAGAGGAGGTGCGCCGCCGCGTGGACGCCGCGCTGCGGATGGAAGCGATCTCGGAGCTGGAATTTGATTTTTCCGGGACGGTTTTTATGGACAGCGCGGGGATCGGGCTGCTGCTGGGACGCGCGCAGATGATGCGGGCGCTGTCCGGGCGCGTGCTCGTGAGCCATATGAATGAACAGATCGGGCGGATACTGGCGCTGTCCGGTATTGAGCGGCATATTCGGCTGGAGAAGGAGGAGCAGAATGAAAAATGAAATGACGCTGGCGTTTGACAGCATCTCGGAGAATGAAGCCTTTGCGCGGGTTGCGGTCGCGGCTTTTGTGACGCAGCTCAACCCGACGCTGGAGGAGGTGGCGGACATCCGCACCGCCGTGTCGGAGGCCGTCACAAACGCGATTATCCATGGATATCCGAAGGGAGTACATACGATTGTGATCCGGGCACGTCTCGCGGAGAACTCCGTGGAAATCCGGGTGAGCGACGAGGGCGTCGGCATCCCGGACGTAAAGAAAGCCATGGAGCCGCTGTACACGACGCGGCCAGACCTGGAGCGTTCCGGCCTGGGATTCATGTTTATGGAGGCCTTCATGGACGAGGTTCGGGTGGAGTCTGCCCCGGGATTTGGTACGACTGTCCGGATGAAGAAGCGCGTGGGGGGGCAGGAGTGCAGCTGCGCGACGGCTCGTGAACGGAAGGAAGACACCAACG
>JAJQCG010000163.1 GCA_021202815.1 Lachnospiraceae bacterium | reverse complement strand
GCAATAATACGGCCTATGAAAACCAGCAGCTGAACGGCGCTTCGAGCTCTACACTGGGAAGCTACACAGCCAGGCTGGCGGCTAAGACGAATCTTACTTACGCCTACTATCTGCGGGTGACTGCGGATCTGGGCGACAGCTATCGCTATAACAGCTGTACCCTGGAGGACGGCACGAGCTTTAATGGCGTGTCCGCAGGGAGTCTGCCGATCCTCTACGCCACGGACGGCAGCACGATTCTGCCCTGCCAGGGAAATGTCACCATCGGCGGCGGCGTCATGGCGGTAGAAGTGGATTCCGCCACGGGAACCTACAACGGGTCGGCCGGATACAGTGATCTTCAGGTGGAGCTCTCCGTGTATCTGCAGAGTACGGATGAGGAGACGTTGAACAGCCTGACACTTACAGAGGAGAGCGGCGGTCTGACGCTGACGATTGCTGATACAGATCCGGCCAGTACAACTACCTCGTACACGATCGACGGGGAGAGCTATGATCTCTACCGGGTCCAGCTGACCTGTGACGTGGAAGTAAACAACTATTTCGACAGCTACCGCATCAGCGTGAGCGCGGGAGGCGTGAAAAAGAGCGCGAAGCTGGAATTTGATATCACGAATCTGTGGGCGGACGCAGGCGGCAGCGTGACAGAGCACCCGCTGTACCGCACGATCGCCACCACATCCGATTGGGATGAAGTGATGGCGCTCTATGGCAAGAATCAGGAAAACTTCCGTGTTATCCACGATCTGGATTTCGGCGGAGCAACCCTGGCCTCCGGCAGCAGAGAGCTGAGCATCAACCGGCTGGAAGGGCAGTTCCAGAATGATAGTGGCACCCCCTATCTGGGCAACTTTAAATATACGGGTACACAGCCTTCCTTTATTGCTACGGCGACTACGCAGATCAGCAATCTTAAGTTCTATAGCATCACGCTGGAGAACTCGGACAGCACATCATCGGGAAGCCGTATGGGCGTTATCCGTGATAATATGGCGGCGATTGAGAATGTGACCTTCGAGAATATCAGTATCACATCGAAGAAGTACAGTTATGTAGGCTGTGTGGCCTACAGTCAGGGCACGATGGAAGATGTGACGCTGATTGATATTTCGATCACGACCACCGGCGGAAGTTATATTGGCGCCCTGGCTGGATATCAGAATGCGGCGGTGAAGAATGTAAGCGCCTACGGAAGCGATGACAGTATCGACGGTGTGACGGATGGCGTCGCGTCCGCCAATATGACCTCGGGATTCACCCTGAGCGCGGCCAGCAGCAGCTATGTGGGCGGTCTGATCGGATATCTGGACAGCGCAGCCCTGAACGACATTGCAGTCAGCTCCATCAAAGTGCAGGGCGGAAGCTATGTGGGCGGTCTTGTGGGCCTGGCGATTCCGGTATCCACAAGTAAGGACAACTCCATATCCGCCAGTCTGGTCACCGGGACGACGAGCGTCGGCGGCTGCTATGGATACTGGGACAGCGGCTCTGCTCTTTATTACCACACGGTGGATGGCTGTTATGTCAGCGGAACCAGCACCGGCAACGCAAATGTGGGGGGGGGGGATTTGTCGGGAGTTTTAAAAAATATTTCAAAATAAAACTGTATCTTAAACAAAAATGTGGGGGGATTTGTCGGGAGTTGTAAAAACTATTTCACAATATACTATGTAACAGTAAGCAACAGCACGGTGACGGCGGCGAACGGGTCTGTGGTCGGCGGAGTCGTGGGTACGAGCGGCTATACATATTATTGCACAGCCTACAAGTGCACGATTACAGCGTCGAAAAATTCTGCAGGTGGTATGCAGGGCTCTACGCCTGTGCAGGTTCGGTATTGTCTGGTGAAGGACTGCATAATCACGGCACAGAACTACGCAGGCGGTCTTAAAGGGTATCGGGCGGTAAGAAGCAGCAGCTTCTCTGTACACAGCAATGTGGTAGACGGCTGTACGATTACGGCTACGACGAACTACGCGGGCGGCCTGTTCGGGTATAACTATACGTTCAGCGCCTACAACAATACCGTGTATAACAGCACGATCACAGCAGAGCAGTACGCGGGCGGACTGGCAGGTTATACGGCCGGAGGCTTCTATTATAATAATGCGGTCGACGCAAGTATCACGGCCAACAGCTATGTCGGCTCCGCGTTCGGTTACGCACTGAATTTCTATTATAGCAGCAGTCTGCCGACCGGTATGGCGCTTAAGTGTTATGACAGTTATTTTGTCACCGATCTGAGCGCGACCAGTTATGTGGCCGGTCTCATTGGCAGCATTAAGATAGCTGATCAGCCGGTGGACGCCAACGGCACGGCTCTGACCTCCGATGACAATTATTATGATTATATGTATGGAGAATTTTTTGAGGACAATGTGCTGGCGACTTATATCAACAGCAGTTCCACGTCCAGAGACTAGTATGAGGTGAACGAGAATGGCAAGGCCGTCCGTTCGACGAATAACTCTGACGATAACGGTGCCTGGGGATTACGTATCTACCAGAATAGCAGCATGGGAACATCGGTAAGTGGATACACTTACGCGAGCAAGGCTTTCGATGAATGGTCGAGCAGTGATGGAAGCACTGACAAGGTACTGACAGTTTCTACGACGGATCTCAAGACGCCGGATAACTACACGAGTTACTTCGGCTGGTCCGGCGGAAACGGCGGCTACGATACGAGTACAGCTTCCAGCGGTTTCATGCCGAAGCTGAAGGTCGAATCAAAGTCCACGCTGCTTGAAAGCCAGTACACGTGGACAGGCGCGATTGCATCCAGTGAATTGAATATTGCAATTCCGGATGATGGGAGCAGTGCTTCCCTGACCAGCCTGCAGGCGACGCTGCAGACGGCGTCGATCCATGCGGGCAGTGTGGAGACGCTCACGATCGAGTTTACGGAATCGGAGGGGAACAGCTATTCGGCGTCCGCCGTGTCTACGACACTGGCTCTGCTCTTCGGCGGCGTCAACGCTGCGGAGGAGATGGTCTCCGGCGAACCTTCGGACATCATTGTCACCGTCTATGACGAGAGCGGCGCCGTTGTGGCGACTACGACGCTGGCGAATACGGTGCTTACGATCCCGTATGACTATAATTCCGAGTTGGAGCTCACGCTGGACAATGGTTTGGAGACGGCTTCCTATATCATTCAGCCGTCCGATTATCAGCGGAAGGTGCTGGTGTGGGACGACGGCTATTATCTGATCTGCAGCGACGGCCTGACCAATCAGGACGGCGAAGTGCTGACGGCCTCCGGCTGGAGCGATGCGGAGGATGCGGACGCGCTCACGATCCTGAACCTGGCGGACGGCCAGGCGCTCACGGACGACGGAGAGATCTACGATCTAGAGTCCGGCACCTGCACGCGCAATATTTCAGAGACCGTGGCGGAGGCTGCCGCGAGCAGCGGGACGGCGGACGACTATACGGTCGTCGAGACGGTCGCTGATACAGAAGACGTGGAAAGTGAAGGATTCCTTACGGAGAACCAGGCGATCTACTCCTTCAGCACCGATGCTGGACAGGTGGAGAGCTACCGGAACTTCAGTTATATCATCAGCGATTCCGGCGTCACCCGCCAGGAGACGATGCTGCCGTTCAAGGACGGAAGCTCGGTGGGCTTTGATCCGGATGTGGAGCTTGATCCCTTCGGTATCCTGTACGATACCTATCTGGGTGAGACCTATCTGGCAGTCTTGTCGGAGGGCGAGCTGGTCACCTATTCCTTCGGGGATACACTGACCTGGCCCGAGGAGGTCAGCACGAGCGGTATCGCGCAGATGTCCAACACGCTGAACACGGATCAGACGATCCTGATCATTCTGTACACGGACGGCTCCGCTATCGTATTTGACTACTTATCGGGAGAAATCCTGAATACCTTTGACAGTGAGACCGAGGAGTCAGGGGGCGGATTTATTTCCTACCTGATCAGCGCATTTTCGCACTGGGCGTCGAGCCTGATGAGTGGCCAGGTCATCACCACAGCGGAGAGTTCGGCGAGCCTGATAGACCAGCTGAGCGAGAATCCATACTCGGCGGAGGCTCTGGAGCTTGTGAACGGCCTGTCTGCGGAGACAGGAACGGCGGAGGCGTATCTGGGAGGTTCAGAGGAGACAGACGGAACGGCTGAGGCAGACCCGGAAGGCACCGCGGATGAGCGTGGTACGGAGGAAGCGTCGGAGGAAGCGTCTAAGACGACCGGAGACGAAGCGTCCGGTGACGCGGAGGAAGCGGGGACGACCGGGGACAGCTCGAAAGATACAGCGGATATGGTCGGAGGCAATGTGGCCGGTGCTTCGGGTGAAGACGGCCAGGAGGCGGCTGCGGGCGGCACAGGCGATACGGATGTTTCGCAGGCTGATGGTATAGAGGCTTCCGCAGGCAGTGCGGCGTCGAAAACGGGCATCAGCGGGATCGAGGAGGCTTCGGGCACTGACGAGGAGAGCGAAGAGGGCTCCGCGGCAGAGGATTCCGAATCCGGGTCCGGAATATCCGGAGAGGCGGATGAGGAAGGTACGGCCTCTGCTGAGGGCGACAGCTCCGGCGCCGGAGAGGCGGCCGGAACCACCGGGTCTGCAAAGAGTGAGGCGGAAGATGCGTCTGAAGTGACAAAGATGTCCGATTATACGGTGATCATTTCGGCTGACAGCGATGAATACGAGGTCTATGAGACCGGTGCGCTGATGGGCACATCCACGTCTGATCTTATGAGCGAGAACGAGAAGGTCAACTACCTCGCCGCGGCGGGCCTCTACGATCTGTACAGCAGCGCGGAGATTACGCTGACCGACCAGACCGAGAACGGCATTTACACGCTGGCGGCGCTGCTCGCCGCGATCACGGCGCTGCTCGGCGGACTGTACTTCGTACGCCGCAGGAAGGGCGGAGAGCAGTCGTAAGAAAGTGACTCGCTCGATGAAATCTGACTCGAGGGCTGTGTGTTCTTGCTGGTTTGCAGTTCGCATGGCCTTTCGAAGAGGTTTTCAGGCAAAGATTGATCATAGTAAGAGAGCTATCGAGGGCTGAGAAAACCAGGAAAGGAGGGACGACTATGGCATCCGGCAAGGATCTGACCGGCCTGCGCTTTGGCAGGCTGATGGTGACCGGCCGCGCGGGCTATGCGCAGGAGCGCAAGCAGCGGGTCGGCATGTGGGCGTGTGTCTGCGACTGCGGAAACACCTGTCTGGCCGCGGGCTACCACCTGCAGAACGGTACAAAGAAAAGCTGCGGCTGCCTGGCCGTCTCCTCCAAAGACCTGGCGGGGCGGCGTTATGGAAGGCTGACGGTGCTGGGACTCGATCCTGAGAATAAGACGACCCGCAGGAAAGTGATCTGTCGCTGCGACTGCGGGAAGGAGCTGAGCGTCCCGTTCCGTTCGCTGCGCGAGGGAAAGGTCACGAGCTGCGGCTGCGACCGGCTGGAGCCGGAGAGCGCGGCCGGGGATTTTCGCGAGAGGGACTATGACGGCAGGAAGGAGGAGAAGCTGCGCGTATTTCTGCGCGGGGAGTCCTCCGTTGTCGAAACGCTGGACGACTGGGTATATATCTGGCCGCGGGAGGTATTGCCGCAGATTGTGAAGGAAACGACGATTCAGCTGTACGCCGACACGATGGAGCGTCATATTCTGAATCGTTTCGGGTGGATGCGGCTGGAAGAGATTACGGCGGATAAAGTCGGGGACTGGCTCTCGGAGTTGCGCAGCGGAAAAGACGGAGATCTGACGGAAGGAACGGTGAGAAATACACTGTCTGTTCTCAGCGGCTGTCTGCGCGACGCGCAGAAGCACCGGCTGATCGATGAGAATCCCTGCACGCGGCTCGCCTGGCTGCCGGAGCAGAAGAATCTGTCGGAGACCTGTGAGTGGCTGGATGATGAGCAGCTCTCTTTGTTGGAACCTTATCTGGCCGATTACCGCGGTGAGGACGGTTATCCGCTCGGCATCGGCTTTCTGCTCGTGCTGCGCACCGGCATCTCTATGAGCGAGGCTGCCGCGCTGCGCTGGAAGGACGTGAATACCACGGACAGACAGCTGTATGTTCGATATTTTGTCGTGAAGCATCCGGTTGTCGTGGAGGACCGCCTGAAGAGTGCGGTCACGGCGACCGGCGATGCGGCGGTAAAGATCGAAAATCTCGAACGCGTCTCAGGACGGCGCCGGAGAACGGTGCCGGTGCCGCGCTCGACGAGTGAGGAGCTCGCGAGGCTGCAGGCGGAATATCACGCTGCGCCGGAGGATTTCGTGCTGCGCGCAGAGGACGGCGGCCCGGTCACGCTCGACCGTATGAGCGCCGCGCTGCGCCGCCGCGCGAAGCTGGCCGGGATCGAGCGGCCGTCGCTGCGCATGCTGCGCGACACCTACGCCATGCGGGCCGTGCAGGCAGGAGCCACGTCCGATATGATCGCGGAGCTCATGGGCTTCGCTTCCCCGCAGCA
This sequence comes from Lachnospiraceae bacterium, assembly GCA_021202815.1. GTDB lineage: Bacteria > Bacillota > Clostridia > Lachnospirales > Lachnospiraceae > Hominiventricola. Next base: position 4,593 of record JAJQCG010000163.1, on the reverse strand, counting down.
GGTGATCCGGCGCTACATGCCCCGTGCGGCGGCCAGCCGGGAGGAGCTCGTCGAGAAGCTGTATCGTTGAGAACCGGAAAGTCCCTTATAGTATGGATACCGGCACGAGCCAGGTATTTCGATTATAAGGCAGCAGTTCGTCGCACATGCACAGGATGACACCGGGCTGGACATCCATGTGTAATTTTTCCAGAGCCCGGAAATTTTTGTCCGGATGAGCGGGCGATTTGCTCTTTTTGATCTCAATGGGATAGAGCCGGTCGCCCTCCACAATCAGCAGATCAATTTCCCTCTTGTCAATATCCCGGTAATAGTACAGGTCCGGGCGCTTTCCCGCGTTATAATAGCTTTTCACAATTTCAGAGACGACCCAGGTTTCAAAAAAAGCGCCGTCCATGGCTCCGTTTTCCAGTGTTTCCGCGTTCGGCCACCTGCACAGATACGCGGCCAGGCCGGTATCCATAAAATAGATTTTCGGCGTTTTTACAAGTCGGCTCGTCAGGTTGGAAGAATAAGGACGAAGCAGGTAGACGAGCCCGGAGCGTTCCAGTATGGAAACCCAGGACTTAGCCGTGGGAGCGGATATGCCGATTGCGTTCGAGATCTCCTCATAGTGTAGTTCGCCGGAGCTGCGCGCCGCAAGGAATACAAGAAAATCATAGAAAGCGCTGAGCTTTCCGACCTGTGCCAGATCCTTGATATCCCGCTCGATATAGGTATTTACATAATCCATATAATAGCGGTCCCGGTCAATGTCTGTGGCAATCAGCTTTGGCATTCCGCCGCGGAAGATCCGCTCAAAAATCTGATGGATGTTTTTTGGGGTGCGCTCACTCATCCGTTCGCGCAGCTGATCGAGGTCCGGATGAAACAGCCGGGCGGGACAGCCATCGATCTCCGCGGCGGAAAGGCTCGAGAGATCAAAGACCGCCACTCTTCCCGCCAGGGATTCAGACACATCCTTCATCATGGGAAATTTCTGTGAGCCGGTCAGCCAGTAACGGCCGTTTGCATCCTCTCCGTTCAGGCTTGCCTGGTCTACAATCCGCTTCATTTCAAGCAGCAGAGAGGGTACGCGCTGAAATTCATCGATCAGCAGCGGCGCGCCATAGGTCTCAAAAAAAAGCCCCGCGTCCTGCTCCGCCAGACGCCGTGCATTCATATCGTCCAGTGTGACGTATCTGCGTCCGGTTTCGCGCAGATGGTTCAGCATGGTGGACTTCCCGACCTGGCGCTGTCCGCACACCATGACGACCGGATAATATCGGGACGCTTCCAGAATCTGTGTTTCCAGATGCCTCTGAATATACATGTTTCCACCTCCAATAAACGAGAAATCTAAAGTCTGACTTTATTTTACTCGTTTTTAGAAGCCGGGTCAAGCCCCGCTTGCGAAGTATCGAAATAGAAGCCGCTTTCTGTCCCTGCGATTTTCTTTCGCACTTTCACAGAGCCATATGATTTGTTAAACTGTAACAAGAGAAACTACTCCTCATCAGCCGTCGTTTCTGCCAACTCAATATACTCTTTCAACTTCTTCTGAAGCAATTTTTTATCTATCAGCTTCAAATTGTACTCTGATACCATTGTCGGAGAAAGACTGCGGCTCAATGCAAATTCAACTACCTCATCATCCTTGCTTGCACAAAGGATAACTCCAACGCTCGGATTTTCATTCGCCTTCTTCACTTCACGGTCAAGCGCTTCCAGGTAAAGGTTCATTTTTCCGGCATACTCCGGCTTAAATTCACCTATCTTCAATTCAAATGCCGCAAGGCAGGATAGCCCTCTGTGATAAAACAGCAGATCAATATAATAATCGTGTTTTCCAACCTGCACACGGTATTCCTCTCCGATAAACGTGAAATCCTTGCCTATTTCAAGTATGAAATCCTTCAAATTTCGTATGATGGACTTTTGCAGGTCATGTTCTGACACCGTATCTGGAACATCAAGAAAATCGAGAACATAATTGTCAAGGAATATATTTCCGGTAGCATTTCGTGCTTCTTCAATCGCTGGCGGCAGCGGCTTTTGTGATAGCATATACCTTTCATAGTAGCCGCTGTCAATCTGCCGTTCTAGTTCACGCTTTGAAAGATGCTCTTTAATACACATATTCATATAAAATATGCGTTCGTCCATCGTCTTGCAGGCTGACATGATTTTCAGATGGTTTGTCCAGCTCAATTGTGTCACCAGTGGTGACACTTTTTCCTCGTCCTTGTATAACTCATAAAATTGCTTCATTCTGTAAAGTCCCCGGCGATTGAAGCCTTTCAGATCAGGATAGTTTTCAGCAAAGAAATCTGCCAGCTTCTGCACAAAAGCGTCGCCATATTCAGCGTTTTCTGATTGCTTGCTGATATATTCGCCTATGTCACGGTACATCAAAATCAGTTCTTCATTTACCTTGCGGTAGGCTCGTTCCCTTGCAGACTCTATGATTGCAACAACCTTTTGAAACTGCTCGCCATAAGGCATCAGTTCACCCATTGTGTTATTCCTCCATTCAATCTCAAGCTTTCCTTATCGGATATCGGATCACTGTCTTTAACTTTTCCGGTGCGACCTTTCGTGCATAAGCGCTACTGTAATTCCTTCGCCTGTCTTCCCAGCGAAATACGGTCAAATTCCGTCATAATCACCTGTCCCCTTATCAATAAGTTTCTTCAGATCCGCGGGCGCATACTCTTTATGCATATCCATTGAAATCCCCCCATCTGTTTTTATATTATCTCAAAACGAGAGTAACTACAATGTTTTTGCGGCAATTCAAAAATTAAAATCTCAGGTTTTCTGTTTACTGACTTTATTTTGCTCACTTTCAAACGTAAGGTCAAGCCCTGCTTGCGAAGTCGGCGGCCATATGTTAAGTTATAGGAAAGAGTTTTTCACTGTGGGGCTTCGGGAAAGGAGCGGGGAGATGGGCATCTATATAAATCCGGGCAATGAGGGCTTCCGGATCATCACGAATGATATCTATGTGGATAAAACAGGCCTGATCGATTATGTGAACAGCACGATCGACACGCCGCGCAGGCTGACCTGCTTCAGCCGCCCGCGGCGCTTCGGGAAATCCTTCGCGGCGAAAATGCTCAGCGCGTATTATGATAAGAGCTGCGATTCACGTGCGCTTTTCGAAGGACTGGAGATCGCGGGGAAGGCCTCGTTCGAAAAGGGGCTGAACCGCTACGATGTGATTTATCTGGATATCACGAGGTTTATTTCTGTTGCCTCGTCCATAAAGAACGTGGTGCGCAGTATCCAGTCTGAGGTGATAGAGGAACTGCGGTGCGTATACCCGGGAGCAGTGGGAGAGGACGAAACAATTCTCGCTGATGCGCTTCTGCACGTTACGGAGAAAACGGGGGAAAGGTTTGTCATTATCATAGATGAATGGGACGCTCTGTTCCGGGAGGCCAAGGGGGACGAGGCGCTGCAGAAGGAATACGTCCAGCTGCTGCGGGGGCTCTTTAAGGGTGGCCCTTCGACTGACCGGACGATAGCCGCCGCGTACATGACCGGGATTCTGCCGATCAAGAAGTATGGCACGCAGTCCGCGCTGACTGATTTCCGGGAGTTTACGATGACAAAGCCAGCGAGGCTGGCAGAGTATGTGGGCTTCACGGAGCAGGAGGTAAAAAAACTGTGCGAGGATCACGGTCTGGAATTTGAGCAGATGAGCACATGGTATGACGGGTATTCCTTCAGTAGCGTCCAGCACGTATATAGTCCGAACTCGGTGATGAGCGCGGTATATAACGGTGAATTTGGAAATTACTGGACACAGTCTGAGACCTATGAGTCGCTGAAGGGCTATATCAGCATGAATTTTGACGGGCTGAAAGACAGTGTCATCGCGATGCTGGGCGGAGAGGCAGTAACGGTGGCAATTCGAACATTCCAAAACGATGTGACTTCATTTAAGAGTAAGGATGATGTCCTGACTTTGCTGATTCATCTGGGATATCTGAGTTATGACGAAAAGAAACAGAAGGCTTTTATTCCCAATCAGGAGGTAGCCGACGCGTTTGCCGATGCGGTTAAGGGAGACAAGTGGGAGGACGTGGAAACGCTGATCCGGGAATCGGAAGGTCTGCTGGAGGCGACGCTCCGGGGCGACAGTGACGCGGTGGCGGTCGCTCTGGAAAAGGTGCATGAACTTAATTCCTCAGTTTTACAATATAACAACGAGGCTTCTCTGAGCAGCGCGATCATGATTGCGTATTATACGGCAAGAAGATTTTATAAGATTGTCCCTGAGTTCCCTGGAGGAAAGGGCTTTGCGGATCTCATGTTTCTTCCCGGGAAAGATACGAATAAACCGGCTATGCTGATAGAGCTGAAGTATAATCGGGAGGCGGATGCCGCGATCAGACAGATTCACGAAAAACGGTATGACGGGGATCTGAAAAAATATTTTGGAAATTTACTCCTGGTCGGGATAAACTATGACAGGAAGACAAAGAAATACAGCTGTGTGATTGAAAAAGTTTAGCGATTGAAAAGCGAAAACAGCTATGTTACACTGGGTTCAGAGTGCGAGCTGAGAAATCAGCATAGCTGATTTCCTCTGGTGAGCAAACAGGA
>JAJQCG010000082.1 GCA_021202815.1 Lachnospiraceae bacterium | reverse complement strand
AATGGTCACCGGGACGGAACAGTTCGGTCAGCACAGCGATCGCCGCCATTCCACTTGTAAAGGCCTTCGCGTCGACGCCCCGCTCCAGGGCCGCCACCACCTGCTCCAGCCGCTCCCTCGTGGGATTCTGCAGCCTGCTGTAGTCGTAGCCGGTGCTCTGCCCCACCTCCGGGTGTGCGAAAGTTGCTGTCTGATAAATCGGAAAGCTCACCGCGCCGGTGCGGTCGCCATCAAAATGTTCTCCATTTCCATAGATACACTGCGTCTCGATTCCGTAATCCATTTGCCTCTCCCCATCTGTCGGTATAATAAGATAGCATCATCTTAACACACACGTTTTTTTACCGATAATTGAAAAAAGGAATGTCTGGATATAAGAAAAATTTATACCCGACCCTTTTAGATTATACGAAAGAAAATGCAGATTTTCTGAAGAAGCTGATTACCTGTCCTGTTCCAAATTTTACTGGAAAGTTTATTTTGCGCCAATTTGGAACAAATATTTTATTTTGTCACCTTTGACTCTTGAAAAAAAGCAGGATTTCTGCTAAGATTTGCACTAATTAAGGGAGCAGTGTATCATGTCTTATTCCAACATCACAAAGCAGGCATACGCCAGAGCTCTTACAGAATTGATGCAGGAGGTGCCTTTCGAGAAAATCACGGTGGCTCAGATCTGTGAAAGATATGGGATGAGCCGCAAGAGCTTCTACTATCATTTCAAGGACAAATACGACCTGGCTGCCTGGATTTTCGATGAAAATTTTATTGCGATTGTAAAAAAGGAACCGAAGGACGCCTGGGCCTTTATGGAGCTTCTGTGCGGCTATCTCTACGAGAACCGTGATTTTTATCGGAAAGTGCTGATAATCGAGGGACAGAACTCCTTCTCTGCTCATTTCGAGGAGCTTCTGTCCCCCATGATTCAAAATCGATTGCAGACGATCTGGGGCAGCGAGACGATTCATCCGATCTGTATTTACTTTGTTGCGGACGGACTACTCTGCTCGCTCAAGCGCTGGTTTCTTGGAAAGGATGATATTCCCGCCGAGGAATTTGTATCCATCCTGCGCGGCATGGTGGGAAATATCTCGGCTGTCTATGCGCCCGGGGCCTCAGAATCTTTGGAAAATGCCTGACGCAGGATATCCTCCAGCGGCTGTTCAAACATATTCAAAGATTTCTCTTTCTCCTGTCGGGAATATAGTCTGCCATCCGCATCAAAGCTGACAAGGCAGTCATCGCCTGAGATCACACTGTCGATGTAGCGAATATCCTGAACCATATCCAGCGGCAGGGTCTGAAAGTCCTGTTCTGTATGAAATCCACTGATTGCGCTGTATACCCGATCACGCGCCTCCTGCGGGCAGGTCGCATCGGGAAAAACCGCAGTGAAAACCGGATGCAGCTGTTCCGTACTGTAGAACAGATCTCCGCTGACAATGCTTTCCGCGTCTTTTTCCCTATATACAAAAAACACAGAATAGAAAAACTGTCTTTTTCGTAGCTGACTGTACACGTCTCCGGCATTCTCGTCATAACGGACGGCCAGCATCAGGTGCCTGACATCCGTCATGCAGTCCAGAAAGGCCGGGGTGAGATCGGAAGGTTCACAGAACAGAACAAACGCACAGTCCGTATGCCTTCGCATCAGAGGCAGAACCTCCTGCAGCAATCCATGCACGCGCAGCATCCAGGTGTATATGCCGAGCTTTTTTCCCTGTGTGAGAACGGCATCATAGCATTCTGGATCTTCCATGATTTTTTTCATATCGACATCCATAGAAATCGTCCAGGGAATATTGAAGCCGCCTGCGGCCTCTTTTTTCCGGATTTTTTCCGCTCCCTCGGTGCAACTGTTATAGCCGAGGTTCATTCCAAACTGCAGAATACGTTCCGTCTCGACATTGGCGACCGTGTCCTTTATGATATCGTAGTAAGCGCTGTTTTCATTTTTCAGCATCGTTTCCGCAACCGAGAAAAAAGAGCGCTGAAAACGTCCCTCCGAAGAGCTCAGAGCCATATCGACAAGGTTTCGGATGCTGCGCTCCGGGGAGTCCTTTAAATCCTTCAGCGTTCTCCTGACAATGGTTTCGATCAAAATGCGGGACATGCTGTCTGCCATCCACGCCAATTCCTTTCTCTGTAAAGCAATTCATTTTAATGCCATGTTAATCTATTTTGCGCTCCATGGCAAGGTCACATTTTTGCCTGTTTGTCCAAAAGTGTTACATTTTCAGTTTTGTGCCGAAATTCTTACCAAACGTCGACAAATGACCCGTGCAGTCCGGAATTTCCGTCATTATAATGAGGATCTGGTCATAGGCAACGTCATCCTGCTGGAAGCCGGCGACGCGGTGCCCGCGGACGCCCGCATCCTTGAGAGCGCCAGCCTGAAAGTGGAAGAATCCGCGCTGACCGGCGAATCCGTGCCGGTCATGAAGTTTATTGATATCATTCAATTAAAAGAAGGCGAGAAGGATGTCTCCCTCGGCGACCGTAAAAACATGCTGTACATGGGCAGCACCGTCGTCTACGGCAGAGGAAAGGCAATCGTGACCGCAACCGGTATGGATACCGAAATGGGCAAGATCGCCGACGCGCTCTCCCAGGCGGAGGAGGGACTCACGCCGCTGCAGATCAAGCTCAACCAGCTCTCAAAAATCCTGACCTGGCTGGTACTGATTATCTGTGTGGTCGTCTTCGCCGTCCAGATCATCCGCGCGGGCAGCCTGTCTGTCGATCTGGTTCTCGACTCCTTTATGATCGCGGTATCGCTCGCGGTGGCGGCGATCCCGGAAGGACTGGCGGCGGTCGTGACGGTCGTCCTCTCCATCGGCGTCACCAATATGTCAAAGCGGAACGCCATCATCCGTCGTCAGACCGCGGTAGAAACGCTGGGCTGCGCGCAGGTCATCTGCTCCGACAAGACCGGTACGCTGACACAGAATAAAATGACCGTCGTCGATATGTACGGCGATGACCAGGCGCGGCTGGCCTCCGGCATGGCGCTCTGCAGCGACGCGGAGCTTAGCGAGGGCGGCGAAGTGACCGGCGAGCCGACGGAGGCCGCGCTGGTGGCCTGGGCGAACAAGGTTAGCCTGCCTAAAAATATGCTGAAGGAACAGTATCCGCGCTGCGGAGAGGCTCCCTTCGACTCCGGCCGCAAGATAATGTCCACGGTGCATCAGACTTCGGACGGCATCGTCCAGTTCACCAAGGGCGCCGTCGATATGGTGATTCCGAAGTGCTCGTATTATCGGAAAGACGAAAAGACGGTGCAAATGACCGAAAAAGATCGTGCTGCCATCCTCTCCGCGAACAAAGCCATGGCGGACAAGGCGCTGCGGGTGCTGGCCTGCGCTGAGCGGCTGTGGGAAAGCGAACCGACCGATCATGAGCCGGAGACGCTCGAACAGGAGCTCTGCTTTGTCGGTCTCTGCGGCATGATCGATCCGGTTCGTCCCGAAGTGAAGGACGCGATCCAGGAGTGCCGCAGAGCCGGCATCCGCCCGATCATGATCACCGGCGACCACATCGACACCGCAACAGCGATCGCGAAGGAACTGGAAATCATCGCGGACGGAACCTATGCTGTCACCGGTACGCAGCTTGCGGCCATGGACGACGAAACCTTTGCAAAAGAGTTTCAAAATATCAGCGTCTACGCCCGCGTGCAGCCGGAGCAGAAGACGCGCATCGTGAACGCCTGGCGCGGCGACGGCTATGTGACAGCGATGACCGGCGACGGCGTGAACAACGCCCCGTCCATCAAGTCGGCGGATATCGGCGTCGGCATGGGCATCACGGGAACCGACGTGACGAAGAATGTGGCGGACATGATTCTGGCCGACGACAACTTCGCCACCATCGTCAGCGCGGTGGAAGAAGGACGGCGTATCTACGACAATATCCGCAAGGCCATCCAGTTCCTGCTCGGCTCGAATATGAGTGAGGTCTTAAGCATCTTCTTTGCGACGCTGATGGGATTTACCATCCTGAAACCGGTTCATCTGCTCTGGATCAATCTTGTAACCGACTGCTTCCCGGCACTGGCGCTCGGCGCAGAGAAGGCGGAGCCGCATATTATGGAGCGCAAACCGCGCGGACGGCACCACAATGGCCTTTCTCGCAATGTCGATGGCGGAAATCTTCCACAGCCTGAACATGCGCTCCCAGCGCCAGAGTATCTTCCGGCTCGGCTCGCAGAATAAGCTGCTGCTCGGCGCTGCCCTCGGCTCGCTCGTCGCCACCACGCTGGTCTGCGAGGTGTCGGTACTCGCGGCGGCCTTCGAGTTCACGAGCGTCGAGCTCTCCGAATATCTCGTCGCGATCCTGCTGGGCGTACTCGTCATCCCGATCGTGGAGCTGGTAAAGCTGGTGCAGAGACGCCGACACGCAGACAGCTGATCAAGCTGGCGGTTTCCGTGAATATGAAAAGGAGCCAGATTTCTCGGAATGGCTCCTTTTCGTGTGCTTGTATCGCTTAGATGTTCCTGTATCTCAGAAGCTTCAGACATTCATAGCCGCCTCATAGGCTGACCAGACCGCACCAAGCAGATTCGATACTTTACCCGCGTCGCCGATTGTATAAACCTCTCTCCCCTCCGGTGCGCTGACTGCTGCATCCGAAATGTAGCCGATACTGACAATGACGGTATCCGCCGCAATTTCTTCTGTCTTCTCACCGATCTGGAAGCATACCTTATTGTCTTCCAGACTCACTACTTTTGCTGATGTATGCACGGTAACGTTGGTATATTTCAGAAGCGCCAGCAGAAGATTCTTATTCGCCGCCGCAATATCAACGTTCAGGTACTGATCGAGCGCCTCAAGGATCGTTACCTGCCTGCCCATTTTCGCATATTCATAGGCAATCTCACAACCGGTCAGGCCGCCGCCTATAATCACGATTCGGTTGCCCGCAACTTTTTCCGGTTCGTTGAGCGCCGTTACCGCGTTCAGGACATAAGCACTGTCTGCGCCCGGGATTCGCAGCATACGGGGCGTAGAGCCCATCGCGATAAAGAGGACATCCGGATTCAGCTCTGCGATCATCTCGTCCGTCGCTTCCGTCTTCATCCTCACATCAATCGGCAGATCCTGCATCTGCTTCTCATACCATTTGATCAGCCTCTTATCAGAAGCTTTGAAGCTCATATTCGACGCCGCGATAAACATACCGCCCAGCCTGTCCGTCTTCTCGCACAGGGTCACCTGATGACCACGAATCGCGCAGACCCTTGCGGCCTCCATACCGCCAATACCGCCGCCGACTACGAGTACTTTCTTTGGCTTTTCCGCCGGGATCAGCGCATACTGCTTCTCTCTGGCCGCCGCGGGATTCAGCGCGCAGCAGATGTCCTGGCCTTTGAAAATCCGGTTCAGGCATCCGGCATGGCAGGCGATGCAGGGACGAATGTCGTCCGGCTCCTCCTGCTGCAGTTTGGTCGGCCACATCGGATCCGCCAGGAGCTGCCTCGCCATACCGATACCGTCCACTTTTCCGGAACTGACTGCGTCAAGAGCGGTATCCGGATTCTCCATTCTTCCTGCGCAGATCACCGGTATGGACACATGCTTCTTGATTTCCGTCGCTTCCTTCAGGTTGCAGGCTTCCGGCATGTAAACCGGCGGATGCGGGAACCACCAGAAATCATAGGTTCCATTGTCCGCATTCAGGCAATCATAACCATAGCTTTCCAGCAGCTTTGCGACCTCGATTCCCTCCTGCAGATCGCGACCCACTTCCACGAAATCCTCTCCCGGAACCGCGCCGTCGTTAAAGCCTTTCATGAAGGAGCGGACACTGTAGCGCATGCTGACCGGAAACTCCTTTCCGCACGCAGCCTTGATGGACTCCACGATCCGCTTTGCGAACAGCAATCTGCCTTCCAGACTTCCACCGTACTCATCAGTTCTCTTGTTGCAGAACGTGAGCGTGAACTGATCCAGAAGGTAACCCTCGTGGATCGCGTGAATCTCCACGCCGTCTACGCCCGCATCCATGGCGGTTTTCGCCGCCTGACCAAATTTATCAATGTAGTCTTGGATTTCTTCCCTGGTCAGCGCCCGATGCTTCGTGCTCGGATCCCAGAAATTCGGCAGTCCGTCACTCGGCGCGATCGGTTCCCCCTCCGCGATAAACGCAGGAAGCACCCGGCCTGCGCCCGCGGACAACTGCATGAATACCTTCGTTCCGTGAGAGTGAAGACGCGCTGCCATCTTCTTTGTGTTCTCAACGAATTCCTCTCCCGCGAGATCCATGGATGCCTTGCTCCCCTTCGAGCGGTCAAAGTTCGCGTTCACCGGCATCGCGCTTGTGATGACGAGGCCCGTTCCGCCCTTTGCAATCGTCTCATAGTAGGTGATTCCATCCTCCGTAAAGCTTCCGTCCTCATTTACGAGACGATGGCTGTGAATCCCCATCGGTTCCATCACGATCCTGTTTTTGATCTCTACTCCGCCAATTTTCATAGGCTGGAATAAACAATCATACTTACCCATATTATTTCCTCCTTTGTCAGAGTCTATTTGATACTTTGATAATAATATAACGACCCATCTAAGGTCAAACTCTATTTTAATTTTTATTATACCGTGGTACAATATTAAAGATAAATTTTCAGAAGGAGTCTAAAAATGAAAAACACCAGAGAAACCATCCTGAATACAGCAATTAAACTGTTTAAAAATGAAGGATATGAGCAGGTCTCGGTCAACGAGATCTGCCGGCAGTGCGGCATTACAAAAGGAACCTTTTATTACCATTTTAAATCGAAATATGATATCGTCTTCTATTATTACGATCAGATGTTTCATGATGTGTCCATAATTCTTCCTGATATCATCACGCTCAAAAGCGCCAGAGAAAAGCTCTGGAAGGTGTATGAATACAGCATCGACATCACGATCAGCCTGTCGCCTTCGCTGCTGAGATCGCTCATCATCGAGGACGCTCTGCACAACGACCTGCGTTATTTTTCTCCCTATCGCACTCAAAACGCCGGATTCTTCCACAGGAGTTACTCACACATGATTCTCGATCTGATCCGGCAGGCACAGACAGACCGGGAAATCAGCCACAATCTTGATCCCGAAGGCGCGTTCAAAGCCTATACCGCAGCCATCATCGGCGTTGCACTCGACTGGAGCTGCTGTGGCGGGAAGTATGATGAGAAAGAAAGGTTAAAGGAGATTTTTGACACGATTTTTCACCGCTGATCCGACCGTCCTTATTTTCTTTTCCATTCTTTACCCGCATCTCTCATTATTGTATAAAGAGAAATACGGAGAAAGGAAAAGGGGGCAAATGGAAGAACTGGCCGGGAAAGAGAAAAATCTGTCATATGAACTGCTTTATGAAACAGGGGGGATAGACAGTATATGTGATAAAAAAAATGGCCGACGCATGATTTTGCGTCAGCCTTAACATTTGTGTCGTCACATATCAATAATATTTCCATTGATCTCGTCCTGAATATTCTTTATCTGGTCTTCATAACTCTTTGCGATCTTTCTCATCCGACGCGCGGTAAACAGACCGGACAGGCCGTCCGCCACAAGGATGACGCCGACCAGCACCATCATCGAAGACGCCGCGTCAATCGGGAAGATTAGGATGAGCACGCCTATGGCAATGAAGGCCACTGCCAGCGCCAGATTGACGCCCCAGCCGCGCACGCCGCCCCTCCGGAGCTGCATCGCTCCCTCCAGGCTGTTCACGCCGCTGATGATAATAAAGATGCTGATCAGATATGCCAGCAGCGTAATCACTGTCGCTGTATGCGTCAGAATAAAAAGGCCGAGCACACATTTCATGATTCCCGCGGACAGGCTGCCGTACAGGAAGCCATAGCCTCCTGATGTGAAATAACGGATCACGTCCGTAATCCCCATCACCAGAATCGCAATCCCCGCGACTGTGGCGATCAGCGCGGTGGTTCCTCCCGGATTGACAATAAAGAGAATACCGATCAGTATCGTCAGCAGGGCATTCACCCCCATATTCCAGCGGATCTGTTTCAAAAGTTCCATCTTCACGTCTCTCCTTTCGCTTTCCGAAAACATGCCGGAGCATATTCCCCCTTTGTTATTACCAAGTTTACTTCGCCGCCTTCTTTTTCTTCTTTTTGCGTGTCACCAGCACCACAGTCCCCGTTACCGCCAGAACGATCAGCAGTACGCCCAGCGCGGCCATCCCGTAATTGACTCTGTCAAGGACGACGATATAGCCGCTGCTGCCGATCTGCGTGCTGACAGAGAGATAATCCCCTACGACGTCCGCCTCCTGCACTTCCCCGACTGTCTCGAAGCTCTCATTCATCGTCAGCATACTGTCGGAGAGCGAGCTATGATTCAGGACTCTCACTACGGCCTGCTCCCGCACTTCCTCCGCCTGCGACAGTTCATAGTAGTAGACGCCTCTGACATCATATTTCTGAAATATTCTGTCAAGTCCCAGATTTGCCGCCGCATTCTCCGTCTCCTCCTCTGTCGCCTCCCGCACGGCAAGCACGGAGTCCGGATAAAATTCACCGCCAAGCAGGAGCGTGCTCTTCCCGTCCGTCTCTCCCGCCGTCAGGGAAGGGATGAAGGCGCGGTATACGGCATGGACCGTCACATTCCGGTGAATGGGACTGAGCTCCTTCTCCTCCCAGTACACATAACCGTCCTCCGACTCCGGAAGCGAGGGATATTCCTCCTCGGAGAGCTCCTCTCCATAGGAAAAGCTCTGCTCCCAGATCACCTCATCCCCGTCCAGGAAACGGATGGTAAATTCCGTGAAATGTTCCGGCATGTCTTTCAGCTCCATCAGGGACTCGTAGGACATACCCAGCGCCTGCGCGTCGCGCGTGACGCCGTCCACCGCGCCCCAGCCGTTTTCCACGAAATGATTCTCCTCCACATCTCCATCCGCGCTTCCCGCCACGGCTCCGCAGGCCTTCACCGATTCTTCTATATCCAGATACGAGCACACATAGCAGCCGCGGATATCCTCCCCGCGCCCGGCCACGCCGCCCACACAGGAATCTGCGCTGACCCCGCCCAGTATGCAGCAGTCACGGATGAGATTTTCGGAGCGGCCTGCGATCCCTCCCGCATAGCTTCCGCCGTCCGCGGTGACGTCCCCGTAATTTTCGCTCTCCGCGACCATCCCGTAGTCCGCTTTTCCCACGACGCCGCCCGCGTAGTCGCCGCTGATCGTCACATCGCCGGTGTTCACGCTGCCAGATACCACAGCCAGCAGATGACGTGTGAGACTGCCGCTCTCCTCTTCCTCGTCATCCTCTCCGTCGCTGTCTTCAAAGAGCCACAGCGTCGCCTGCTGCGCGCTCTCTTTGGAAATCGTCCCGACGATACCGCCGCCCTGTCCGTCCGCATACAGCTCTCCTGCATTCTCACAGGAGATGATTTTTCCGTCGCCCACGCTGCTGTCCGCCAGCTCAGACACATCTACATAGACGTTTCCATCCTCGATCCGCTCCTTCAGTTCGTCAATGGCGCCGGAGACCGTAGCCCGGATCGTGCCAAGCTGCGTCTTTATCCTGCCGATACCGTCGCCCGTTTCGTCCAGATCCGATTCCAGCGTATCCACCGTGGCGCTCAGCTGGTCGGATATCCGGTCGGACTTCTGCTGCAGATCGTTCGTCATGACCTCCATCTCATCCGCGAAATCGTCCATGGTATCTCCAAGCTCCCCCGCCAGGCTGTTCAGACTGCTCACGATGGATTTCACATCGGAGATCATTTCCTGCGCATCTCCCTGCAGCGCACTCAGCGTTTCCGACAGGGCGCTCATCTGCTCGCTGACGTCCTGTCCCAATGATGAGAACTGTTCCAGATACTGTTCAAGAGCGTCCGGATCCGGGTCTCCCTGCTCCACCTCCTGCAGCAGCTTCGCGAAAAGCTCCTCCATCTTCTGGATATTCGACGAAATCTGCGTACCCGCGGCGCTGATCTCCTCCATGCGCAGGCCGTACTGCATGCCGTCCAGCGTGTCGCTCACCGCGCCGGTATGCTCGTCGATGCTATCCCTGCTCTCCTCCAGCAGTTCGCCGTAATCGTCCATATACACGCGCAGGGACTCCCGCAGCACATCCATCCGTTCCGACAGCACATCCATGTTGTCGGACAGATGGTCGCCCAGAGCATCGGCCGTATCCAGCAGCGCGTCCAGTTGTGCATCCAGCTCATCCAGCTGCTCCTCTAGCGTCTGCCCGTAATCGGTGTTGTAAGCGGTCTCCTCGTGCGGTTCGAGCACGCCGACGATGCCGCCCACGCTCTTATGGCCGTAAATCGTCCCCGTGTTTTCGCAATACGACAGGCTGCCGCTCAGCCAGCCGACGATGCCGCCGGTGGACGAGCCCAGCCGCTTATGTCCGATCACCGCCTCGTTTGTACAGTAGGCGACGCTCCCCGCGGAGCTTCCCGCAATCCCGCCGGTCCGGTTCGCGCGGTCGTCGGAGGTGAGGCCGGTCACCGCCCCCGAGAGCGAGACGCTGATGCTGTCGCTGCTCCCGTTCAGGCTTTTTGCCACCTTCTGGCTGGTATTGATAAGTCCCGTATTCCGGCAGTCGCTGATGCTGCCCTCGTTCGTCCCCGCGATCCCGCCGGTCTCCATCTTTCCATCCACCTGCGCCTCGTTTGTACAGCGGGAAATCACGCCGCTCTCCTCATTGACGCCTGCAATACCGCCCACGGATGTCTCCCCGTTCAGCGTTCCCCGGCTCACGCAGTTCTCGATCGTCCCCGCGCTGCTGCCCGCGAGAATGCCGATGTGCTCCTGTCCGTCGCCGCCCAGCACCTCGCCCTCCACGGTCAGGTTGCGAATGCTCCCGTTCTCCCCCACATAGCGAAACAGACCATAGTCCGACATTTCCTCCGTCAGCTTCAGCCCGCTGATCGTGTGTCCACCGCCCTCGAAGCTCCCGTTCATAACCGGAATTGACAGGTTCTCATACCCGGCCAGGTCGATATCAGCCTCCAGCCGGAAGGTCTTCCCGGTGGAATAGCTCTCCTTTCGACAGTTGTCCGCAAGCAACACCAGATCCTCCGCGCTGTCGATGACGACCACATCCCCCGCGGCAAACGCCGTGATGCCGGAGCTCTGAAAAAGAAGCACAGCCGTGAGCAGTATCGCCATCCACCGTAAACTTCGTTTCGTCCTTCTCATGACTTCGCCCTCCCTTCTTCGCCGCCGATGGAAATCCGTCGTTTCCTCCAGGTCTTCCCGATCAGCGGGTCAAACACATAGAGAAGCTGCGGCAGAATCAACATCACCAGAAT
>JAJQCG010000224.1 GCA_021202815.1 Lachnospiraceae bacterium | reverse complement strand
CCTTAATTTTTCAGAATTGTTTCAATTGTACGTTGAGTTTCCGAGACCACTCACGTAGAAATCCGTCCTGATTCCCTCTGTCTCTTCCAGCAGAATATCCTCTTCGGACACGCCCACGGTATAGTATACCTTGTCATAGGCTTCCTGCTTCCACTGCACTTTCACATTCCTCTCGTAATTATCCGAATCCTCTGTGACCGTCAGACGTAGCATATAGCCTTGCATAATGTACTGGCTGATCTGGCGGTAGACCGCTCCGAGGTTGGAGGAATCTTCCGCGTTGATATAAATGCCGCCCGTCGCGTCCGCGATCCCCTGAAGGTACTCCCCATCCGCGCCTCCGACTCCGACCGCATAGACGGTGATTCCCTGATTCTGGAGCTGCGTCTTGACCGCTTCGATCTGCTCGGCGTCGCCGTCGACTCCATCTGAGAGGAGAATGATGACCGGAAGCCCTGTGGCGCTCTGCAGAACCTCAATTCCCATTTTCAGGCCGCTGGCGATGCTGGTTCCGCCGTCCGCATACAGACTGTCAATTCCCCTTGAGAGAATTCCCGTGGATTCCGTCAGCTGCGACACGATCTGCGCGCTGTTTGAGAAGGTTGCCAGACCCACCTGCACCTCGCTGCCCTCCAGCATGGCCAGGAAATTGCCTGCAGCGCTTTTTGCGTTCTCCAGTGCGGTCCCCTCCATACTCCCGCTGACATCCATCACGAAACAGATTGACAGCTCCTGCTCCGCCCCGGATAGATCAATCAGTTCAAAATCCGTGATCTCCACGCCCATCTCGTATACAGCAAGATCCTCCTTTTCCAAGGCAAGCCCATCCTCCAGATCGGTCGTCAAATACACGTCGATCTGCGGAAATTCGCGGGCGTCCATGCGGCTGATCACCAGCACTTCTCGGTACTCCCGCACGGTCTGCACGAGGAAGTCCATAAATCCACCATAAATCGTATCATTCGTCACGAAGCCCTGCGTGAGCCCATAGTTGACAGCCTCCGCCGCCTGCTCCAGAGTCAGGCTCGAATCCTGCCCCCCCGCTCTCCGTTCCGGAGACGGTATCATAGGCGCTCAGGAGCTTCGAGATATCCGGCCCCAGATAGCCGGTATCCTCCCCGCTGATGCTCTCGCTCAGGACGCGGTTGATATACTCCTGCGCCGTATCCTCCTCGCCCATCAGATAGTAAAGCCTCGCCAGCTGGATCCAGTAGCCTGCCTGATCCTTCCACGGCTTATTGGCTTCCATATAGTTTAACGCCCTCCGGGCAGGAAGCGCGCTGATTTCCTCGTAGACCTCTTCCCGCTGCTCATTGGCTTTCTCCAGCTTTTTATCGACGCTCTCCGTATTCTTTCCATTTCTGGTCAGCTCCGAAAGCTGTTCTTCCAGCTCGTAGATCTTCTCCGACAGCTCCTGCGCTTTCTGCGTGAGCGCCAGCATCTCCGCATCGTCCTCGCTGACTCCGACGGTCGAATAGGCAGCTACGATCGCGTTGGCTGCGGCTGTCTGGTTGGACAGCGAATTGTCCGCCTGTACGAGCTGTGTCGCGTAAGACGCGGCCTGCGTGGTATTTCCCAGCAGGGCGTTGCCGTATGCCTTCGCTTTCAGGGACAGCGCGTCGTTCGCGCCCTCCAGCAGTTCCAGATTCTCGGAAAGAGTATCAGCGTCCTCCCCGGACTCCATCTGTAGGATGTCCTGCACCGCGCTCACATGCACGGAATTCCCTGTGGATATCTGAATCTGCTCCTTGACCTTATTGTGGAGCAGGAGCAACTGGACGGTATCCGCGCCCGAGGACTCTGCCTCCAGCGCATACTGGTATATCTCATCCGTCAGAACCGCGCCGCTCTTTTTCAGATACTTCTCCCCATAGGACAGCGCGTTCTCAAAGTCTTCCTCATAGCAGAAGCTCAGCAGAATCAGCTGGCGGGAGATATCGTTCGGGCTGGTCGATAGCGCCTGCGATGCGATGCTGCGCCCCTTCGGATACAGCCCCATTTCCAGGAAATTGCTGGCAATATAGTTCTCATTTTTCAGGGTTTCCTTTTTCCGCAGCATGCGCCAGCCGCTGAATCCGCCCACCGCCAGAAGAATCAGAGCCAGCAGAAGGATTGCCATCTTTTTGCCTGTTATTATTTTCTTCATAGCCCTTCCCCTCCTTTCCGGGACACGTCCGTCCTGGTCAGCCTCGGGTAAATGGACTGAAATACAGTCAGATCCGTCACCGGATTATCGCGGAACATCAGGACCTCCAGATTTGTAAGCCCCGCCAGCGGCGTCAGGTCGGACACCTGATTTCCATACATCCACAGAGCGCTGAGCTCTGTCATCTCCGAAAGTGCGCTGATATCGGACACCTGATTTTTGGCAAAATCCAGATAGCCGAGACTGCCAAGTCCCGCCAGCGGCGTCAGGTCGCTCACGCGATTTCCCCAGAAGCTTAAGCTCGTCAGGCCGGTAAGCCCTGCGAGCGGCGTCAGATCGCTCACGCGATTCCAGCCAAAGCTCAGGCGCTCCAGGGAGCTCAGCGACTGCAGCTCCTCGATGGAAGACAGGCCGTCGTTCAGAAGGGAGAGCTCTCTCAGCTCCGTGCATGCCTCAATCCCCTCGAGCGACAGATTTTCCTGATAGGCAATATTCAGTTCCATGAGGAAGGGCATGTACTGCAGATCCGCAAGGCTCTGCAGAGCTCCCGTCTCGGCATAGACGCTCCCATATATCTCGTATCATTCCTCCGTAAAGTTTATCCCCGAGAGGCTTTCCTCGGAGTCCTCGAAATAATCTCCCACGATCGTGAGAGACTGGATCGTGGCCACGTCCTCGTCCGTGATAGGCGTATTCCAGATGTTCAGCTTCGTCCTGACCACGCGCTCCATAACCTCGTCCGTAAATGTAATCTCCTGCGCGTCCCTGTCGATCATATACTCATACGTGGCAACTTCGCTCTCGTAGCCCCGGTCGTTCACCACCTTTGCCTGAATGACGGTTTTGCCCGCGGGCAGGATGATGGGCTCCTGATACATGGAAGAGTCCTCTCCCGGCTCGCTCCCATCTGTGGTATAGTAAATGATTTCGCTGCTGTACGCGGAACTCAGTTCCAGCCTCTGCCAGGTATCATAGGTCCCCGGCGCGAGGGACGCTGTGGGCGGCTGCGGCTGCGTCTTCTCATACAGTGCCATCACGTCCTCATCGTCCGTCTGCGAAACCGCCTCCTCAAGAAGCGCTTCCGCGTCCTCCAGCCGGTCCAGGCGGATATACAATTCGGCCAGCGCTTCATAGAGATCGCCACAGTCTGAAACTCTGTCGATGGACGACAGGTAAGCGGCCTCCGCCTGCTCATACTCCTCGGCTCCCTCATAGGCGCGACCCAGACCCAGAGACGCGTCTGTGTTTTTCGGATCCAGGCGAATCGCCTCCTGAAAAGCAACGACAGCCTCTTCATAATTCAGTTCATCCATATAGTTCTCGCCCAGTTCCAGATATTCCGTCACGATCTTCGTGCTTTTTCTGAACAGGGTAAACAGTACCGCCAGAATCACGGCCAGCGCCGCCACAGCAAGCACAAAGATCACAATTTTTTTCTTCCGACCCGTTGATTTTCTCTCCTCACGCATTCCGCTCTCGGGGCCGGGGTGTTTCCTCCTCACAGCCATCCTCCCTCCTCAAGTTCCTGTATCATCAGATTCAACATCTGCATCTCCTGGTCATCGTCCCCATCGCCATACAGCTCCTTCGCTTTCTCGTAATATTCCTGCATCTTTTCATAGCTGCGATCGGTATTTCCCTTCTCCTGCTGCTCGTCGGCTTCCAGGTAGGCAAGTCGCTTATAGCCCTCGTAGCTGTCCGGATACTGTTCGACCATCTGGAGCAGCACGGCTTCCGCCTCCTCGAATTTGTCCAACTGCTGATAGATCACCGTGATATTCTCCATCATCTGGATCGTGGAATAGCCGCTGCCGTAGAGGCTCTGGAAGCAAGCCAACGCCTTTTCGTACCAGATGTCAGACTCCGCCTCGTCCGACTCCGCTTTTCTTACATAGGCGTCCGCCAGGCGTTCGGTCAGGTTCATCGCCGTGGAGGTGCCGGTATACTGATCCACATAGCTCTCCAGAAAGCTGATCTCCGTGTCGAGATACTCACTGCCCAAAGCCCGGTATGCCTTGTCGCACAGCAGCACCGCGCGTCTCTTCAGGCTGTCGTCCTCCGCAGCAGTGATCGCCTGCAGAAGATAGCTTTCCGCCTCCTCATACGCGGACTTCGCATAGGAGATCTCTCCCCGTACGATGTAGATCGAATCCTCTCCCAGACCAAGGAGCACCGCGTTCTCGAGCGCCACCTGCGCCGCGTCCGTATTTCCCGTCTTGGCCTGCGCAATGGCGAAGTCCCTGTAATACAGGCTGTTTTGCCCGTTGACGGAAATCGCGTTGCCCAGATTCAGGACCACGTTGGAATAATTCTCCGTCTCGAGATACGCGTTTCCAAGGATATAATAGAAATCGCCAAGAGCGTTCTCACTGTCCGAGAGCTTATACGGCGCATCCTGTAAAATACCCTCCGTATAACTGATGCATTCCTCGTAGGCTCCCTGCTGATAGAGCAGCAGCGCCTCCTTGCTGTAGGCTTCCACCCGCGCCGGTATCAGCTCCTCCGCCTCCAGGATGGCAGCCCGCGCCGTCTCGTATTCTCCCGCATCGATCGCGCTGTCAGCGGTCGTCACCAGCTCGTTATAGTTGAGATTCCGCTCGTTATTCAGGGTAATGCTGCCAACCCCGATCAGCACCGCTCCCGCGAGATACAGGCAGGCGATCCCAATCTTCCGGTTTCTCCTGCTCCTGCGGTACGCACGGTATTCCGAATCCAGCTCATAGATATGCTGCAGCGCGTAGAGGAGCTCGTTTCCGTCCTGGTAGCGCTTTTCCGGGAGAATCTCCATCATCTTCTCGATGATGTGGATGAAACCCTCGCTGAGCTCTACGTCGCACTGGCTGATGGGTACGATTTTCTCAAAATCGCGGCTCGGCCTGATGCCGGTCAGCAGATGATAGATCGTCGCTCCCAGGCTGTAAATGTCCGATCTGGCGTCAATTCCCTGTCCGACCATGCTCTCGATCACGCTCTCCGTGGCTGTCACCGCAGACGTGACGGTATGCTCCGTGGACGCGGTATGCGCAGAGACACATCCCGCCGCTGCCAGCTCCGTTTCAGGAACCGTACCCATCGTCGCGGCCACCTCTGTCCCGGAGGCCGGTTCCGTCGCCGCGACTGTCTCGGTATCCGCCGCGACAGCCGTCTCGGTATCCGCCGTCGTCTCGGTATCCGCCGTCGTCTCGGTGTCCACCGCCACGGACTTCTGGTAAGATCCCATATCGTGGTACTGCTCCGGTGGCGAATACCCTCCGCTGATACCGACTGAATTTCTCATATCGCGGTCAAAGGCCAGCGAAATGTTGAAGTCGATCAGACAGATATTATCCTCCGGGGTCAGCATGATGTTGGCCGGTTTGATATCGCTGTGTATGATCGGCGGCTTCTGACTGTGCAGATAGGACAGCGCCTCCGCGAGCTGCAGCGACCACTTCAGTACCCGGCTCTGGGAGAAGCGCCCATTTTCCTCCAGCTCCTTGTCCAGACTCCTGCCCGGTATGTAATCGATGACCGTGTAGATCTCTCCGTCGATCTCCAGGAAATCATAGACACGGGGCAGATAGGTGTGCTTCATCTGCTTCAGGATATCGGCCTCCGCCCGACCCTCCAGCTTTCCCTTGACCCGCTCACGAACCTTTTTCACGACGACATCAGTTTGCAGACGCTCGTGATATGCTTTATAAACAATACCTCCGCCGCCGGAGCCGATCTTCTCCTTCAGCGTGTAGGTGTCGTTCAGTCTCGTATTTTCATTCAGCATGGTTTTTCCCTCAACTACCTGTTTACATGATCGCAACCTGGCTTTTCGTTTTAATCGATCAGATCGACCCGGTAATGGTAACGCCCTATCTTGATGGTTCCGCCGCTGATAATCGGGATCTCCTCATGTACCCTCTCATTTCCGTAAAACGTCCCGTTCAGAGAATCATTGTCCTTGAGATAGAGCAGTTTCCCACGCACCGTGATATCACAGTGGGACTTGGAAACCCAATTGTCGTCCTTTATCACAATATCCGCGTCCTTCCGGCCGATATGGATCACATGCCCCGGCGCCGAACCGTCACGGGACGCCCGCGCCTTTATCGACGTTTCATAGATGATCCCGTTCTTGTCGAGATTACTCAGGCGGAGATACATTTCCTTCGGTTCGCCCCACAGGAACTTTGTGTTTCCTTTGCGCGTCCCACTGTCCGGCCTGTCGTTGCCTCCGAATACTGTGTCGTCCTCCGTATTGTCCTCCGGTTCTTCCTCTTTTTCTGCTTTCTTTTCTTCCGACTTTTTTTTGTCCTCTTCTTCTTTTTTGTCGGATTCTACGAAATCGGGTTTCTTCTTTTTCAGCACAACAAGCAGCACCACCGCCGCCAGAACAATCACAAGGACGATCACGATCACGGCGATCAGAATCGGCGAAATGCCGTCCTTTTTCTCTTCCTTCGCTTCGCCAGTGCCAGATGGCTCCAGACTGGGAAGATCCGTACCCGTATCCTCCTCTTTCTCTTCTTCCTCCGGCTCCTCCTTCGTCTCTACGACAGTACTCGCCGTACCCGTGCCAAAGGGCATATCCGCGCTCGTGACGATCTCCACTGTTCCCTCTGACGTCACCAGAGAAAGCAGGATCTTTTTATTACTCCCGTCCTTCAGGCTTTCGTCCGGCACGATCCGGACGCAGAAATTATTCTGATCCTCCAGAAGGGCTGTTATAATCTCCTCATTGGATGTCTCTCCGTCCAGCAGGAAATAGTCCGCGGACGACGCCCTGGAAAACGAGAACATTGTTTCCAGTTCAGAAGAATTATTGCTTCCCTGCGTGCCGATCGTATAGGCCTGATAAGGATTGTCTTCGATCAGGCTGCGAAGCTCTTCATTGGTATATCCGATTGTCTTGTTATCCGCTCCGTCGGAAATAACGAGAAGTCTTGTATATACTCCATCCGAAGAGTCAAGACCCGATATGACATCGTACAGCACATCGCTCAGATAGGTTTCCTGATCATTGTAGGTAATTCCCTCTACAACCGCCGCCAGCTCTTCCTTATTACTCGTAAAGTCACACAGATACACGACATCATCGGAAAAGGTGCCAATCCGGATCTGTTCGTTTTCCAGAGCGTTCGCCACCAGGCCGTTCAGGATTTCCTGTATATCCGCGTGATTTCCGCTCGGGATGGACTTCGAATTGTCCAGCAGAATAATCGTGCGCATGGAAACGTTCAAATTTGCGACCGTTCCTGCCGAAATATTTTCCGTATCACAGGGCACGTTTCCGATCTGCACCGTGGAACCCGACTGAATATCAGATATCCCGCTGACATAGACGTAGATATTGCCTCCGCTGACAAGCGTGCTGACCGCCGATGCGTCCGCAGCATATACTGTGAAGGATGCAAACAACAGGCAGACAGCAGCCGCAAACAGTGCAAGCTTCTGCCATACATGATGTATTGCTCTCATAAAATTCACTCTCCCTTTTCTGTGTCAGTAATTGTTCTAATTTAATATCCATATCTTTTTAATGAGGATGCCGCCGGAAGACATCGGCAGCATCCTCACTGCTCTTTTTTTACTCCAATGGTGTAAATCCGGAAGTGTCGTTATACGACTCCAGTACGGCCACGCCGATCGTAACGCTGAATTTCCCATCCGACGTAGAGATCCGTACCAGTGTGCTTCCGCCGCCCACGGCCGTCACGGTTGTACCGCTGACCGTGCAGACCGATACAGATTCACTGGTATAAACGAGATCCGAAGTGCTATAGCCATCCGGGACGGACTGCACGCCGATCGTCGCTGTCTCGCCCTCATACAAAGAGATCTAATAGGTCGCGACCTTGATCGTACCGAATACAATCTCTTCAAAATCGAAGAGCGTGTACTCGTCGTAGGGTTCGCCATCCTCATCGACCGTCTCCGTCACCACTTCCTCTCCGGTTCCTCTGGTACAGGCGTCCACTAATACCAGATCTTCCCAATGATAATGCAGGGTGATGGGGCTGTCATCTGAACCCCAGACCGTGCCCGAGGCTTTCAGTTTGCTGCTGATGCTGGTCATCACACAGCCGTCCTCATTGACCGTCCACCGGAGTGGCACATAGGCAAACAGGTCAATACAATCCGGCTCATCTCCCATCAGGTCAACATCCACAGTTGCGATCGCCACAACGCCGGAAGTGACTTTCACATTCACCAACCCCCAGCTCGGGCAGCAGAGCTCCGCCTTGACCGTCGGCTCCGCAGTCGCGGTCACCTGCGCGTGGAAGTCCATCTCCGCATCGTTATTGCTGACCGATTTACTCAGGCCATTCCCCTTCTGGTAATTCACATTCGCGACCACCGAGGAACTGTAGGTGAGCGTTGCCTCGCCGTTTAGACCGATGTTGACAGCCAGGCTCAGCTTCAGGCTCAGCGGGGTCGTCCCCAGCGCGATGTCGACGCTTCCTATATTGATCGTGCTGGAAAAGAATTCTTTCGCATACTCCAGCTCGATCTCATCGTCGAAGGTCACCGTTGCATTCGCTTTTTGCAGACCTTTGAGAATACCGAAGTCTACATCCGGCGTTACTACAATATTCGACACCTTCGCAGTGAATGTGAGTCCGTCTTTTTCAACCGTAAAGGTCGCGGTATTTCCGTTGATCTTCACGCCCGTCGCGGAAAATCCGCCTGTCCCGTCGGCGTTTTCCACATAGCTGATGTAGGCATACTCTGCGCCGTCGTCAGTCTTCTTCATGCTGACGTCGACGCCCTCCGCCGCTTCCACGTTGATGATCGCGTTCCCTCGAAGGTTCCGGTGACCTGGAGTTCCTCAAAGACATCCTCCATATCCGCCGCTTCGTAGGTGATCTCGTCTCCGTCCACGGAGCTTACCTTCACGGCATAGGCCGCGTTTTCCTCCGACGGCTGTACATAGATTATGTCGCCCTCTGAATAGGAACTTCCATCCGTCACCGCCGCTGTCACGCCGTCGCTGTCACGCACCAGGCCGTCTGAGCCTGTCTCGTAAACGCCGTCATTGCAGGTGTACTCGATCTTCTCCTCAAGCGTCAGGTTCGACGCATAATCATAGGCGTAGCTGAGGATCAGCTCCGCATCTGTCTCCGCGAGTCCGAGACTCAGCGTGCTGTCGTCCACGTTTGCGATATAGGAGGTGAAAAAATCAACGAGATTATCCTCGCTCACCTCGACGCCCAGCGTCGAGCTGTTCAGCCTGTCAATGCCGATCGCCCGCACCGATGTCTCGATCGCGTACTCCCAGGTAGCTCCGGCGTCCGGCTGGAACTCCGAAGTCTCCGGCAGAATCTCCCACTCCGCGCACGCCTGGATCTCATCGTAGTATGCGTTGGAAGAGCCCACATCCGAGTAAATGTCTTCCGTGCTTTCATATGCGTCGTATCCGAACTGCTCTCCCAGCATGCCGACCCACTCCGACTTACTCAGCGCCCCATCGGAGGATGAGGCGCTGTCGCTGGCCGAAGGCTGGGACGAGCCGCAGCCGGACAGGCCGACCGCAAGGAGCGTCAGAGCGGACAACAGAAAGCAAATCTTCTTTCTCATTCATTGTCCTCCCATGCACGTCCACTCAGACAAACTGGCTCGCATTCCCTTTATTCGTAGCCTCTGTACTCTGATATGCGGTTACCGCATTGTTGAGTAGTCTCTTGTAGTTATCGACAATGTCAAAATATTTCGCAAAAGTACTTTCCATTCCCCTGATCTTCGAACGGATTTCCTGTGCGGAATCACTCTCCCAGGTTCCCTCAAGGCCAGTGATGTAGTTTTCAATACTTCTCAACTGCTCTCTTAGCTCATCATTTTTATTTCCTATCTTAGTAGCGCTTGTCTTAACCTGATTATAGTCTATATAGATGCTTGTGCTATTGGCTGCCATTGTCTCTCCTCCTTAGTTCTGCAGATTCTTGATCTGAGTGCTCAGACTGTTCTGTGTGTCCTTATAATTCTGCGCCGCATTTCTCAAAAATGTGGCATACTCATTCATCAGCGACTTCATTTTCTCAAAATCATCAGAGAAACCGTTCACCTGTTCGCGGAACGCATCCGCGTCGGTTCCGGTCCAGCCGCTCGACGTCAGGGAGTCGACCTCCTGAAGCAGCGCCGTGTAAGTCGAATAATACTCATCCGCCTTAGTGTCCACATTTCTTGCCGCAATCGTCAGTTCATCATACGTTACCTTGATACTGTCCATACTATCTCTCCTTCTTCTTTTTTAAATTAACATCAGCCGGGATCCGTTCTGCAGATGCAAATCCTCCACCGATGAATTTACATTGTAAATGTTACCGTCCTCCATGCTGCAGAGCACAGCGTCCTCATCCGGGATATAAGCGCCGCCCGTCATCCCGACAAAAAATGACGCGATCAGCTTCGTCGCCTGGCTGACCGACAGGGTTCTGGGAAGCAGCAGATCATAGCTCTCCCCGGTCACCGGAATACACAGCTTTACCATCACCTTATTCATACTCTTCCGCCTCCGCTTCCATCCTGTCAGAAACCAGCAGCTTCATCTGCCGCGCCGTACCGTGCCGCACCTGGAAACCATCTGTGAAATTCAGATTTCTGGCTGCCGCCGGGACTCTGCCGTTCACCTTCAGCCGTATCTGATCTCCCACACCGTTTCCGATCCAGATACCCTCTCCTCGACACCAGTCCTCGGTATTGTAGACATTCGCGGACCGATAGTCGTCGAAAACCCAGAAGAACAGACGGAATTTTCCGCTGGTATTTTCCAGGATCAGTCTGAGCTTGCCCACACCGTCCTCGGTCAGCAGGCTCTTGATCCGTCCTAGCCCCTGCAATACAACCACAACTGGATGGGTATCCATCTCCTCCGGGAAAACTCCGTTCGAGGTCTTGTAGGCATTGTGCCGCTCCACCGTAAGTGAGAACAGGCGAACCACCGTTTCCTCCGGCGTCTCCGTCACATAGTGCTCCGCGTCGATGCCATCCACAGAGAGCATCTTCCCAGGATCCAGTACATAGAGTTCAAAATCCGGCGTCTGCTGCAGCAAAGCCGCGATTCCCTCCGCGAAGCCAACCGTATCTAGCAGATCCATCGCCAGAACCTGCTCCGTACCGCCTCTCTCCATATTCAGGCAGACCATATTCAGCGTATCAGCATCAATACCGAGTGGTATCCGCCCAAAAGAGACAGAGGCGTCCTCCAACTGGCCTCTCTGCAGCAGCTTAGGAAGCATCGGCACCGGCTTCGCCCGCTTCTGCCCGTGCTCGCTCAGAAGCGCACAGAAAA
>JAJQCG010000201.1 GCA_021202815.1 Lachnospiraceae bacterium | reverse complement strand
ATTCAATCGCTATGGATTTTTTAGGTGTTCAACTTCATTTTACAATCGACCGAATTTATCTTCATTTTTTGTTGATTTTGAACATATGTTTCTTTATGTGAAACATCATTGACTCGATAACCGTTTCGTGTTACAATGCGAAAAACCTGATAAATAATTGACGAAATGAGGAAACCTGTAATTATGGAAAAGGAAAACAACGAGAAAAATCAACAGTATATCCTGCACTCTGTGGAGACTGCCTTTTCCGTTCTGGATCTGTTCTTCGACTACGAGGAACTGAGTCCCTCAGAGGTAGCCCGCTGCCTGAACATCAACCGCAGCACCGCCTTTCGCTTTCTCGTCACGCTGGAGCAGAGCGGCTACATCGTACGAACGGATTCCGCGCACTATCGCCTCGGACTAAAGGTCTCCACACTCGGACAGCTCGCGCACAGCCGGATGGAGCTGATTCAGCTGATTCATCCATATCTGGCCAAAATCACCGAGACCTGCGGAGAGTCCACGCATCTGGTGATTATGAACGACTCTACTCATGTCATTTTTATCGACAAATCCGTGGGCTCTCTGTGGCTGAAGATGGACGTCACAATCGGATATACGCAGCTCGCCCACCTCACCGGCACAGGCAAGGCGATCCTGGCCTGGGAGAGCGATCAGTTCGTAAATCAGTACCTTCGAGAAGCCAGCTTTGAAAAACACACGTCCAATTCCATCGGCGACGCCAGAGAATTACTGCAGACCCTTGACGTGATCCGCTCCCAGGGCTATTCCTGTGACAACGAGGAGACGGAGGTTGGACTCTTCTGCCTCGCGGTTCCTGTCCTTTCCCGCACCGGCCAGCCCGTGGCGGCTATCAGCGCTTCCGGCCCGACCACCCGTATGATGGCAAATCGCGACTCGCTTGTCGCGCTCCTGAAAGAAGCTACGGGAGAGATTCAGAAGTCTTTGAAAAATTAATTTGCAAGTATAAGAAAAAGGGATTGACGATCCCTTTTTTTATGGTAAGTTTTATACATAAATTCGTATCCAGTAACGCCGTTTTTCTATAATAAACATTTTGTACATTATTTTACAGGAGGCGTTTATGGACTACCGTTTTCTCATTATCAACATGGGGTCTACTTCCACCAAAGTAGGCGTCTATCTGAATGACGTCGCCCAGTGGACGCAGACCATCTCCCATCCCAGGGAGGATATCTCCAGATACCTTCATTTTATGGATCAATACGACTATCGTCTGGACGCGATACTGGCTCTTCTCACTGAAAAATCAGAGCGTCTTGAAGATTTTCAGGCGATCATCAGCCGCGGCGGGACGATCCAGCCTGTCGCCGGGGGAACCTACCGGATCACACAGAAAATGCTGGATGACTCGCAGTGCGGACGCTACGGTGATCATCCCTGCAATATCGGCGGCCAGATCGCCTTCGACCTGGCCGCAAAATATGACTGCATGGCTCTGACGGTCGATCCCCCCGTCTGCAACGAAATCTGTAAGGAAGCGACCTTCTCCGGGCTACCGGAGATCGAGCGGATTGAATCCTTCCAGGCGCTGAATCACAGGGCGACCGCCCGGAAATACTGCAGGGATCATCAGGTGAATTATCAGGACGTCAATCTGATCGTGGCGCACATGGGCGGCGGCATCACCGTTGCCGCGCACCAGAAGGGCAAAATCACAGACGTCAATAACGGCCTTGCCGGCGATGGCCCCTTCGCGCTGGAGCGCAGCGGCGACCTGCCGGTCGGCGAGCTGATCAAGCTCTGCTACAGCGGAAAATATTCTCTGGATGAAATGCTTCGCCACGTGAACAGACGCGGCGGCATGGTCGCCTATCTTGGAACCATGGACGGAAAAGAGGTTGACAGACGCATTGCGGACGGCGATGAGCTCGCGCGCGACGTGACGAATGCCATGGCCTATCAGGTCGGCAAGGAGATCGGCGGCATCACAGCCGCCATGAAGGGCGAGGTGGACGCGATCGTGCTGACCGCGGGACTGGCCTACTGGGACTATTTTGTAGAGTGCATCAAAGAGCGGGTATCCTTTATCGCCCCCGTCGTGGTCTATCCCGGCGAGAACGAACTGGAATCCCTGGCACTCGGAGCACTGCGCGTGCTGCGCGGCCAGGAGGCCATGCAGGATTACGACAGCCAGGTATCATAGGAAGGAGCATCACGATGTATCGAAATTTTGACGAACTGCTGGCTCAGATTCGTTCCAGCGCAGACAAAAAACGCGTCGCGGTCGCCGCGGCACACGACCATGAGGTGCTGGAATGCGCCGTCATGGCAAAGAGAGAAAAGATTGCAGAGTTCATCCTGATCGGAAAGGAAAAAGAGACCCGCGAAATTCTCACTGTTCTTGGTGAAAATCCGGACGACTGGAAAATCATGGACGAGCCCTCCGACGCGAAGGCCGCCAGAACCGCCGTTTCGCTGGCGCACAGCGGGCAGGCAGACGCGCTGATGAAAGGCCTTCTTCATACCTCCGTCTTTCTGAAAGCGCTGTTTGATAAGGAATATGGCCTGATACCGGCGGGCTCTCTCGTCAGCCAGATCACGGTCAGTGAATTCCCGTCTCAGAATCGTCTGGTTCTGATTACGGACTGCGCCGTGAATGTCGCGCCGGAGTACGGCGATAAGGTGAAGATCATCAAAAATGCGGTCTCACTAGCGCATCGCCTCGGCATGGACTGCCCGCGCGTGGCCTGCATCACGCCGGTGGAGGTTGTCAATCCGAAGATGCCCTCGACCATCGACGCCGCGATGCTGAGCAAGGCGGGCGAGCGCGGCCAGATCAGCGGCTGCGTCATCGACGGTCCGCTCACGCTGGACAACGCGCTCTCCGTCGAGGCCGCCCAGACCAAGCATATCTCAGGCTCTGTGGCCGGAAATGCGGACATCCTGCTGATACCGGATCTCTGCGCCGGAAACGTACTGGACAAGGCACTGCGTTATTTCGCACAGCTTAAGACCGGCAGTGCGGTCGTCGGGGCAAACGTCCCAATCATCATGACCTCCAGGTCAGATTCTGCCATCAACAAACTGCACGCGGTCGCGCTGAGCGTGATTTAGAGAAAGCTCCTCATCATTTATCTTTCAGCCAAATGAGACAAATATCCCGTCGGTTTAAAAAGACCAACGGGATATTTTCATGTGCGCCCGGCGAGCGCACACGAAATAATGCCGCCGGGCTATGCACACCGGCGGCATCAGACTTATCTTTGTCCATCCATCACCACAACTGCCTTTATAACTCTCCCTTTTCCGGAGTCAATTCTGGCCTGTTCTATATCCTCAAAATTATATTTCGCGATAATCCTGTCCACCGGGAATTTTCCTTCCCGATAGAGCTGTACAAGCCTTGGGATAAAGATCTGCGGGTTGGAATCCCCCTCATAGCAGGCTTTTAGCGTTCTGGTCATCATCAGAATATCAGCGCCCACATCAAGATTCTCCAGCACTCCGGTGGGTGAGAGAACAACGATCGTGCCGTGATAGGCTGTACTCTTGATCGCGTTCATGATCATATTTCCGTTTCCGGACGTATCAATCGCATAATTCACGCCGCCTCCGGAAATCTCCTGCACCGCTTCAGCGATCGTCACGCCTTCCGCCAGTTCCTTCCTGTTTACCGTATCGGTCGCCCCGAGTTCTTTCGCAAGCTCCAAACTCTTCGCGTTGCCACCCACGGAGACAATCTGACGGCATCCGGCGACCTTCGCCGCCATGATCGCGCTCATGCCGACCGCGCCGCAGCCAAAGATCGCGATACTGTCTTCGATATTCGGTTTGATTGCGTTCAGAACGGCTCCCGTTTCTGTCTGAATGCCGCAGCCAAAGGGTGCCACAATCGACAAATCCACGTCTTTGTCTACCTTCACGATATTCCTCGCATTGACCGTGGAATACTGTGCGAAAGACGACTGACCAAAGAACATGGACAGTCCCTTTCCATTCTGAAACAGCTTTGTTGCTCCGTCGACTCCTGTGCCACCGAAATTAATCCGGTTAAAATTCTCACAGTAAGCCGGCATACCGGAAATGCAGCTGCGGCAATGACCACATGTGGCAAATGAGAACACCACATGGTCGCCAACCTCGAAGCCCTCCACATTTTCGCCCTTCTTCTCAATAATCCCTGCACCCTCATGCCCCAGCACCAGCGGCATGGGCAGACCGATCTGCTTGCCAAATTCATCCGTATGACACAGACCGCTGGCCACGATCTTCACCAGCACCTCATCCTCTTTTGGCTCAGCCAGGTCTACCTCTTCGATACTATAGGCTGCGTCCGGCCTGCGCGTTACCGCTGCTCTCATCTTTTTTACCATGACAATACCTCCTCCTGTAAAAGTAATCTGTTTACGTTAATAATTTAACACAGTATTCTCCATTTTCAAAACAGATACTTTTTGTCGGGTATCAAGCTTTCGTTGTCACAGCAAAATACTTTTTGAGGAATCTGATCAGGCGCTCACATTCTTCCCTCTGTTCCCGGACAAGAGGGATCTCCAGGCCAACCTCCCAGACAAAGTCCGCTTCGTCGAATGGGATTGCACGCACTCCGGAGAGCTTTCGTTCCTGTGCGACAAAGTCGATCGTGACAGAAAGTCCCTCTTTCATTTCCGCCATATGCTGACAAAATCCAATTTCTGCGGTCTCTGCAATGATCTGCGGATAAACGCCGACTCTGTCGCAGAGAGTGCGAAACTGGGAATAGATTCGAAACTGCTCACCTTCAAGCACAATATGTTGATTCTGCAAATCCTGAAAATGAACTGTATCCGCATAATACAGAGGATGACCCTCATAGACGAGCAGACAGATTTGACAGGAATACAGAGGTATAAACTCTACATATCTTCGATGAGGTCCGCTTACATTAATGGACAGATCTGTCTGTTCCCGCATGAGCTTCTTTTCCACCTCTGTATCGGTCAGCTCTTGCCAGTGAATCGCAATATCCTGATTTTCCTGTTCAAAGATTTTAAAAGCCGGATACAGACGATGCAGGGTTCCATAAGCACAGGCAAGTGAAACTGTCTTTTTGCCAGACTGCGCATCCCACAATTTCTGCTGAAGCTGTACATATTGTTCCCGCAGCTTCAAAGCCTCCTGATAGAAAGCGTCCCCTGCGGGCGTTGGTTTTACGCCTGTATTGGAGCGCACCAGCAACTGTACATCAAACTCTTCCTCTAACAAACGAATGCTTCGGCTGATACCCTGCTGCGTGATATATAGTTGCTCGGCAGCCTTTCTCATACTGCCGCTTTCGTACAGTGCAATAAAAGTATTTAATGTGTTCTGATTCATGTGCTGCCTCCTGTCCGACAAGGGTGAAAAAAGACGCCGTTTTTGACGCGGCGTCTTTTCCTTAACATACTTTACAATTTACAGCTGCGGGCCTGCCGGTACCAGCGCCTTGCCGGCCTCGTTGCTCTCATACTTCTTGAAGTTCTTGATGAAGCGTCCCGCGAGGTCCTTCGCCTTCGCATCCCACTCGGAAGCGTCCGCATAGGTGTCGCGCGGATCGAGGATACCGGTGTCCACGCCCTCGAGCTCGGTCGGCACTTCCAGGTTGAAGTACGGGATCTTCTTGGTCGGAGCCTTGAGGATCGCGCCGCCCAGGATCGCGTCGATGATGCCGCGGGTATCCTTGATGGAGATACGCTTGCCGGTGCCGTTCCAGCCAGTGTTGACAAGGTAAGCCTTCGCGCCGCTCTTCTCCATTCTCTTCACGAGCTCCTCCGCGTACTTCGTCGGATGCAGCTCCAGGAATGCCTGGCCGAAGCAGGCCGAGAAGGTCGGGGTCGGCTCGGTGATGCCGCGCTCCGTGCCGGCGAGCTTTGCCGTGAAACCGGACAGGAAGTAGTACTGCGTCTGATCCAGAGTCAGGATCGATACGGGCGGAAGTACGCCAAACGCGTCAGCGGAGAGGAAGATCACATCCTTCGCCTCCGGCGCCGCGGAGATCGGACGCACGTTCTTCACGATCTTCTCGATGTGCTCGATCGGATAGGAAACGCGGGTGTTCTCGGTCACGCTCTTGTCGGCGAAATCAATCTTGCCGTTCTCATCGAGCGTCACGTTCTCGAGGAGCGCGTTGCGTCTGATCGCGTTGTAGATATCCGGCTCAGACTCCTTGTCGAGGTTGATAACCTTCGCATAGCAGCCGCCCTCAAAGTTAAATATGCCGTTGTCGTCCCAGCCATGCTCGTCGTCGCCGATCAGCAGACGCTTCGGGTCGGTGGAGAGCGTCGTCTTGCCCGTACCGGAAAGGCCGAAGAAGATCGCGGTGTTCTCGCCGTTCATGTCGGTGTTCGCCGAGCAGTGCATCGCGGCGATGCCCTTCAGCGGCAGATAGTAGTTCATCATGGAGAACATACCCTTCTTCATCTCTCCGCCGTACCAGGTATTGAGAATGACCTGCTCGCGGCTCGTGATATTGAACACCACCGCGGTCTCAGAGTTCAGGCCGAGCTCCTTATAATTCTCTACCTTCGCCTTGGAAGCGTTGTAGACGACGAAATCCGGCTCGAAGTTCTCGAGCTCCTCGTCCGTCGGGAT
Organism: Lachnospiraceae bacterium; assembly: GCA_021202815.1. Taxonomy (GTDB): domain Bacteria; phylum Bacillota; class Clostridia; order Lachnospirales; family Lachnospiraceae; genus Hominiventricola. The sequence goes on along the minus strand of JAJQCG010000201.1, from coordinate 5,045 downwards.
GATGAACATATTCTTGATGAAGTGCGCCTGCCAGGCTACTTCCATCATGAAGCGGATGGCTATGCGGGTGTCCTTGTTCGCGCCGCAGAACGCGTCGACGACGAAGAGTCTCTTTCCGGAGAGCTGCTCCTGCGCGAGCTTCTTGACCGCCGCCCAGGTCTCCTCGCTGGCCGGATGGTTGTCGTTCGGATACTCCGGCGTCGTCCACCATACGGTATCCTTCGAGTTCTCATCCATGACAATAAATTTATCTTTCGGGGAACGACCCGTGTAGATACCGGTCATAACGTTGACCGCGCCCAGCTCGCTGACCTGGCCCTTGTCATAGCCTGTGAGCTCCGGCTTCGTCTCCTCCTCGAACAAGGTCTCAAAGGACGGGTTATGTACGATTTCAGTGGTTCCCGTGATGCCATACTTTGTCAGATCGATTTTTGCCATACTTCTCTTACCTCTTTCTTTATTCTGTGTATTGTTTGTCACTAGTACAGCATTTCGAAAATGCTGTACTAGGGCTCTCTCCTGATTTTGAGCCCATCACAACCTATTTTACATACGATGATAGAAAAGTCAAGTCAATAGTACTTCTGCGAGGCGCGTTTCGCCATGATTGCGTACCAGACCAGACAGACGATCATCCCGATCATGAAGACCCAGTACAGGCTGTTGACCTCGACCAGGTAGGTGTTGATCAGGGAAATCACCCCATACGCGACCATCACCCCGCCCATGACGGAGAGCTTCGGCGACATCTCCCCCGCGTAGGCCGGCAGATCCCTGCAGGCCTCCGGCTTTGTGTCCTTCGAGAGCAGGAAGGTCTGCACGATCTTTCCCTGCGCCTTCAAAACATAAGCCGAGTACAGCGCGTACATGCCGCAGGCGAGTATCAGGATATCCATAAAGCTCCACATACTGTCCATATTGCCCCTCCTATCTGACGCCGAGGAAATTCTTCACCGTCTGCTCCATGTCCTGCACCTCACAGACCGTCGTATGACGCACAGGCGCGCTGCGAATCTCCTCGATCGCGTTCGGGATCTTCGTGCCGGAGAGCGCGTGCAGCTCATCCACCAGCTCGAAATCTCCCATCCTGCCATATTTCTCCGCGTCGATGGCCTCCATCACACTGCGTGTGAACTTGTAGGGGCTCGCAGTCGAGGCGATCACCGTCGTCTTCGTATCGCCGGTCTCCTTCTTATACTTCTGGTACGCGCAGGCCGCCACCGAGGTGTGCGGATCCATCACATAGCCGTCCTCCTCATAGGCGCCGCGGATCGTCGCGGCCGACTCCGGCTCCGAGGCGAAGTATCCGCAGAAATCCTGCAGCTGCTCCCGCATGGCGGGCGTGATGGAATATTTTCCATTCTTTGAGAGCTCTCCCATCAGCTCCGTATCCTTTCCGGCGTCCGCGCCCGCGATCCGGTAGATCAGGCGCTCGAGATTGCTGGAAATGAGGATGTCCATCGACGGCGAGCTCGTCAGGATGAAGGGACGGTTCTTATCATATTCTCCGGTGCAGAAGAAATCGTAGAGCACCTTATTCTCATTGGAAGCGCACACGAGCTTCGCGATCGGCAGACCCATCAGCTTCGCGTAATAGGCCGCGAGAATATTGCCAAAATTACCGGTGGGGACGACGACGTTAATCTCCTCCCCGTCCGCGATCTCGCCGCGCGCGAGCAGCTGCACATAGGCATATACATAGTAGACGACCTGCGGCACCAGGCGTCCAATATTGATCGAGTTTGCGCTCGAAAACTGGAAACCGGCCGCGTCGAGCTCTTTCTCCAGCGCCTCGTCCCCGAAGATCGCCTTGACGCCATTCTGCGCGTCATCGAAATTTCCATGAATGCCGACGACCAGCGTATTGTCGCCCTTCTGCGTCACCATCTGCTTCTCCTGGATCGGACTCACGCCGTCCTTCGGGTAAAAGACAATAATCCGCGTGCCCGGCACATCCGCAAAGCCGGCCAGCGCCGCCTTTCCGGTATCGCCGGAGGTCGCGGTCAGGATCACGATCTCATTTTTGATCTGATTTTTCTTCGCCGCCGTCGTCATCAGATGCGGCAGGATCGAGAGCGCCATATCCTTGAAGGCGATCGTCGCCCCATGGAAGAGCTCCAGATGCCAGGCTCCGCCTACCTTTACAAGCGGCGCGATCTCCTTCGTGTCAAACTTTTCATCATAAGCTCCTGCGATACAGGCTTTCAGCTCCTCCTCCGTGAAATCGGTCAGGAACCGCCGCATCACCTCATAGGCCAGCTCCCGGTAATTCATCCCGGCCAGCGTGCGAAAGTCGCAGGAAAGCTGCGGAATCGTGGTCGGCACGAACAGGCCGCCGTCGTGCGCGAGTCCCTGCAGAATCGCCTGGGAGGCCGTGACCTCCTCCTTCGCTCCTCTTGTACTTCTGTATAACACATCCATCTTTTCGTTCCTCTTTCTGCCATTGTCTGCTCAAAACTGCCCTTCCAGTGTATCATAAGGCGCAAAAAAAAGAAAGGGGAAACGCTCCCCTTTCTTCTACAAAGTATAAAAAATATGATTTCCGTACTCGCATACGCGGCTCAGCGCGCGGTCGAACCAGCCGCCGTCACAGTAGACGGAGCGGAAATAGAGCGCGCCCTGCGAAATATCCTCGCCGCTCAGCACGCGCGCCACCGCCTGCTCGGTGTCGGTGGAGACGCTGACTGCGTCCAGTCTGCCGTCCACCGTCGGTGAGAACTGCGCCGTCCCGTTGTTTTTCTCGTAAACGACCTCCGTCACACTGCCCGGGAAAGCTTCGCTCTTCACGCGGTTCAGCACGACGCCGGCCACCAGCATCTTTCCGGTGATATCCTCGTCGCCGGCCTCCGCCTCGACGATCCGCAGCAGAATCTGATATTCCTGCTCTTCCAGTATACTTTTTGTATCAACGTTCTCTCCCTCTGAACAGACTTCGTCCTGGAAAGCCGTCCCCGGCTCCTCCTGGATTCCTTCCTCCGCGGCGAGGGCGCCGATCACGCCCAATTCGCCGGGTTCAAAGGATGCCATGCCGACGCTGAGAAATCCTCCCAGCAGCAGCGCGGCAACCCGATTGCGTTTACACATACATACACTCCTTTTCTGTCTCAATATTATGATTGCGCAGCCATATCCGGCTGCAAGTTGGCATTATAAGCCGCCCAATGGCATAAAGTCAATATAATTATTACAACTTTATTAACTATTATTACCTATTTATTTCAGTTTTATGACAGAAAAGCAAAAAAAAGAGCGTGCCTCACGAAAAAATTATGCGGCACGCCCCTGTATGCTGTCGAATGTTTTATCGCACGGAATGGTTGATCGCGGTCATCAGCGCGTCGAAGGAGGCACGGATGATATCCGGATCGATGGAAGCGCCCCAGTGCAGCTTTCCGTCCGGCGTCTGGATGCCGACGTAGGCGATCGCGCTCGAACTCGAGCTGCGGGTCAGCGCGTGCTCCTGATAGGTCACCAGGTTGTACTCGAAGCCGTAGGCCTTTTTCAGTGCGTTGCTGACGGCGTTCAGGCGTCCGTTTCCGACCGCCGTCGTCGTCTTGCGCTCGCCATTGTGAATCGTCGAGACCTCTGTCATGATGCCGTCGACCTGGCGGAAATGCACCTCCGTGATCCAGTAGGGCTCCTTGACGTTCACGAACTTCTCGGTGAAGACCTGGTAGATCTCCTCCGGCGAGAGCTCCTTGTTGCGGTGATCGGACTCGGCCTTGGCCGCATAGCCCATCGCCTCGCGCATCTTCGGCGGCATGAGCAGGCCGTAATTCTTCTCGAGAATGTAGCCGACGCCGCCCTTGCCGGACTGGCTGTTGATGCGGATCACGTCCGCGTCGTAGCTCCTGCCGACATCCGTCGGGTCGATCGGAAGGTAGGGAACCGTCCACTGATCCGGATTCTTCTCCTCCATCCACTTCATGCCCTTCGCGATCGCATCCTGATGCGAACCGGAGAATGCCGCGAAGACAAGCGCGCCGCTGTAGGGGTTACGCTCATAGACCTTCATGCCGGTGCAGCGCTCATAGCATTCACTGATCTCGTTCATATCGGAGAAATCGAGCTCCGGATCAACGCCCTGGGAATAGAGGTTCATGCCCAGCGTCACGATATCCACATTTCCGGTGCGCTCGCCGTTGCCAAAGAGCGTGCCCTCGACGCGGTCCGCCCCGGCCAGAAGACCCATCTCCGTGTCCGCCACGCCGCAGCCGCGGTCATTGTGCGGATGCAGGGAAACCACTACATTCTCCCGGTATTTCATATGCTTGCACATATACTCGATCTGCTGCGCGTAGACGTGCGGCATCGAGTGCTGCACGGTCACCGGCAAGTTGATGATCGCCTTGCGATCCGCCGTCGGCTTCCACACGTCGAGCACGGCGTTACAGACCTCCAGCGCATACTCCGGCTCCGTCCCGGTGAAGCTCTCCGGGCTGTACTCAAAGCGGTAGTCCGCTCCCGCCTCCTCTGTCAACTCCTTCAGAAGCTTCGCGCCCTCGACGGCAATCTGCAGGATCTCTTCTTTTGACTTATGGAAGACCTGCTCGCGCTGCGCGACGGAGGTCGAATTGTAGACATGGACGATCGCGTTTTTCGCGCCTTTGAGCGCCTCAAAGGTTCTGCGGATGATGTGCTCCCGCGCCTGCGTCAGCACCTGCACGGTCACGTCGTCCGGGATCAGATCCTGCTCGATCAGCGCGCGCAGGAACTCGTACTCCGTCTCCGAGGCTGCCGGGAAGCCGATCTCGATTTCCTTAAATCCAACCTTTACGAGCAACTGAAAGAAATCCAGCTTCTGCTGCAGCGTCATCGGCACCACCAGCGCCTGATTGCCGTCCCTTAAGTCGACGCTGCACCAGATGGGCGCGTGATCGACATAGTCCTTGTCCGCCCAGTCCATGCAGCACTCGGGCGGCATGTAATACTGTCTTTTGTACTTTTTGTAGTTCATCATGCTTTTCTCCTCCTCATTTTCCGAAATAAAAAAAACGAAAATTGCAAGTGCAAGTTGAACACATCCGCGAAAAGCTTCAATAGAG
>JAJQCG010000027.1 GCA_021202815.1 Lachnospiraceae bacterium | reverse complement strand
ATTGAAGCTTTTCGCGGATGTGTTCAACTTGCACTTGCAATTTTCGGAAAAAAATTGCCAAATATATAGAAGAAAATTCAGAGAAGGTTTTGTCTTTTTCTGTAGAAGAGTTGGCTCAGGCTACAGGCACCAGTGGTGCTACTGTTATCCGGTTTTGTCGCACGGTCGGATGCCGAGGCTTTATGGATTTTAAGTATCAAATGGAAAGAGATATCCTGTATGTTATGGAAAAAGAGCAGCAGATTTTACAGGAAGATAGTATTTCTACCATTAAGAATAAGGTAATCCAGTATAATATTAATTTATTGGAAGAATTTCGGTGTGCTATGGATGACGATGAACTGGAACGAGCCTGTGAAGCTCTGGCTACCGCCAGACAAGTTATCATCTTTGCAGAGGGCGGATCTGCCAGTATGGCAAATTATGCAAAGGCCAGTTTTATTCATACAGGAATATACTGCAGGCTAGAGGTAGACGCATCAATGCAAGTCATGGCAGCAGAATACGTTACGCATGAAGATGTAGTTATAGGTATTACCCATAGTGGCCGTATCACAAACACTATAGAAGCGATGGGAGTAGCGCAGAATAGAGGAGCGACAACCATTGCTCTGGTTGGCTCTCATGGTACGCCTGTATGTAAATATGCGGATATTGTGCTTGCCGGGGACATTGATCATCCCTTTGATTTAAGTGATTTCCAGGGTTCCAGATTGGAGGAATTTTCTGTGTTGTCAGTGTTACAGATTGGAGTAATGATGCGCAATCATGAAGAAGCGATAGAGGTTGCAAAACGAGTGTCTGATTCTGCTGAACTACGAAGACTGAAAAAAAATTAGATTATTTCTTTTTCTTGTCATGGCAAAGCTGATTGACAAAGAAGGATAGGAAAGTTATGATAATAGCTGACACCAGACAGGGAGGAACATAGGATATGTTTGAGGGAAAAAAGGTTTTATTCAGCGGGATGCAGGCCACAGGGAACCTGACGCTGGGAAATTATCTGGGGGCGCTCCGCAACTGGGTGAACCTCTGTGACGAATATGAATGTTTTTACAGCGTGGTAGATCTGCACTCGATCACGATCCGCCAGGATCCGGCGACGCTCCGGAAGCGCGCGCGCAGCCTGCTGATGATCTATATCGCGGCGGGCATTGATCCGGAAAAGAACTGCCTGTATTACCAGTCACATGTGTCGGGACACGCGGAGCTCGCGTGGATCCTGAACTGCTTCACCTACATGGGAGAGCTGAACCGGATGACGCAGTTCAAGGATAAGTCCGCGAAGCATGCGGACAATATCAACGCCGGACTTTTCACCTATCCGGTGCTGATGGCGGCGGATATTCTGCTCTACCAGGCGGATGTCGTGCCGGTCGGTATCGACCAGAGACAGCATCTGGAGATTACGCGGGATATCGCCCAGCGCTTCAACGCGATTTACGGCGATGTATTCACCGTGCCGGAGGGCTATTATGGGAAGGTCGGCGCGAAGATCATGAGCCTGCAGGATCCTTCGAAGAAGATGTCCAAATCTGACGAGAACCCGAACGGTTCGATCTATCTGATGGACGACCCGGATACGGTCATGCGCAAGTGCAAGCGCGCGGTGACGGATTCCGAGGCGCAGATTCTTTACCGTGATGAGCAGCCCGGCATTCATAATCTGATCGACATTTACAGCGCCTGCACGTCGAAAACGCCGGAGGAGGTCGTGAAGGAATTTGACGGAAAGGGCTATGGCGAGTTCAAGATGGCCGTGGGCGAGGCCGTGATCAGCGTGCTGAAGCCGCTGCAGCAGCGCTACGCCGAGCTGGAGAAGGATAAAGCATATATCGACGGGATTATCAAGGCAAACGCCGAGAAGGCCTCATATGTATCCACGAAGACGCTGCGCAAGGTGCAGCGCAAGGTCGGCTTCCCGGACCGGGTGCGCTAAAGCAGTTACGCACTGTTCCGGCGGGCTGCAAGACAGATTATAGAAGCGGCTCTGCAGAGGCATGCTCCCGGGACACAGGCGAAACTCCATTGGCATCCGGGTGGCGTTCCCGCAGGGAGTAGACGCAGCCGCAGTAGTCCTGCCGGTAGAGCCCATACTCTTTTGACAGCTCGATGGAGCGCTTGTAGCCGTCCCGTTTTTTGAAATCATTCGGGAGCCAGCGAAGGCCGTATTCCGCGGCCAGTGCTTCGCCGATTTCATTCAATTTGGCGGCATTTTTCAAAGGACTGATGGACAGGGTTGTGGCAAAGTAGTCGCAGCCCTTTTCTTTTGCCGTTTTTGCCGCTTCGGTGAGGCGCAGGCGGTAGCAGCGGAAGCAGCGCTCGCCGCCCTCCGGCAGGGACTCCAGCCCTTTCGCGCAGGCGTAGAAATCCTCCGGGCGGTAATCGCCCTCCAGAAATTCGACCGGATACCGTGTCGGCAGCTCCCGGATTAGGCGCTGCTGTTCCTGCACCCGGCAGTGGTATTCGCTCTCCGGGTAAATGTTCGGGTTGTAATAGAGCAGCGTAATCCGGAAAAATTCCGCCAGATATTCCAGCACGTAGCTGCTACAGGGCGCGCAGCAGCTGTGCAGAAGGAGCGTCGGGGCGGTTCCGGCCTCCTGAATGCGCGTAAGTTCCTTGTCCAGTTCTTTCTGATAGTTTCGTTTGTTCATGTTTTTCTGCCTGACTTTTTATTTTGCACATCCGCGTCGGCAGACATGCATGTCTGGTTTAACGGGTAGAATGATTATATTAGATTTCCCATAAAAAATCAAACTGTGGTAAAATTGTACGTTTACATGGGAAGGGGATTTCTGCCGTTTGACAAAGTATCAATAAAATGATATATTATGCTTATATCATTTTATTGATACTTTGGGAGGAAATGAAAATGATTGTTTATCACGGCTCGCCCAGGATAGTTAAAAAGCCGATATATGGATTGGGTTCTGAGACAAACGACTATGGAAGAGGATTTTACTGTACAGAGAATGCAGAGCTTGCCAGAGAATGGGCCTGTCCCGTGGTTAAAGACGGTTTTGCCAACAAGTACGAGCTGGATTTGAGTGATTTAAACGTATTGTATTTAAATAAAGATGGATATCATATTCTGAACTGGATTGCTGTATTGCTGAAGCATCGGATTTTTCCGAAACGTTCTCCTGTTGCAAGAGAGGCGGATCAGTATATAAAGGGTGAATTTTTACCGGATATTTCCGGCTTTGATGTGATTTGTGGTTACCGGGCGGATGATTCTTATTTTTCGTATGCAAAGGACTTTTTGAACAATACGATTTCAGTAAACCAACTGTCGCAGGCTATGAAGCTTGGTGAACTTGGAGAGCAGATCGTCTTAATGAGTAAAAAGGCTTTTGGAAAAATACAGTATATAGAATACGAGCTGGTAGACGGAAGTATTTATAACCCTCGTCGCATGGAGCGTGAGGAAAGAGCGAGGAGGGCTTATCTTAACAATCACGGACAGGACTTTGCCTCGGTTAAAAATGATCTGTTTGTGCTGGATATTATAAGAGAGCAGGTGAGAAATGATGACCCGCGCCTACGATGAAATCTATCTTGACGACGCTATGGAAACTCTGGGAAGCGCGCTGGAATACGCTGTTCTTGTGGCAGACCTTGGCGGGCAGGAATTCCTGGATCTTTTTATTGCTACTGAAATCGCGGACGAATTCGGTATGGGAAATGTAAGCTATATTTCGGGAATGTCAGGTATTGAGCTGTGCAGGATTATCCTGTGGGAGTGTGGCTTGCCGTTGCCGGAAGAAACCGGGATTCCTTATATTGATTATTCGGCTGAGTATTGGATTGGATGGATACTCGCATATTATCAATGGTATACGGGAAAGACCTTTTCCACGATTTGCAGAAGATTGAGGTTTGCAGAACTTGGTCAGCTTTATGATGTGCTTCATGAAGCGGACCCGGGCAAGGCAGTCAGCGTGTTTGACGCCATGATGAGCGCAAAATATGAAACCAATCTGGCCGTTCTGAGGAAAAACAGGGATCTCACGCAGGATGAGCTGGCCAGACGCGCGGGTGTGTCGATCCGCTCCATTCAGCTGTATGAGCAAAGGCAGAGTGACATTAACAGGGCAAAACATCATCATTTGCAATCCATAGCCCGGGTTCTCGGCTGCAATATCGGGGATATTCTGGAGTGAGTAAAACAGCCGGGGCAGCGAGCTTGCAATTTTAAGCTTATATGATAAAATGGCGATAGAAAACGGACGTAACGGTCAGAGCAAAAGGAGGAACATTATAATGGAAATGATCACATGTCTGAAGACAAGGAGAAGCATCCGCAAGTATAAGGAGGAGAAGATTCCGCGCAGCCTGATTGAGGAGATCGTGGAGATCGCGCGCTACGCGCCGACCTGGAAGAACAGCCAGACGCCGGGCTACGTGGTGGTGGACAGCCAGGAGCTGAAGGAGGAGATTGCCGCGAACTGCGTCGCGGGCTTCGCGAAAAACGCGGCCATGATCCGGACATCGGCGGCGCTGGTCGTGCTGACCTATACCACCGGAATTTCCGGCTATGATCCGGACGGCTCGTTCACGACCTGCAGAGGCGACGCCTGGGAGTCCTTCGACGCCGGAATCGCAGCCCAGACCTTCTGCCTGACGGCCTGGGAAAAGGGCATTGGCTCCTGCATTATGGGACTTTTCGAGGAGGACAAGGTGGCGAAGACCGTCGGTCTTCCGGAGGGAAAGCGGGTCGCGGCGCTGATCGCGCTCGGTTATCCGGATGAAGAGCCGAAGGTCCGCCCGCGCAAAGAGGTGGAAGAGCTGCTGAGCTTTCGCTGAAGAGGGCGCGTCTATGGAAGAGCAGAGACTGGCGTGCGTCCGGACATTTCTCGCGGAGCGCGGCTGGGAATATCAGTATACGGAGGAGGACGGCTGCGGGAGCCTTGATTTCGACTACCGCGGCGTTCCCTATCATATCTGGGAGTATGAGGAAGACGGCGCGCGGGGCGTGGAGACGAACCTGCGGCACGGAGGCCGCCAGGAGGAGATCGACGGCGACTACGAGGCAGAAATTCTGGAAATCATGAAAGACTGGCACTGAGCTATGGATAAAATCCCCTCCGCATCGGCAGGAGGGGATTTTGCTTTTCAGCGGAGACGATGGGATTCGAACCCATGAGCCCCGAAGGACTACCTGATTTCGAGTCAGGCCCGTTATGACCACTTCGATACGTCTCCTCATATTGCGGCAGCGCTTTAGCGCCGCCGACTGCTGTATTCTACCACAGATTTCAAAAGAATGCAATCATGAAAAATCCGTTTTCCTTACGCCGGAATTGGGGCAGCGGAATTGACAGATAAAATACGGTGTGTTATTCTTTTAACAGTGACAAAAATCGACTTCAGAGAAAAACGGCTGTGAAAACAGAGACAGCAGATTCGTTTGTGGTCTTTGCAGCCTTTCTTTTTGTTCTGGAATCGGACAGGCTCCCATATGATGCTAAGAGACCGGGTGGTCTCTTGTGGTAAGTATTCTTCTCTGTACCTGTGGAAGAGGGAGAGAGGGTAACAGAGTCACAAAAAAAGAAAAGGAGAAGGATGTCAAATGAGCAGTAAGACATTTCACGGCGGCGTACACCCTGCCGAGGGCAAAGAGTACGCGCGGGACGTCGCTTTCCGGACGCTGCTGCCGAAGGGGGATATGGTATTCCACCTGAATCAGCACATCGGCAAGCCGGCGAAACCGGTCGTCGCAAAGGGCGACGCGGTGTTGGCCGGACAGGTGATCGCCGAGGCGGACGGCTTCGTCTCTGCAAACATCGTGAGCTCGTGTTCCGGCACGGTCAAGGCGATCGAGAACCGGAGAAACGTGCTCGGCGGTTCTGATCTGTCGATCGTGATCGAGAATGACGGCGCATACACGCTTGTGGAAGGCATTGGCGTCGAGACGGATTATATGACGCTCAGCAATCAGGAGATTCTCGACCGGATCAAGGCAGCCGGAATCATCGGCATGGGCGGCGCGGGTTTCCCGACGCATGTAAAGCTGATGCCAAAGAAGCCGGAGGAGATCAAATATGTGATCGCGAACGGCGGCGAGTGCGAGCCCTACATCACCTGCGATGACCAGCTGATGCGAACCTACCCGGACGAGATCGTTACGGGACTGAAAGTGATGCTGCGGCTGTTCCCAAACGCGGAGGGTGTGGTCCTGATTGAGGACAACAAGCCGGAGGCGATCGAGGCGATGGAGAAGGCCTGCGCGGGCGAGGCGAAGATCCGCGTGATGAAGGCGGAGGCGAAATACCCGCAGGGCGGCGAGCGTGCGATCATGACGGTTGTGGCCGGAAAACACATCAAGCTCGGCATGCTGCCGGCGGATGTGGGCTGCGTGGTCGACAACGTGGCGACAGTCCATGCGATTTACCGGGCGGTTTGCAAGTCGGAGCCCTCGATGGAGCGCGGCTTCACGGTCTCGGGCGACGGCGTGAAGGAGCCCTGCAATCTGATGGTGAAGATCGGCACCGGCCTTACGGAGGTACTCGAGGCGGCAGGCGGCTTCAAGGATGGTGTGGAGCCGGAGAAGATCATCTGCGGCGGCCCGATGATGGGCTTCGCGATGCCGGATCTCGCCGCGGCTGTCTGCAAGAATAATAACGCGCTGACCGTGTTGATAAAGGATCCGGTGGCCGAGGCGCAGGAGCAGCAGACCGCCTGCATTCGCTGCGGGCGCTGTGCGCAGGTATGTCCGCTCGGCCTGACGCCGCAGATGATGGCGGAGGCGGCGGAGCGCAAGAATTATGAGCGCTATGAAAAGAAACTGTACGGTCTGGAGTGCATTGCATGCGGCTCCTGCACCTTCGTCTGTCCGGCGAAGAGACCGCTGATGCAGCTGTTCAAACAGGCCAAGGCGGAGATCACGGCCGCAAAGAGAAAGTAAAGGGGGAGGACAAAAAAATGAGTAAATTATACAATGTTTCCTCCAGCCCACATGTGAGGAGCAAGCTGACGACAGGCAGCGTCATGCTGGACGTGATCCTGTGTCTCATGCCGGCGACCGTGATGGGAATCTGGCATTTCCGGCTGCAGGCGGTTCTGGTGATCCTGATGTCCATCGTCACGGCGACCCTGACCGAGTTTATCTTCGATTACATAGCGGGCAGGGAAAATACACTGAAGGATGGCAGCGCGGTGCTGACCGGACTTCTGTTGGCGCTGTGCCTTCCGGCGAGCGTGCCGCTCTATATTCCCTTTGTGGGCGCGCTGTTCGCGATCCTGATTGTCAAGTGCTTCTTCGGCGGACTGGGACACAACTTCATGAATCCGGCGCTGGGCGGCCGCTGCTTCCTGCTGATCTCGTTCAGCGGGATTGTGACGAACTACGCTGTCGACGGCTACAGCTCGGCGACGCCCCTTGCACAGATGGCGGAGGGTACGGCGGTGAGTGTGACGCAGATGCTGATCGGTAACACGAGCGGCGTCATCGGAAACTCCGTCGCGGCGCTCTTTATCGGCGGACTGATTCTCTGGGCTCTGGGCGGCATCACCTTTGAAATTCCGGTCGCGACGCTGGTATCCTTCGCGGCTTTTGTGGCGATCTTCGGCGGACAGGGCTTTGATCCGGTCTTCATCCTCGCGCATCTCGCGGGCGGAGGCATCGTGATGGCGGCGTTTTTCATGGCGACCGACCCGGTCACGAGCCCGGTCACCTCTACAGGACAGCTGCTGTACGGTATCCTGATCGGTGTTTTGAGCGGCGTGTTCCGCATCTTCGGCAGCTCGGCGGATTCCGTCAGCTATGCGGTCGTTATTTCCAATATGGTCGTGCCGTTGATCGACGAGATTACAGTTCCGGTTCCCTATGGCCTGCGTAAACAGAAAGAGGAGTCCGAAGACGGAAAGAAGCGCTTCCCGATTCCGAAGCCTGCTTTAATCCTGTTCGTGATCACACTGATCGCCGGCGTGGCGCTGGGCGGCGTATACGGCATGACGAAGGACACGATCGAGGCGCAGAATCTCGCGGCGAGCGCGGCTTCCTATCAGGAGGTCTGTCCGGACGCGGTGAGCTTTGAATACGACGACGCGATCAGCGCGGCGGTCGAGGCGCTGGACGGCGAGGTGTACGGAGAAGACTTCGGCAGGGCCTATATCAATGAGATGGTGGTCGGCTATGACGCCTCCGGCACAGTGGTCGGCTATGTGATCAGCGCGACGAGCGGTGACGGCTATGACGGAGACATCACCCTGTCTGTCGGTATTTCCACGGATGGTACGGTGATCGGCATCTCCTTCACGGAGCTGAACGAGACGGCCGGCATGGGCATGCTCTGCGACGAGGACTCGTTCAAGAGCCAGTTCGCCGGAGTCAATACAGACAAATTTATCCTGAATAAATCAGGTGGTTCCACGGCGGACAATGAGATCGACACGGTGTCCGGCGCCTCCACCTCATCCGGGGCAGTCGTCAACGCAGTCAACGCCGCGCTCGATTTCTACGCGGCGAATGTGCAGTGAGGAGGGGTTGCGAGATGAAACCATGGGTAGAACGTATTTATAATGGCGTGGTGAAGGAGAACCCGTCTTTTGTGCTGATGCTAGGCATGTGCCCGACGCTCGCCGTTACGACGTCCGCGATCAACGGCGTCGGTATGGGTGCATCCACGATGGCCGTGCTGATTCTGTCGAACCTGATTATTTCCCTTCTGCGGAAGGTGATTCCTGACGATGTACGGCTTCCCGCCTATATCGTGATTGTCGCCTCGCTCGTGACGGTGACGGAGCTTCTGATGGAAGCCTATACCCCGAGCGTGTATGACGCTCTTGGCATCTATATTCCGCTGATCGTGGTCAACTGTATCATCCTTGGCCGCGCGGAGGCTTATGCCTCGAAGAATCCGCCCTTCCTCTCGGTGATGGACGGCCTGGGCATGGGACTTGGCTTTACGATCGCGCTGTTTATCCTCGGCGTCTTCCGTGAGCTGCTCGGCGCGGGCACGGTCTTCGGCGTACAGGTGATGCCAGAGTTTTTCGAGCCGATCGCCATCTTCGTGAAGGCTCCAGGAGCCTTCCTGGTGCTGGCCTTCGTTGTGGCGGTTATGAACGCGCTCGGGATGATGACCAGAGCCAACAAGATGGTCGAGGGCTGCGACGGCTGCTGTGCGGCCTGCGCGAGTCCCTGCGCGGATGAGAAAAAGGAGGGAGAAGCATGACGTCCTTGATTATGATTATTGTGACCAACGCTCTGGTGAGCAATGTGGTCTTAAACCAGTTTCTCGGCATTTGTTCCTTTGTCGGTGTCTCGCGGCAGATCAAGACGTCTGCCAGTCTCGGCGGCGCGGTGATCTTCGTCATCACGATCGCCTCGGCGGTGGCGAGCCTTCTCTATGATTATGTGCTGGTGCCCTTCAATCTGACCTACTTAAAGACGATTGTTTTCATCCTGGTCATCGCGGCGCTCGTGCAGCTCGTCGAGATGTTCCTGAAGAAGACGTCCCGCGGCATCTACGAGGCGCTCGGCATCTACCTTCCGCTGATCACGACGAACTGCGCGGTGCTCGGCGTGGCGCTGAATAATGTGCAGGATGGCTACAATCTGATTGAGAGTGTGATGGCCGGTTTTGGTACGGCGGTCGGCTACACGATCGCGATCGTGGTGCTGGCGGGCATCCGCAGACGTCTGGACGAGGAGGCGATTCCGCTTCCGTTCCGCGGAGCGCCGATTGTGCTTCTGTGCGCGGCGCTCATGTCGATCGCGTTCATGGGCTTTTCTGGCCTGTAAGGGAGGGATGAAAATATGCAGGGAATTATCATAGCAATGCTCGTCGTCGGCGTGATCGGTCTGGTCATCGGGGTCGCGCTGGTGGGAGCCGGTAAGAAATTTTATGTGGAAGTAGATGAAAAGGAAATCGCCGTGCGGGAATGTCTCCCCGGCAATAACTGCGGCGCCTGCGGCTATGCGGGCTGCGACGCGGTGGCGGCGGCGATCGCGAAGGGCGAGGCTCCGACGAACGCCTGTCCGGTCGGCTCAGCCGAGATGGTGGAGAAGATCAGCGCGATCATGGGCGTGGAGGCCGAAGCGGCGCAGCGCAAAACCGCGCTGGTGAAGTGCGCTGGAGACTGTGAGCACACCGCAAATCAGTGCAGCTATGTCGGTATTGACGACTGCCGCGCGGCGGTGCTGGCCGGACTGGCGGTCGGTTCGTGCAGCTTCGGCTGCCTTGGACTTGGCTCCTGTGTGAAAGCCTGTAACTATGACGCGATCCACGTGGTAAACGGCGTGGCGACTGTCGACATGGACAAGTGCGTGGGCTGTGGCCTCTGTGCGGCTGCCTGCCCGAAGAGCTTGATCAAGATCGCGCGCGCGGACAGAAGCTATGCGGTGCGCTGCTCGAACAAAAACCGCGGACCGGAGGTCAAGAAGGTCTGCACGGCGGGCTGCCTCGGCTGCAAGGCCTGTGAGCGGCAGTGCGAGCACGATGCCATTCATGTGGAAGGAAATCTGGCGGTGATCGACTACGACAAGTGCGTGGGCTGCGGCAAGTGCGCGGAGAAATGCCCGACGAAGATCATCACCATGCAGTAAATGATGAGTCAAAAACTCCTGTTGTCCCTGCTGGGCGTGATCGCGGTCGTGCTTGTGGCCGGCTGTATCTGTCAGTACCGGCAGAAGGGTAATAACACCGTATATCAGAAGCAGCTTCTGGCTATGGATACGGTCATGAGCTTCACCGCCTATGGGCGGAACGCGGAGGCTGCGGTTGAGGCTGCGATCGCGGAGGTGGAGCGCCTCGACGCACTCCTGTCGACCGGCAGCGCGTCGAGCGAGATCTCGCGCATCAATGCAGAGGGCGGCGGGATGCTCTCGGAGGACACGCAGGTAATCCTCGAGGAGGCGCTCACGATCTATGAGGAGACCGGCGGTCTCTTCGATGTGACGGTCTATCCGCTCGTGGAGCTCTGGGGCTTTTACTCCGGGGAGTATCATGTGCCGACGGAGGAGGAACTTGAGGGAGCGCTCGTGTATGTGGACGCTTCCGCGATCAGCCTCAGCGGCGATCAGGTACTGCTCGGGGAAGGGCAGCAGATTGATCTGGGCGGAATTGCGAAGGGTTACACCTCGGCACGCATCATGGAGATCTATGCGGAGTACGGCGTGACCTCCGGCATGGTTTCGCTTGGCGGCAATGTACAGACGCTGGGGACGAAGCCGGACGGCTCGGACTGGCGAATCGGCATTCAGGATCCGGACGGCGAGTCGGGGAGCATCTTAGGAGCGCTTCCGGTCGTGGATACAGCGGTGATTACTTCCGGAGGATATGAGCGTTATTTCGAGGAGGATGGAAATACCTATATTCACATCCTCGACCCGCGCAGCGGCTGCCCGGCGGACAGCGGCCTTATCTCTGTGTCGATTGTCTCAGAGAACGGGATGCTCGCGGACGCGCTCTCTACGGCACTTTATCTGATGGGACTCGACGAGGCGACGGAGTACTGGAGAGCGCACGCCGATGAATTTGACGCGATCTTCGTTACAGAAGACAGAGAGGTCTATGTGACGGAGGGAATCAGCGGAGAATTTGAGACAGAAGCGGAAGTGACGGTTATAAAAGAATAAAGACTCATCAAATGTGAGTTTTTATAAAAAATTAAAATGAGTGGTCTCGGAAACTCAACGTACAATTGAAACAATTCTGAAAAATTAAG
>JAJQCG010000132.1:598-12227 GCA_021202815.1 Lachnospiraceae bacterium | reverse complement strand
ACATGTAAAAAAGAGCGGAATCTCGGGAGGTTTTGAGTTTCCGAGAACGCTCTGATTATAAAAAGAAGGAACAGGAGATTGCGGAGCTGGCCCGCGAGCATCATCTGGATGTTCCGGCGGATGCCTACGTGAAGGATCTGCCGGTGGGAACGCAGCAGAAGGTGGAGATCCTCAAGGCGCTGTACTTGAAGGCGCGGATTCTCATCATGGATGAACCGACGGCGGTGCTGACGCCGCAGGAATCCGAAATTCTGATGCAGTTTATCAGAGGTTATGTGGAGAAGGGCAATTCTGTCGTCCTGATCACCCATAAGATGAAGGAAGTGATGGAGGCGGCAGACCGGATCGTCGTCATGCGGGATGGCCGGGTCGTCGAGACCGTCAATAAGGAAGAGGTACAGGAAGCCGATCTGGCACATATGATGATCGGGCGCGATCTCGAGGACCTGAAGAAGTCAGCCTGGGAAGAATCCACCGGGAAGAAGCCCTGTCTGGAGGTGAGGGACCTGTCCATCAGGCCAAAAAATCAGGCGCCGCTTCTGGAGAATATCGAGTTCAGCATCCGGGAGGGCGAGATCCTCGGCGTGGCCGGCGTATCCGGCAACGGGCAGCAGGAGCTGTGCGAGGCGATTTACGGGGCAGCCGATGTGACCTCAGGACAGATTCTGCTGGACGGGGAGGATATCAGTCATCTGTCCGTGCGCGGCCGCATCGCGAAAGGGATGGGCTATCTGGCCTCGGATCGTCACCGCTATGGGATGGTCTCGGATATGTCCCTCTCGGAAAATATGCTTTTGAAGGCGAGTTATCTGAAAACCTGGGTAAATCACGGCATTATCAAAAGGAAGAAACTGAACCAGGACACGCAGAAGGCGATTCAGGACTATTCGGTAAAAGCGCCGGACTGCAGCGTGAGCGCGGGCAGCCTCTCCGGCGGAAACCAGCAGAAGCTGGTGGTGGCGCGGGAGGTAGGCATGGGAGAGAAGATGCTGATCTTTGACCAGCCGACCCGCGGCCTTGACCTGGGCGCCATCAACTATGTACATAAGACCATTCTGGAAGAAAAAGAGCGTGGAAAATGCATTCTCCTGGTTTCCACGGAGCTCTCCGAAATTTTTGCCCTGTCGGATCGGATCATAGTTCTCTATTAGGGAAGAAATATGGGGATTTATCAGGCGGATGAGCTGACGACGGAGAAGATCGGACTTCTGATGGCGGGCTACGACCCGGAAAAGGAGAAAGGAGGAAATGGAGATGAAGAGTAGAAAAGCAGATTTTATCATCTGGACGGCGCTTGCCGTGATTCTCGGACTGATCGTCAGTTTCAGCTTCCTCCCGCTTCTGAACGTGAATCCGGTGGAGGCGCTGCAGACGATGCTGGTGGAGACCTTCTCCGACACCTACACCATGGGCAATATCCTCGTGAAGACAGCGCCGCTGATCCTGACCGGTCTTGCTTTTGCCTTTACCTACAAGGCGAATCTCTATAATATCGGCGTGCAGGGACAGTTTTATGTGGGCTGTATCTGTGCGGTGGCCGTCTCCCTGGGTCTTGCGGGCGCTCTGCCGGGAACGCTGGTGATTCTGCTCGCCATGCTGGCTGCCATGCTCGGCGGCGGGCTGACGGGGCTGCTGATCGGCTTCCTGAAGGCGCGCTTCAATGCCAGCGAGTTTCTGGTGAGTATGATGTCCACCTATGTGATTACCTATGTGATGCAGCTGCTTCTCCGGACTGTGCTGCAGGAGTCCAAGCGCGAGTATCTGAAGACGGATTACATAGACTCTTCCGTGTGGCTGCCGAAATTCCTCTCCGGCACCTCCGCGTCCATCGGAATCTTTATCGCGGTGGGCGCTGCCATTCTCGTGTGGCTGATCCTGTACAAGACGGCGCTGGGTTACCGGATCCGCGTGACGGGCCAGAATATGGACGCCGCCAGGATGGCAGGCATCAATCCGTTTGTGCAGTGCATGATCGCCTTCGCGATCAGCGGCGCGATCGCCGGGCTGGCCGGTTTCATCGAGATCAACGGCATGCAGCATATGCTGCTCACCGATTTTGACACGGATATAGGTTCCTACGGAATCGGTATCGCGATTCTGGCCAACGCCAATCCGATCGGCATCATCTTTGCGGCGCTGCTGTTTGGCGTGCTGACGGTCGGCGGGACGGCGCTGGGGCATTCCACGGACGCGCCGGCCAGCACGATTGACCTGATGCAGGGCTTCGTCATGCTGTTCGTGCTGATGTCCTTCTTCTTCCGCAAAAAGATCGAGCTGAACCGGATGAAGAAACAGACCGTCGGGGCAGCAGAGGGAAAGGAGGCCGCGTAATATGACAACTGTAGTGAATTTGCTTACCCGTGCATTCTTCATGAGTACGCCGCTGATTCTGGGAGCTCTGGGCGAGGTGATCGCGGAGCGAACCGGCATGATGGTGACGGCGGTGGAAGGCATTTTCCTGATCGGAGCCTGGGGCGGCTTTATCGGAGCTTACTTAAGCGGAAGCTGTCTGGTGGGCTTTCTGCTGGCGGCGCTCTGCGGACTGCTGGTCGCCATGCTTTATGGTCTGACGACAGTCTATATGCAGCAGCATCAGATCGTCATGGGCACGGCGATCGCGATTCTTGTGACGGGTTTCTGCACCTTCTTCTACCGGGTGATTTTCGGCGTGCAGACGACGCCGCTGAAAATAGAGACGCTGAAGGTGATCGAGATTCCCCTGCTCTCGAAGATTCCGATCATCGGTTCGGTTTTGTTCTCGCAGAATCTGATCACCTACCTGACTTATATTCTCGCGTTTGTGTCCTGGTATGTGATTTTTAAAACCTCACTGGGCCTGACGCTCCGCTCCTGCGGAGAAAACGCGGAGGCCGCGGACGCGGCCGGCATACCGGTGACGACAGTGCGCTTTCTGGCGGTCGCGGTGGCGGGCTGCCTTGGAGGAATCGCGGGCGCATATTATCCGATCTGCATTGTGGGAATGTACAAGTCAGAGATCATCGGAGGCAGTGGGTGGATCGCGTTCGGCATCTGTTTCCTCGGAAACTGGAGCCCGCTGGGAGCGCTGGTGTTCGGCATTATTTTTGGAATTTCGGAGGCACTGGGCGTCTATGTCAAGGCACTGGGACTGTCCGGCGTGCCGAGTGAGCTGTTCAGCGCGCTGCCGTACCTGCTGGTCATCATCCTGACCGTCGCGCGCAGGCAATTCCGCGTGCCGGCGCAGCTGGGAACCAATTATGTAAAAGAGGAGTAATGCCAAAGATCCTGTAGTATAAAACGGTTGACATTTGCCGTAATTTTCCTTACAATGATTTCATGCAAAGACGCAAGAGCAATAGAACCATGCTTTTACGTCTTTCTCAGTATTATTGGCGTATCTGTTATTTTTTTTACAGGAGGATTTCATTATGGATGAAAACAAAAAAGAAATCATCGGCAGCCCGTATGAGTTCGAAGGACGTATCCCACTGAAACAGGCGATTCCGCTGGGCCTGCAGCATGTCATGGCGATGTTCGTCGGAAATCTGACGCCGATCATTGTCATCATGGGAATCTGCGGCATCGCGGGCGGGGACTACACGGCGCTGCGCATCTCGCTTTTGCAGAACGCGATGCTGGTCGCCGGCGTCGTGACGCTGATCCAGCTCTACGCGATCGGCCCGATGGGCGGCAAGGTGCCGATCATCATGGGCACCAGCTCCGGGTTTATAGGTGTGTTTACGAGTGTGGCGAATACCCTCGGCGGAGGCGTCTATGCCTATGGCGCGATTATGGGCGCGACATTGATCGGAGGTCTCTTTGAGGGCGTGCTCGGCTTCTGTCTGAAGCCTCTGCGAAAATTTTTCCCGAGCGTCGTTACGGGCTGCGTTGTGATGGCGATCGGCCTTTCCCTGCTGAGCGTCGGCGTCGGATACTTCGGCGGCGGGAGTTCGAACACGGATTACGGTTCGCCGGTCAACCTTCTGCTGGCGCTGTTTGTACTGATTGTTATCATCGTTGCCAAGCATTTCTGCAAGGGGATGGCGAGCTCCTCCTGTATTCTGATCGGTATTATTGCGGGCTATATCCTGGCGACCATTCTCGGCTTTGTGCTTCCGACGACCGGGATCAATGCGGATGGCGCAGAGTACACCTATTCCTGGGTTGTGCAGTGGAGCAGTGTCGCGTCGGCATCCTGGTTTGCGATACCGTCCTTCATGCCCGTGAAGATGGTGTTCAACGCGACGGCGATTGTTCCGATCATGATTATGTTTATCGTCACGGCGGTGGAGACGGTCGGCGATATCTCCGGTGCGATCGAGGGCGGCATGCATCGTGAGCCGACGGATTCCGAGCTCTCGGGCGGCATCATTTGCGATGGAATTGGCTCCTCGCTGGCTTCCCTCTTCGGTGTGCTTCCGAATACCTCATTCAGCCAGAATGTGGGACTGATCTCCATGACCGGCATCGTGAATCGTTTTGCGCTCAGCATCGGCGCGATCTTCCTGGTTCTCTGCGGACTTTGTCCGAAACTGGCGGCGGTCGTCAATATCATGCCGCAGAGTGTCCTGGGCGGTGCCGCGGTTATGATGTTCGCATCGATCATTGTCAGCGGCATCAACCTGATCACAAAGGATGGCGTAACGGTTCGCACGACGACGATCGTGTCGATTGCCCTCGGCGTCGGCTACGGTATCGGCAGCACGACGGCGGTGCTCAGCTACATGCCGACCTTTGTGACGCTGATCTTCGGAGGCTCCGGTATCGTGCCGACGGCGTTCGTTGCGATTCTATTGAATATCATCCTTCCGAGTGAGGACAGCGACAGCAAAAAATAAAGAATCTTTTGGATTTGGTATTGATATTTTTTGGCAAAACAGGTAGAATAAGTAGCGGTTGGTTATAATATCCATTATATTTTTAGGAGGAATGAAACATGGCAGTAAAAGTAGCGATCAATGGTTTTGGACGTATCGGCCGCCTTGCATTCAGGCAGATGTTTGGCGCGGAAGGGTATGAAGTCGTCGCGATCAACGACCTGACTTCCCCGAAGATGCTTGCGCATCTTCTGAAATATGACTCTTCTCAGGGCAAGTATGCGCTGGCTGAGACCGTATCCGCGACCGAGGATTCCATCATCGTTGATGGGAAAGAGATCAAGATCTACGCGAAGACGAACGCGGCGGAGCTTCCGTGGGGCGAGCTGGACGTGGACGTAGTGCTTGAGTGCACCGGTTTCTATACATCGAAGGAAAAGGCTTCCGCTCATATTACCGCGGGCGCCAAGAAGGTCGTCATCTCCGCTCCGGCAGGAAATGATCTTCCGACCATCGTTTACAATGTAAACCACACGAGCCTGAAGAAGGAAGACACCGTGATCTCCGCGGCGTCCTGCACGACGAACTGCCTCGCTCCGATGGCGAAGGCGCTCAACGACCTGGCTCCCATCGAGTCCGGTATCATGTGCACGATTCATGCTTACACCGGCGATCAGATGATCCTTGATGGACCGCAGAGAAAGGGCGATCTCAGAAGATCCCGCGCGGCGGCGGTCAATATCGTTCCGAACAGCACCGGCGCGGCGAAGGCGATCGGCCTCGTTATCCCCGAGCTGAACGGCAAGCTCATCGGCGCTGCACAGCGTGTGCCGACCCCGACCGGTTCCACCACGCTTCTGTTCGCGGTTGTGGACAAGGCTGTGACGAAGGAAGAGATCAATGCGGCGATGAAGGCAGCGCAGACCGAGTCCTACGGCTACACCGAGGATGAGATCGTATCCAGCGATGTTGTCGGCATGAAGTATGGTTCTCTGTTCGACGCGACCCAGACCATGGTCTCCCCGCTTCCGGATGGAAAGACCCAGGTGGAGGTTGTCTCCTGGTACGACAACGAGAACTCCTATGTGTCCCAGATGGTTCGCACGATTAAGTATTTTGCGGAGCTTGCGTAAGCTATGAGCCGTGCAGAAGCTGGCAGGTTCAGCTGCGTTGTGCTCGCACATAAGCAGCTGGTTCTGACAGATTCTATAGGGCGACAGCCCGACAGCGAGACGAAGCGAAGCGGAGTCGAGCGGCGCACGGCACACACTATTCAAGACCTAAAAAAGGTCCGGTCTTCAGGACCGGACCTTTTCCCTATCCTTTTAAAACGGAGGCTATATTATGGTATTAAACAAAAAGACAGTAGACGATATCAACGCGAAGGGCAAGCGCGTCCTCGTCCGCTGTGATTTCAACGTCCCGCTGAAGGACGGCGTGATCACGGACGAGACCCGCATTGTCGCGGCGCTTCCAACGATCAAAAAGCTGATCGCGGACGGAGGAAAGGTGATCCTCTGCTCCCACCTCGGAAAGGTGAAGAACGGCCCGAACGAGGGCGAGTCCCTGGCTCCGGTGGCGGCGCGCCTCTCGGAGAAGCTCGGTAAGGAAGTAAAGTTCATTTCCGATTACAATGTGACCGGCGAGGCCGCGACGAAGGCGGTTGCCGGGATGCAGGAGGGCGATGTGATCCTTCTGCAGAATACCCGTTTCCGCGGCGCGGAGGAGACGAAGAACGGCGAGGAGTTCAGCAGGGAGCTGGCGGATCTCGCGGATCTCTATGTCTGCGACGCTTTCGGTTCCTCCCACAGGGCGCACGCGTCCGTCGAGGGCGTGACGAAGTTCATCAAGGCCAAGGGCGGCGAGAACGCGGTCGGCTATCTGATGCAGAAGGAGATCAATTTCCTCGGAAACGCAGTCGAGAATCCGGTGCGTCCCTTCGTGGCGATCCTGGGCGGTGCGAAGGTTGCGGACAAGCTGAACGTGATCTCCAATCTGCTTGAGAAGTGCGACACGCTGATCATCGGTGGCGGCATGGCCTACACCTTCCTGAAGGCGCAGGGCTGCGAGGTCGGCACCTCTCTGATCGACGATACGAAGCTTGACTACTGCAAGGAGATGATCGATAAGGCCGCAAAGCTCGGCAAGAAGCTGTTGCTTCCGGTTGACACGACGATCGCGGCAGAGTTCCCGAGCCCGATCGACGCGGAGATCGCGATCGAAGTAGTTCCGAGCAACGCGATCCCGGCGGACAAGATGGGACTTGACATCGGACCGAAGACGGCGGAGCTCTATGCGGAGGCCGTGAAGAGCGCGAAGACGGTTGTCTGGAACGGACCGATGGGCGTGTTTGAGAATCCGATTCTCGCGAAGGGCACGATCGCGGTCGCGAAATCCCTGGCTGAGACGGACGCGACGACGATCATCGGCGGCGGCGATTCCGCGGCGGCGGTGAATTCGCTCGGCTTCGGAAATAAGATGAGCCACATTTCCACCGGCGGCGGCGCATCCCTGGAGTTCCTCGAGGGCAAGACGCTCCCGGGCGTAGCGGCAGCTGACGACAAAGAGTGAAGATAAAGGAGGATACTATCATGGCGAGAAAGAAAATCATTGCGGGCAACTGGAAGATGAACATGACGCCCAGCGAGGCGGTCGAGCTTGTAAACACCCTGAAGCCGCTGGTCGCGACGGACGACGCGGACGTGGTGTTCTGCGTACCAGCGATCGACCTCATTCCGGTCATCGAGGCCGCGAAGGGTTCCAATATCCAGGTTGGCGCGGAGAATATGTACTTCGAGGAGAAGGGCGCTTACACGGGCGAGATTTCCCCGAACATGCTCACCGATATCGGCGTAAAATACGTGATTCTCGGACATTCCGAGCGCAGAGAGTATTTCGCGGAGACGAGCGAGACCGTGAATAAGAAGATGCTGAAGGCCTTCGAGCACGGCATCACCCCGATCATGTGCTGCGGCGAGACCCTGACGCAGAGAGAGCAGGGTGTGACGATGGATTTCATCCGTCAGCAGGTGAAGGTCGGCTTCCTCGGCATCACGGCGGAGCAGGCGAAGACCGCGGTGATCGCTTACGAGCCGATCTGGGCGATCGGCACTGGCAAGACCGCGACGACCGAACAGGCGCAGGAGGTCTGCAAGGGCATCCGCGACTGCATCGCTGAGATCTACGATGAGGTGACCGCGGAGGCGATCCGCATTCAGTACGGCGGGTCGGTGAATGCCGCGACGGCCGCGGACCTGTTCAGCCAGCCGGATATCGACGGCGGCCTGGCGGGCGGCGCAGCGCTGAAGCCGGACTTTGGCAAGATCGTGAACTGGAAATAAGGATAGGGACGGGGAGTGCGGATATCGCAGAGCCCCCGATTTGAGAAAACGCCGCGAGATGCATGCACTGCCTGTATTTCGCGGCGGCTTTCACTTTACATTCTGCGAAACCATCCTGTTGAGGAGAGAAAATGGAATCATATTTCACATTGTCAAACGGCGTGCGGATGCCGAAGATCGGCTATGGCACTTATAAGAGTACGGACGACAGCGACGAGCGGGTGATTCTCGCCGCGCTCGAGGCGGGATACCGTTTGCTGGACACGGCAGCGGCCTATGAAAACGAGGAGGACGTCGGCCTTGCGATACGGAAAAGCGGCGTCGCAAGAGAGGAAATTTTTCTGACCTCCAAGGTATGGCGAACCGATCTTGGATACGAGGCGACGAAGAGGAGCTTTGCGGCTTCGCTGGAGCGGCTGGGGACGGACTATCTCGACCTTTTTCTGCTGCACTGGCCGAAGCCGGAGCCGGATACGGAGAACTGGAAGGAGCTGGACCGCGAGAGCTGGGCGGCGCTTGAGGAATTCTATAAAGAAGGAAAAGTGCGTGCGATCGGCGTCAGCAATTTCCTGCCGCATCATCTGCGCTGTCTTCTTGCGGACGCCGAAATCTGGCCGATGGTGAACCAGCTGGAGCTCCATGTGGGTTATATGCAGGAGACGGCGGTCCGCTTCAGCAGAGAGCAGGGAATTCAGCCGCAGGCCTGGAGCCCGCTCGGGAGACGCCGCATCCTGGATCATGAGATTGTGAGAAAAATGGCGGAAAAATACGACATTGCGCCCGCACAGCTGCTGCTCTGCTTCCTGCTGCAGCAGGATATCGCGGTCATCCCGAAGGCGTCTTCCGCGGAGCGGATGCGGATGAACCTTTTCCTTCCGGATATTTGTATCGCCCGGGAGGATATGGACTATCTGCTGGCGCTGCCGCAGTTCGGCTGGTCCGGCGAGCACCCGGATCTGCCGCGGGTATCCGTTTTGTGAGTTTATAGCAGCCGTTCCTGAATTCGCAATTTCCGCCCGCTTCGCGTGCTTTATCGCCCCTTACGGGGCTGAAATTGCTCATTTCAGGGCGGTGACTGCTTCGCAGTCCCCTGGAAAGTGTACGAATTGTCGCTTACAAGCAAGCTTGACGCGCCATTTCCTACACTTTCCTGCGGCTGCGAATCGTAATCTGTTTATGAAAAATCTGTCAAATCTGCTCTCAGTGCTTGCATGTTTGCGGCGCTTCATGTAAAATGAAATTTAGTGGGTAAAAGTATCCCTTTCCGGGATGCTTCTAATGTAGATAAAGGAGACGAAAATCAATGAACAGGAAACCAACCGTGCTGATGATTCTGGATGGCTACGGCCTGAACGATCGCGCGGAAGCCAATGCCGTCGCGCAGGCCAGAACGCCGGTGATGGACAGGCTGATGGCGGAGTGCCCCTTTGTAAAGGGCTATGCGAGCGGACTCTCCGTGGGTCTGCCCGATGGACAGATGGGCAATTCCGAGGTCGGCCACATGAATATGGGCGCAGGCCGGATCGTATACCAGGAGCTGACCCGGATTACGAAGGAGATCGAGGACGGCACATTTTTTGAAAATCAGGCATTGCTCAGAGCGGTGGAGAACGCGAAAAAGAATCACTCGGCGCTTCATCTCTATGGCCTGTTGTCCGACGGCGGCGTGCACAGTCACAACACGCATCTGTATGGGTTGCTTGAGCTGGCGAAGCGGCATGGCCTTGAAAAGGTGTATGTGCACTGCTTCCTGGACGGGCGCGACACGCCGCCCTCCTCGGGTAAGGGCTATGTCAAGGAGCTCCGCGACAAGATGAAGGAGATCGGCGTCGGAAAGATTGCGACGGTGCAGGGACGTTATTACGCGATGGACCGCGACAATCGCTGGGATCGCGTGGAGAAGGCCTACCGCGCGCTGACGAAGGGCGAGGGCGTACAGGCGGAATGCCCGGTCTGCGCGCTGAATGATTCCTACGCGGAGGGCGTGTACGACGAGTTCGTGAAGCCGATCGTGGTCGTGGAGGACGGAAAGCCGGTGGCGACGATCCAGGACAAGGACTCCGTCATCTTCTTCAATTTCCGCCCAGACCGTGCGCGTGAGATCACGAGAGCCTTTTGTGCCGATGAGTTCAGCGGATTTGAGCGGGAGCGGAAGCTCGACCTCACTTACGTCTGCTTCACCGTGTACGACGCGACGATCCCGAACACGATCATTGCCTTCGAGAAGGTAAAGCTCGTCAACACCTTCGGCGAGTATCTGGCGTCAAAGGGATTAAAGCAGGCGCGCATCGCTGAGACCGAAAAATATGCGCATGTGACCTTTTTCTTCAACGGCGGCGTGGAGAAGCCGAATCCCGGCGAGGACCGTATTCTCGTGAATTCGCCGAAGGTCGCGACCTACGATCTGCAGCCGGAGATGAGCGCCTATGAGGTCTGCGACCGCCTGTGCGAGGCGATCCGCTCGCAGAAGTACGACGTGATTATCATCAATTTTGCAAATCCGGATATGGTAGGCCATACCGGCGTGGAGGCCGCGGCGATCAAGGCGATCGAGGCGGTGGACGAGTGCGTCGGCAGGGCGACGGAGGCGCTGAAGGAAGTGAACGGTCAGATGTTCCTCTGTGCGGACCATGGAAACGCGGAGCAGCTGAAGGATTACGAGACGGGCGAGCCCTTCACCGCCCACACGACGAACCCGGTTCCGTTTATCTTATTCAATGCGGACCCGTCCTACGGACTGCGGGAGGGCGGCTGCCTCGCGGATATCATTCCGACGCTGCTTGAGATGATAGGACTTGAACAGCCGGCTGAGATGACAGGAAAATCACTGATTATAAAGAAGTAGGAGATTCATATGATACTTGAGAGAAAACGCGCGCTGGCGGGCCTGAAGGACGGCGACGGCCAGAGCTGCAAACAGGTTTTTGACGCTACCTATGAGGATGTCTATTGCCGGACGCTCCTGATCATGCAGGATGAACCGCAGACCCTTGCATTTGTCGAGGAATTCTACACTGTGCTTTTCGGTGCTGCCGGAGAGGCTGCCCTGTCCGCGGATGCGGAGAAATGGTTCTGGCAGAAGTATTATCGCCAGCTCCGCAAGGATTACCACAGGCTTCTGGAAGCGCTGGGGAAGAGCGCTTCTCTGAAGGGCAAGGGAGCGCTGGCGGAGGTTCCCGCGGCATTGCCGCTGCTCCATCGGATTCTTCTGGTGATGAACGCGCTGGATGGCTTCACGTCGGAGGAGATTTCCGGAATTTTCGGGCTTGCGGCGGAGAAGGTCGATGGCGAGCTTGGCAAGCTGGACAGCCTGCTGCCTTCCCTGGCAAAGAAGCAGGAGAGCGGAACCGCCTGGCTGGCGAGCTGGGAGATCCTGCTGATCGGCGCGTCTTCTGAAATTCTTGCGGCGTCCGGGACTGACTGGGTTGACGAGCTGTTTGCGCGCGCCGCGAAGGCAGCCGGACTGGATATGGCGCCGTCGGCCGCGAAGGA
>JAJQCG010000132.1:0-588 GCA_021202815.1 Lachnospiraceae bacterium | reverse complement strand
AGTATTTTGTGGCCGATGTGGATCTGAGCGAGGAGAAGCCGCAGAAAAAAGCCGCCTCGAAACCGGAGCCGGAGGAGTCCTATGAGGACGAGGACGACGAAGATGAAGAGGATGACGATTACGACGACGATGATGACGATGATGATGACGATGATCGCTACGACTGGGATCTGGAGGACGACAACCGCAAGATGATCATCCTCGGCGTGATTCTGGCGCTCGTGCTGGTGGCGGTGATCGCGTTCGGTGTCCATATTTTCACGAGCAGGAACAGCGGCAGCTCGAGTGTGCAGACGGAAGAGAGCGCCGACACGGATGCGGAGCTGGTCATCAAGGGGGACGGCGAGGACGAGGAGACCGAGGAAGAGACTGAGGCAGTCGAGGAAGTCCCTGAGGAGACGGAAGAGACCGAGGAGCCGGAGGAAGAGGAAGACACCACGGTGACGATGCAGGCCAATACAAGCAGCCTCAACGTCCGCAGCGAGGGCAGTACGAGCGGCAGTGTGCTGACACAGCTCTCGGAGGGCGAACAGGTGGAGGTGCTCAGCGACACGTCTGAGGACTGGGTACAGATCCGCTGTATCGAAC
>JAJQCG010000102.1 GCA_021202815.1 Lachnospiraceae bacterium | reverse complement strand
GCGCATTTACGGGCATTGTTGCCGGAATTACAGGATCGGTTCCCAGCTCAGTCATTTCTGAGTTTACGGAGCCGGAGGAGAGAGGAAAATATCACGGCTACTGCAATTCCTGCATGCATGCGGGCGCGCTGGTCATGTCGTTCGTCGGCGGCTGGCTGGGAGCAATAAAATGGCAGTACGCATATTATCTGTATTTCCTCGCGATCCCTGCATTCATTATCGTGGCGGTTCTCTGCCCGACAGAGAAGGATGCGCCGCAGCAGAAGAATGCGTTCAGCGGCCAGAAGCCTCCGGTAAAGCTCAGCCTGATCCCGGCGAAGGTGTGGCTCATGTGTGTTCAGTACATCGTATTCTTTATCTGCTGCTACACGTTCTCGGTCTATATCTCCAGCTATATCATCACCGATTTCCAGCTGGGTACGTCTCTGCACTCCGGCATCGCGACGGCCGTGGTTACACTCAGTGCAGTGATTGCAGGAGCGACCTACAGCAAGTATTGCAAGCCTCTGGGTAAATGGTTTATGCCTTTCTTCTGCTTGACCATGTTTATCGGATACCTTCTGTGCTGCACGATCACGACTTCCCTCGTGGGTGTCGTTGTCGGCGCGTTCCTGGTAGGTATCGGTAAATCCGCGTCCGTGCCGTATCTGATCGGTGAAGCTTCCAAGCGGCTGCCCGGATATATGATTCCCATCGGAATCTCCTTCGTGATGGGCAGCATGAATCTGGGAATGTTCCTGTCAAACTACGCAACCGGCTGGGTTTGCAATTTCCTCGGTGAAGTCTCCACCTACAATCGCTTTGTCGCCACCGCGATTATCAGTGTAGTAGCGCTTATCCTGGCGATTCTGGTGCACCCGCTTCTGAAGGATAAGGAGGCGGCTCCTCAGGGACAGCAGAATCATTGAGGGTTGTAAACGGTTCTGCCTGATGTCGCCAGTCTCTTACGCGGTCAACGGGCTGGAGCGAAAATAGTTACGATTCAAGATGAAATGCGGGTGTCAGCTATATCAGATTGCTGATGCCCGTATTTTTGTATGTGCGCCGGAAAATGTCAATGAGTTTTCAAAATTTACCGCCCATACCTTGCGCAGCGCGCCCCCGGGGATGTATAATCAGGGAAGAAAAGTCCCGGAAAGGAGCCGTGCATGGCGAATCTGACGATTGATGAGATTCTGGAGCAGGTAGAGATCCTGTGCCGCAAGTATGAAGTAGAACATCTCTATCTCTTTGGTTCCCACGCGAATGGCACGGCGACCGGGACCAGTGATATTGATATCGTCATAAAGGGAGGCGTCCGGATTTTTGATCTGAAGGAAGAGATCGACCGGATCCCGATGCTGAAGAAAATCGATGTTTTTGAGTATGATAAATGCAAAAATAAATATCTGAAGGAGGACATGGATCGCTATGGACGCAAAATTTATTAACCGTTATAACAGCTACTGCAGCAGTCTATCTGCGCTGGAAAAAGCGCTTGCAAGGGATCCCGCGGACGAGTTCGTGCTGAGCGGCACAGTCCAGAAATTCAGCCTGACCTTCAACATCGCCTGGAAGGTGATGAAGGATATCATTGTGAAATATCACAAAATTCAGGACTTTGCCACCGGTTCTCCGCGCGAGACGCTGCGGACTGCCTGCAGCGTACAGCTGATTTCGGACGACGCGTGGATGAATATGCTGGACATGCGTAATGAACTTACCCACGACTATGACGGCAGCATGGCGCGGGACTGTTTTGATACGATTGTCCACGACTTTATCCCGCTGTTTCAGCAGTTCCGGGAGAGGGCCGGGGAGTTTACGGAGCTGGGGTAAATAGAAGCTTCACCCCAGCAGCTCTTTCATCCTGCACAGTCTGCGGATCACTTCGGAGAGAGTCTCCTCCTCCCACGCGAAGTGGAAGCGGATGTAGCGGTTGACCGGCTCGCGGAAGAAGCTCGAGCCCGGCACGGCCGCCACGCCGACATTCTGGATCATCCACTCGCAGAACTGTAGGTCCGTCCAGCCCGCGAACTGCGGAAGATCAAGAAATTCCTGAATATCCACCATCACAAAATAGGTACCCTGCGGGACATTGTGCGTAAGACCCGCCTCATCGAGCCCTTGCAGGAAGAAGTCGCGCTTCTTCGTGTAGAGATTGCGCAGCTCCTCATAGTAGCTCGCATCGAAACGCAGCCCGACCGCCGCGGCCTCCTGCAGCGGGGCAGCTGCGCCTACGGTCAGAAAGTCGTGTACCTTCTTCGCGGCTTCGACGACATCCGCGGGGCCGATCAGGTAGCCAAGCCGCCAGCCCGTGATGGAGAAGGTCTTCGACAGGGAGTTGCAGGTGATCGTGTGCTCGTACATTCCCGGAAGCGAGGCCATGCAGATGTGGACATTCGGCTCGTAGACCATGTGCTCGTAGACCTCGTCCGTGACGACGAAGGCGTCGTATTTCAGCGCGAGTTCCCCGATTGTGATAAGCTCCTCCCTCGTAAATACCTTGCCGCAGGGGTTGGAAGGATTGCAGAGGATGATGGCCTTCGCGCCCTGCCGGAAGCCGTCCTCGATCAGAGCGGGGTCAAACTGATACTCCGGCGGCACGAGCGGGACATAGATCGGCTCCGCGCCGGAGAGGATCGCGTCCGCCCCGTAATTTTCATAGAAGGGCGAAAAGACGAGAACCTTGTCGCCGGGATTGCAGATGGTCATCATCGCGCACATCATGGCCTCGGTCGCGCCGCAGGTCACGACGATCTCCGTCTCCGGGTCGATCGTGCGCCCGATCGCCCTTGTCTGCTTTTCGGCGAGAGCCTGCCGGAAATTCTTTGCGCCGAAGGTGATGGAGTACTGGTGCGGCCCCTCATAGGCGGCTTTCGCGAGCGCGTCCATGATCGCTTTCGGCGGATCGAAGTCAGGAAAGCCCTGCGAGAGATTGATGGCTCCGTACTGGTCGCTGATGCGGGTCATCCGACGGATAACCGAGTCGGTAAAGGTTCCTACGCGTCTGCTTAGTTGTGGTATGTTTTTCTCTCCCTTTTTCTTGTATTAAAGCGTATAGCTCAGTCTGCAAGCAGCCAGTCTATAAGATTTTCGGACTTAATCCCTTCATAGGAATTGATGTAGTCCCTGTCCATGGACAATACGATCTTTTCATAATTATCTGCGATCATCTGCAGGGGTTTCAGCTCCCGCCAACGGGTTTCCTCTGACAGCATGCTTTCTGTCACCTGCATGTACAGTTTGCCGCTCGGTTTCTCGGCTACGAAATCAATCTCTGCCTCTCCAATCTTGCCGATATAGACTTTATAGCCCCTTCTCAAAAGTTCCAGATACACAATATTTTCGAGAATATGCCCCCGGTCGGCGTCCCGGTATCCGAGGAGCATATTACGAAATCCCAGGTCAACAATATAATTTTTTTCCAGGGTTTTCAACAGCTGTTTTCCTTTGACATCGTACCGGCCTGCTGTATAGAAGATGAACGCATTCTTCAGCATCAGAATATATTTGCTGACTGTTTTTCCCGTCATATTTTTTCCTTTGCCTGTCATCATATCCCCTTCGCGGGACAGAACATTTCCTATATTATTTGGAGAGGTGATGCTTCCAATGTTGGAACAGAGAAAGCGCACGATTTTTTCGAGTGTGATCTGGTCGATCTGTCCGCCATTTCGCTGCATGATATCCCGCAGGACAACGGTGGAATAGATCCCTTCCAGAGCCTGATTCATTCCAGCCTCATCCCACCGATATTCCCTGAGTACCGGCATGCCGCCGAACTGAAGGTACTTCCGGAACTTTTCATCGACGGAAGTCTGTTCGGAAAATTCATAAAAATCCAGAAACTCTTTAAAGGACAGCGGCAGCATACGGATCTCTACATATCGTCCCGCCAGCAGAGTCGAAAATTCTGCGGAGAGCAGATAGGCGTTCGATCCGGTGATGTAGATATCTACGTCGTAGTCCAGACGGAAGGATTCGATCGCTTTTTCCCAGTGTTCCACGACCTGCAGCTCATCAAAGATTAGATAGGTACGCCCCGGCTGCTGTATCAGTCCCGCGACATAATCATAAAAGTGCAGATAATCGCGTAGTTCTCTGTATTTGAGTGATTCGAGATTCATATGAATCACATGCGTCTCCGGAACGCCGTCATCAATCAGGTAGTCATGAAACAAATCCAGCAGCGAAGATTTTCCGCATCTTCGGATTCCGGTCACAATTTTGACCAGGTCGATATCCCGATTTTGCTTTAACTGTTCCAAATACACGGGGCGTTCTACTAAATATGCCATGACCAGCATCTCCTTTTTTGGTATCATTATACCCGAAACTCTAAAATAATCAATAGTTTTAGACTTATAAAGACTGAAACTTTTTGCTTTTGCAAACTTTCGGTATTATTCTACCCAAAACTTTTCCTTTTATAAATAACATTCTGGTATTGACATATGTAGATATTCGATATAATATACAGAAGACTGATATATAGAGCATCTATATAATTTCATAAATACCTTGTTGAAGGAGGACGAAAAACATGGCAATCGACAGAACGCTGCTCTCCGGCAGCATGGGGATGATGATCCTGCAGCTGCTCTCGGAGAAGGACATGTATGGCTACGAGATGATCGAGGCGCTGCGCAGCCGCTCACAGAATGTATTCGAGCTGAAGGCGGGGACGCTCTACCCGCTGCTGCACGGGCTGGAGGAGAAGTATTTTCTCACATCCTACGAGCGCGAGGTGCAGGGAAAGACCCGGAAATACTATCAGATCACGAAAGCGGGCAGAAAGCAGCTTGAGAGGAAGAAGGAAGAGTGGGAGACCTATTCGCAGGCGGTCTCAAGCGTGTTGGCGATGGAGGTGTGACGATGCGGATGGAGGAATATCTTGATACGGTCACGGAGCAGATCCGCTGCACAAGGGCGCGCGATTTTGTGCGTGAGGAGATGGAGGTGCACATCTGCGACCAGGCGGAGGCCTACGAGGCGGAGGGCCTGTTCCCGGAGGAGGCGCTCGAAAAGGCAGTGTGCGAGATGGGCGACCCGGTGGAGGCGGGCGTCGCGCTGGACGGCGTTCACCGGCCGCGGATGGACTGGCATTCGCTCTGGATCGTCGGGACCTTAAGCCTGCTCAGCGTCGCGGCGCAGTTATTACTGTCGCAGGAATATTCACTCGGCAATTCACTCGCGTTGCGGCATATTCTTTTCACGGTGACGGGCTTTGCGCTGATGCTGCTGATCTACCGGCTCGACTACAGCGTCCTTGCGAAATATGGCAGACAGGCGGCGGGAGTCGTGCTCCTTCTGCTGGCGCTCGCCCTTCCCCTGGGGCTCCAGATGAACGGGAGCGTGATCGGTCTTTCGGTCGCTTTCCTCTATATCCCGCTGAGCGCCCTCACCGTGCTTTATGTGCCGCTTTTCGGCGCGGTGCTATACAGCTATCGCGGGCAGGGATACCGCTGTTTATGGAAAATCCTTCTGTGGCTGGCGGTCCCGGTTCTGCTGATGCTGCGGCTTACGTATTTCAGCCGGGCGGCGCTCTTCGGGCTGATGCTCGCGGCGGTGCTGGCTTTTGCGCTGGGGAAGGGCTGGTATGCGGTGGCGAAAAGGAAGGTGCTGGCTTTTCTCAGCAGTGTCGTGGTGCTGCTGCCTGCCGTGGGCCTGCTTTTCCTGGGTGGAAGCGGCAGGCTGACTTCTTATCAGACGGCGCGTCTCGCGGCCTTTGTCTCCGGCTCATCGGAGACGGCCTACACGGAGCAGGTGGCCAGGCAGTTTCTGACGGAAAGCAGTTTCATCGGCCTGCGCGGAGGCGGGGAGCTCTACGGCACGCTGCCCGGCGCGAACAGCGAGTATATCCTGGTCAGCATCGCCTGGACCTGCGGCCTTGCAGTCGCAGTGGCAGCCGTGCTCTTTCTGCTCTCGCTGATCGGACGCGTGTTCCGCACCGCGCTGCGGCAGAGGAACCAGCTCGGCATGATTCTGGGCTTTAGCTGCGGCGTTGTTTTCCTGTCTCAGTGCTTGCTGTGGATGGGGATGACGCTGGGGTGCTTGCCGGTTGTGAGCACGGTGCTGCCTTTCTTCTCGCAGGGCGGCAGCAATGTGATCTGTTCTTATATTCTGCTGGGGCTTGCGCTCAGCGTGTACCGCTATAAGGATATCCTGCCGGGGAGGGAGGCCGGACAGGGTCGGTCGGTTTCCCCGGTTGAGCTTGTGGCGGGGGAAGCAAAGTAAAGGCTATAGCCGGGAAAAATCGAAATATCCAACATATCTGAGACGGCCTGAAAATCGAGAGAGAATTTGATATTTCAGAAAACTTAAGATTCCGCAGTCTGAATCTGTGCTACAATGGCTTCACATAACGAGGGAGAGGGAAGGAAACAGGTGAATGGATATGAAATACAGAAAAATTTTCATAGGGCTGGTGCTTTCCTGCGCGCTGCTCACGGGCTGTGCGGGTTCGGCGGATCAGGATATTTCCGTGGAAGAAGCCACAGAGACTGAGACAGAAGAATTCCCCGCGGGGGAAAGCGCGCAGGAGCAGTTGTCGGAAACCTCGCAGGAGGAGTCCGTTTCCGGAAACGCGGCTCCGCGGGTGGAGATTGAGACCGCGTATTGGAAATGGGGCGAGGACGACGCGGCATGGCGCGTGTATGCGGAAAACGACAGCATTTCCGTCAGCGGGGACAGCTATGAAGCGCTCGGCGAGGCCGTAGCTGGATGGAATGAGGAACAGACGGAGGCATTTCGGGAGAGCTGTGAGGAGCTGGCTGTATATGCTGCAGAGGACGCCGCTTACGTGGATCCGGACGCAGACAGCCTGTTTTATTATGATGCGTGGCGGGAGGCAGAGCTCTGCCGTGTGGATGAGACCGTTTTCAGCCTTACGATTCTGAGCTATGCCTACACCGGCGGCGCGCATGGGAATTCCGGCTATACCGGCGTGAGCTTTGACTCACAGAGTGGGGAAATCCTGACACTTTCCGATATTCTGGCGGATGAGGAAGGATTTCAGAGAGCGGCGCAGCAGTGGATCGTGGAGAAGCTCGCTGCGGACCACGGTGACGAGCTCTTTGAGGACTATGCGGAGACGGTCGCGGCCATGTGGGAGGCGGAGCCGGACTGGTATCTGGACGCGGAGGGCATTACTTTTGTATTCGATCCTAATGAGGTGGGTCCTTACGCGATGGGCGCGGCCTTTGTAAGCTGTCCCTATGCGGAATTTGCTGTCTATATGAAGGCAGACTATGTGAGAATGAACGGCACGGGAGTGGGCAGATTTTCCGTGAACACGGACGTGGAGACGGAAGCGGGGACGCTTCGCATCGACATGCCTGTGGATGAGGATTATGGGATGGCTGCGGTGTCGCTTGGCCTGAACGGAGAAGTGCTGGAGGCAGGCGAATTCGGCAGCTTTGGCGATGCGTATCTGCTTCATCTGTCCGACGGGCGCAGCTTTGTACTGTTTGACGTCGACTACGCTTCGGACGATTATGTCAGCTTCCTCTGTGAGATCACGGACGGCAGCCCCGTGCTGCGAAGCCGCCTTGAGGGTGTGAGCCTGCAGGGCGGGACGGTCGGTGCCGAGGTGCAAACGCTCCGCGTCCATCTGGATGTACTGGGCAGCTATGACGCATATATGGATTATGTGATCGGGGAGAACGGCGAGCTCATGCAGACGGAGGAGGTCTTTGAGATTCGCTCCGATAATCAACCCTTCCGGATTCTCACCGTGACGCGGGAGCTGCCGGTCACGGCGGACGGACAGGCGGCTGTGCTGCCGGTGGGGACGCGCATCCGCATCACCGGCTCCGATAACGCCGGGACAGCTTATTACCGCGACGAGGACAGCGGCGGGAAAGGGATGATCTCCTACGTGTGCGGCGATGGGGAGGACGCGTGGGAGCTCTACATCGACGGTGTGTCAGAGTATGAATACTTTGAGACGATTCCTTATGCGGGCTGAGTGGGAAATCCGGAATTCTGTTGATACCGAAATGTTTTTGCGGCAGACACGCCGATATCGCGATTATCAAAAAATGAATATTGTGGCATGCAAACAGGCCGGGGCATCTGGAGATGTCTCCGGCTTTGTTGATGTACAGGGTGTATTTCACGCGGAGCGTCAAACCCTGTGAAAAAATATTGCAAAGCCTGTAACTACAGTTTTTTCCTGATGATATATTTGATGACGATTTGCCCGGATGTTAAGGCTTCATTCGAAATGTATGTGCAAATCGGGTTAGTAAATCGGGTCAGTAATGAAACAGGCAGTGAGAATTATACAGCCGATGGAGAACTTACAGTTCGCTATGTCAATGAGTTTGATGGGTCGGGAAATTTCACAATACGCAGAATATATGGTTCGGATGGACAGTTGACGTGCTATTATCTATATGAATATGATTCTGGCGGAAACTGTACTCGGTTGACTCTATATAAACCTGATGGAACAGTGGATTATATTTATATTTATCAATATGATTCAGATGGCAATCGCATTGGTTATGAGGTGTATGATAGCGAAGGCAATCTGACGCAGTCAATTATGAACGAGTAGCTTTCGCCTGTGAAGGATAAGGCGAATCCTGCCTGTGGGAAGAACGCGGCAGTCGGGGCTATAGGGGAATTTAACGGATTCAGATTGTATGATTGAAAAATTCTACTGGACAAAAATGCATAAATCTGTAAAAATGTCCAGTAGGAGGTTTTGCGTATGGTTATTAAGAGAGATTTCTATTTAAACAGGCTTATCAACAAGAAGCATAATGGCCTTATCAAAGTAATTACAGGTATTCGTCGCTGTGGGAAATCATACCTGCTGTTTCATCTTTTCAAGGCCCACCTTTTGGAGGAAGGGACGGATAGAAAGCATATCATTGAAATCGCCTTTGATGCTTTTGAAAACAAGCGTTATCAGGATCCATATATGCTGATGCCATATCTGAAGGAGCAGATTACGGATAGTGAAATGTATTATGTGCTTCTCGATGAGGTGCAGCTGCTTGGGGAATTTGAAGCTGTCCTGAACAGTCTTATCCGGATGGAAAATGTAGATGTGTATGTCACTGGCAGTAATGCTCGTTTTCTTTCCAAAGATGTTATAACGGAGTTTCGTGGACGTGGCGATGAGGTTCATATGTATCCGCTTAGCTTTTCTGAATTTATGTCCGTTTATTCCGGCAGTAAACAGGATGGGTGGAACGAATATATGCTCTACGGAGGATTGCCGCTTGTGCTACGTTTTCAGACCCCGGAAGAAAAAATTCAGTTTCTCAAGTTGCTGTTTGAGGAAACGTATATTTCAGATATAGTGGGACGCCATAAAGTCCGTAACCGTGCCGAGCTGGAAGAGCTGCTCAATATCTTGTCCTCCGGGATCGGCTCACTGACGAACCCATCGAAATTATCTGCGACTTTCAAGAGCGTGAAACAGAAAACAATAAGTAAAACAACGATTGGAAACTATATTGATTATCTGTGCGACTCCTTCCTGATTGATCGGGCTGTCCGCTACGATATCAAAGGACGAAAATACATTGATACTCCGATGAAGTATTATTTCACTGACATGGGCCTTCGCAATGCACGATTGAATTTTCGGCAATTAGAAGAAACTCATACCATGGAAAACATCATTTTTAACGAGTTGAAAATTCGCGGCTTTAATGTGGATGTTGGTGTAATTGCGCAAAATAGTACAGATTCTAAGGGCAAGTGTATTCGTAAACAGTTGGAAATTGATTTTGTCTGCAATAAAGGTTCCAGGCGTTTTTACATCCAGTCAGCGTATGCATTGCCGGATCAGGAAAAGATGGAGCAGGAGCAGCGCTCTCTCATGTTGACGGGTGATGCTTTCAAGAAAATTATTATAACGAAAGAAACACCGGCTCCTTACTATAACGATAACGGGGTGCTGGTGATAAGTATTTATGATTTTCTGTTGAATCCAAACAGCCTTGAACAATAGTAACACAGTATTTGAAGTTGTGCCGGAGATGAAAGGGGAATGGTGATGATGAAGAAAGTAGTCGGAATGTTTCTTTTTGCCGTACTGGTTTTTGCTCTGACGTCCTGCGGGACAAGCACGGCAAACGAGTGGCAGGAGCAGTACGATCTGGGCGAGCAGTGTTTGCAGGAGGAAGATTACGAAGCAGCCATCGAGGCCTTTACGGCTGCTGCTGCGAGTGATTCGAATGAACCGGCCGCATATATCGGGAGGGGTAACGCGTACAGGATGCTCGCGGAGACGGACACGCAGACGGCGGAGGAATCCTATGGGAATGCAGCGGCGGATTATGAGACGGCGCTGAGCTTGTACGCGGAGGAGGACGACACTTCGGAGGTCATCGAGAAGCTGGGCGAAAGCTATCTCGCGCTCGCCGAATACTACGAGGCGCAGGGCGATGACGACATGGCGCGCACCTGTTACGAAAAGGCATATGAACTGACCGGGGATGAAGAGATCGCCCGGAAGCTGGAGACAACGGAGCTGGTCATGGACGATGAACCGCTGGTGGACGAGGATACGATCGCGTACATTGCGAAGTACACGGCGGATTTGTATTATACGGACGATACGGCGGTCGGAACAGCTAACTTATACATATGCTCAGAGAAAGAGGCGATTCTGTGCGTAGAAGCCGCAGAGAAGGGGGAAGTGTTTGACGCCTCTATCCTGTGGGATATGAAATTCAACAACAGCGAATATAACAACGGGGTTTATCAGGGATGGTATGCCGAAATTTCCTGGAATTATGAGGACGGCGGAGTCGTCAGTGAGTTCTTTTATTTTAATTATGATGAAGACATGAATGGCGAGACAGAAACTGCTGACAATGCATGGCTGTCTGCAAGTGAGGCGTCCGTAACGGAGTTGGACGGGAACGTGTATACGCAGATGCGGTTTGTGATTCCGGACGACGATACCTTCGAATTTCAGGTACTGGAAGGCTATAACACGATAGAGGGATATTTGAGTCTTGTCGGGTGCTAGAGTAATCTCGGTTATCAGTGAATGAAATCTGACTTATGCAGACTTATCTGTCAATGATATTTCGGATCTGAGTCTGCAATACAGTTTTGAAAATTATTACTACAATGGCAATGAGCAGTTTGTGGAGATCGGAGACAGGCAGGGAGACTGACGGCTCATATAATATGGAAAAACATTTATGTACGAGTGCTTATTTGTTCTTTAATGCCTCGACCTGTGCGCGGAGTTCCTCGATTATAGCCGCCTGATCGGCGATAGTGGCATCTTTCTCCTTGAGCAGATTCTCTGTCATGCTATGCCACCTGTCATAATCTTCTCTGGCCTGACACTGGAGACGGATATCCTCCTCGGCATTCAGCGCATAGAGAGCCTCGGCAGTTTGACTGATATCGGAATATTTTTGTGCAAGCATTTTGATATCCTCCCATGTAGTGGCGCGGAAGAGCTTCGCCCAGTGATCGATGTGCCATTTCCTGTCCTCCGCGGTTGCGAGCTCCGTATGTGTTAAGTCTACCACAGACAGGCGAAATTTGTCACTATAAACATGATGGGATTTTACATTCAACATTTGATAGGTAGCGTAAAACTCGGGCGGCTCTCCCGGAAATGGCGTGAAGTTCAGAAAACCGATATGGATGGCAGGACAGACTTGAGTATACCATTTTCCCTTGCTTATATGGTCAAAATTGCGGCAGAGGTAGCTTAAGGAGCGGTCGGGCCAGTCATGTTTGTCGAGAACCTGCATTTCCAGATTGATACGGGTTTGGCTGTTGAGGAGGATAGCAACGTCGAGGACGAAAGTCTTTTTATCGAAGCGCCGTCCCAGAACGATGGGATTCAAGATCTCAATCGAAACAATAGAGTCTGGATCGAGATGGAGGAGCGACGCGATCAGGTGTTTTTGTGTGTGCTCACTGCGCTGCAGGACGGCGCGGAACATGTAGTCGTTGGTCATATTGTAGTCGATCCTTCCGGTGGCATTGAGAAAAGAGGTATTTGCGGAGGCAGCGGCAGTATTCTGGAACATAAAGACTCCTTCCCTGGTGTAAAAAATATGAAGTTTTGCGCGTATACAGCAGTTTTATTGTCGGATAAAGCCCCGAAACGGGGTGCCGAGAATAAAGATGTGCTACATGGAGAATGATGTGGTGAAAAACACTACATATTCGATGTACTCAGAGTAACACGAGGGCAGGAAACATACAAATAAAATTTTTCGAAAATTGCAAGTGCAAGTTGAACACATCCGCGAAAAGCTTCAATAGA
>JAJQCG010000234.1 GCA_021202815.1 Lachnospiraceae bacterium | reverse complement strand
GACTCTATTGAAGCTTTTCGCGGATGTGTTCAACTTGCACTTGCAATTTTCGTGAAGATAAATTCTGTTAAAATTGACGTTTTGATAAAGATTGACAAATAAGAAAACATCGTTTATTTTAAAAATACAAAATGTTTTTATATAGAAATCGGTGTTTTGTATCACGAAACAAAAATCAAAAAGAAAAGGAGAAAGAGCATGAAAGAAATCCGTTTACATGGACGCGGAGGACAGGGCGTTGTGAAAGCTTCACAGATCGTGGTCAAGGCCGTCGTCGCAGAGGGGAAGTGCAGACAGTTTATCCCGTTCTTCGGAGTGGAGCGCAAGGGTTCGCCGGTATTTGGTTATCTGCGGATCTCTGATAAGCCGATCCGCAGGAAGATGCAGGTCTATGAGCCGGACATCCTGATCATTATGGACGACTCACTGGTGACGCTCCCCGCCACCTATGAGGGTCTGAAGGAAGGCGGCCTGATCGTGATCAACTCCAGAAAGACGCGGCAGGAGCTCGGGATCCCCGCGCAGGCCGGTGACGTCGCCATCGTGGACGCGACCGGTATTTCAGAGGAGCTGCTGGGGCGCAATATTCCGAACACTTCCATGCTCGGCGCTTTCGCGAAGGTGTCCGGTATGGTGGATAAGGAAAAGCTGTTCCAGGAGATCGAGAACTCGTTTGGCGCTGTGAACCGCAAAGCTGCTGAGATGGCCTATGAGCAGGTCGCTATCATCGGAGAATAGGAGGAAGCTATGGCAGAGCATTTACATATCACACCGATTGGAAACGACGGCATGTATATACTGGACACGGCCAGCTGGAGAGTGCACCGTCCGGTTATGAACAAAGAAAAATGTGTGGACTGCGGGATGTGTCTCTCGTACTGTCCCGTGAACGCGATCATCGGAACCGCCGACGGAAGATTTGAGATTACATATGATTACTGCAAGGGCTGCGGCATCTGCGCAAACGAATGTCCGAAGGGCGCGATTGATATGGTACTGGAAGGAGGTACGAATTAATGGGTAAAATAAAGGTTCTCACCGGCAACTATGCGGCGGCGGAGGCGGCTGCCCTGTGCAGGCCGGATCTGATCGCGGCGTATCCCATTACTCCGCAGTCTTCCGTTGTGGAATATCTCGCGGGCAAGGTACATAATGGGGAAATTGATTCCAACCTGGTGCAGGTCGAATCCGAGCACTCTGCGATGAGCGTGGTGCAGGGTGCGGCGGCCGACGGCGGAAGAGTGTTTACCGCCACCTCGGCGCAGGGGCTTGCGCTCATGTACGAGCCGTACTTTCGTATGTCGACGCTGCGCCTTCCCATGGTTATGGCACTGGCGACGCGTGAGATGACCTCACCGGAGACGGTCTGGAGCGGTCAGCAGGACGCGATGAGTGTGCGCGACGCGGGCTGGATTCAGGTATTCTGCGACGGCAATCAGGAAATCGTCGATATGATTATTCAGGGCTATATGATCGCGGAGGATCCCAGAGTACTGATTCCTGTGAACGTCTGCTACGACGGCTTCTACAGCTCGCATCTGACAGAGGGCGTGGATCTGCCGCTTCCGGAGGAAGTGGATGCGTTCCTGCCGCCGGTATCCTTCAACCATGCGGTGCTTGACCCGAAGAATCCCTTCGCGCTCGACCCGCTGACGCCGGGACCGCTGATGATGAAGTACAGAAAGAGCCATCTGGACGCGATGGAGCGCGCGTTGGACGTGATCGATGAAGTGGATCAAAAATTTGCGGCGGCGTTCGGACGGTCCTATGGCGGCAGCCTCTCAGAATACCGGACAGAGGACGCGGATGTGGTGATCGTCACGATCGCCGGTATGACCGGCACCGGTATGGACGCCGTGGATATCGCCAGGGACGAGGGAATCAAGGCCGGACTGATCAAGCTTCGCTTTACGAGGCCATTCCCGGCAAAACGGATGGTGAAGGCGTTGGCAGGAAAGAAGGCCTTCGCGGTGATCGACCGCAGCGTCTGCTTCGGCTGGAGCCAGGGCCCCATGTATATGGAGACAAAGGCGTCGCTGGCCGACACGGCGGAGCAGTACTGCCATTTCTCCGCGATCGGGGGACTCGGCGGAGCGGATATCTCTCTTGATATGATGCTGAGCACGATCCGGAAGCTGGATGCGCAGAAGAATGAACCCGGTGAAAAAGAAACCCAGTGGTATATGGCTGATTAGACGAGGAGGAAAAGCATGAGTTATATAGACGTTTTAAAGGAAGCGAAAGATCAGGTTACTCCGGGAATGTCTGCCTGTCAGGGCTGCGGCGGAGAACTGATTCTGCGTACGGTGCTGAAGGTTGCAGGTGAGAACACGATTGTGGGGATACCGCCCGGATGTATGGCCGGAGCGGGCGTCGTGGGCTGGAACTACGCGAACGGTCTGCACATTCCGGTACATATTCCGCTGCTCGACAACACGGCCTCCTTCCTCACAGGCTTAAGCCAGATGTATGAGAGAAAGGGCAGGAGCGACGTCAATATTGTGGCGGTGGCCGGTGACGGCGCGACGGCGGACTGCGGTTTCCAGAGCCTGTCGGCGGCGGCGGAGCGCAATGAAAAGATGCTCTATGTCTGCTATGACAATGAGGGCTACATGAACACGGGCTATCAGAGAAGCTCGACGACGACGAAGGGTTCCCGTACCTCCACGACGCCGATCGGCAGCGTGATCAACGGCAAACAGCAGCAGCAGAAATATGTGCCGCTGATCCTGTCCATGCATGGGCTGGAGTACTGCGCGACGGCCTCCCCGTCCCATATGGCGGACTTCGTGGCGAAGATACAGAAGGGACTCGCGGCCAGCAAGAAGGGCTTCGCCTATCTGCATGTATTCTCACCATGTCCCACCGGCTGGGCCTATCCGCCGCAGAAAGCGATCGAAGTGGCGAGAAACGCGGTGAAGTCCAATGTATTCCCGCTCTGGGAGATGGATCAGGATAGCTACAAGATCAATTTCGCGAACAAAAATCCGATCATGGTCGGAGAGTTTGTGAAGGGCATCGGAAAGTTTAAGAATCTGACGCAGGAGGACATCGACAGCATTCAGGAAGTGGCGGACAAGAGGATGGCGCTGCTCAGAAGAATGGCGGGAAATTAAAATAAAGGGGGATTTCGATATGAAGATAGCGGTAATCGGAGCGGGAGCCATGGGTACGCTCTATGGAGGGAAGCTTGCTATGGCGGGAAACGATGTCACCATGATTGACGTCGTGCCCGCAGTGCTCGAAGCC
The DNA here is from genome assembly GCA_021202815.1 of Lachnospiraceae bacterium. Lineage (GTDB taxonomy): Bacteria > Bacillota > Clostridia > Lachnospirales > Lachnospiraceae > Hominiventricola. The sequence continues at coordinate 9,007 of JAJQCG010000234.1, read as the reverse complement.
ATCCAGCAGAACGGGATTCTGCTGGAGGATGAGGCCGGAGAGCATGTCATACCGGTACAGGCAAAGCGCGCGGAGGAGATGACGGAAAAGGTGGATCTGGCGATTCTGTTTGCCAAGACACTGTATTCCCGTTCGGCGCTTGAAACTGCAAAGACCTTTATCGGTGAGGATACCTATATGCTCACTCTGCAGAACGGTCTCGGAAATGTGGAGCTGATCGGGGAGTTTGTGGCCAGCGATAAGATTCTTGTGGGCGTGACCAACTACGCAAGCGATGTGAAAGGGCCTGGAAAGATTTCTTCCCATGGCAGCGGCTACGTGAAGATCATGTCTGCTGACGGACAGATGCATGATATGGTGAAAACCGTATGTCAGATGCTGGTGGACGCGGGATTTAACGCGGAAATCACCGAGGATGTGTTCAAGGCGATCTGGGAGAAGGTCGGTTTCAACGCGGCTCTCAACGGAACGACGGCAGTCTGCCATGTTCCCTGCGGCGGCATAGGTATGGTCGAGGAGGGCCGTTCACTGGCCATCCACATCGCGGAGGAGACAGCGGCTGTGGCCAATGCGCACGGAGTAGCCCTGAAGGCGGAGGACATCATTCACAGTGTGGAGAACAGCTATGTGGCACATAAGGATCATTTCACCTCCATAGCGCAGGATGTCCAGCGCAAACGTAAAACAGAAGCCAGCTTTATCAACGGCGGCATCGTAAAGAAGGCAAAAGAAAAAGGAATAGAGGTGCCTTACACGGAGGCAGTCTTTGATTTGCTTAGAATTATCGAAGAAACCTATGAGATGCAGAAGTAAACAGGAGATAGACTATGAACAATAATAAAAATAATGGCCGTATGGCAATCTGCTTTGGTTTGGCTTCCGCATGGTTTGGAACGCACTGTGGGAGCGGGTTTGCAACAGGGGCACAGGCTGTCTCATTCTGGACTTCATATGGGGCGTACGCGATCTTTCTTCCAATTATATCGGTAGCGCTGATGGCGGGAGTTGCGTACATCCAGTGGGAATTCTGCCGATTGAATAAGACCTATGATTACCGCGCCTACAGCAATGCGCTGTTTGCGCCCTATGATAAGGTGCTTGGAACGATCTATGAGATCCTGTTTATCGCGATCATGGTCATGGGCGTCAGCGCGGTGTTTGCGGGCGCTGGAGAACTGATCTCCACCAGCCTGGGCATCCCCTATGTGCCGTCCGTCATCCTTGTTATCGCGCTTGTCGTGCTGCTGAATATGTTCGGTTCAGGCGTGCTGCTGAGAGCGGCCTCCGTACTGTCCGTGATTCTGATCGCTGTGATCCTGATCGTGTGTGTTCTGGGTCTTGTGCAGCAGGGCGGGCAATTAGTCAGTATTGTCAGCAACTGGGAAACCGGAGGTTCTCTTGGAGGAGCGATTCTCTCAGGCATTCTGTATGGCAGTTTTCAGTGTATTATTCTGGGGGCGACGACAAACCTTTCCCAGGAATTGGAGACGAAGAGCGACTCTAAAATCAGTGCAGTCATAGGGCTTCTGATGAACGGAGTAATGATGATCGTCCTGACCTACATGCTGCTCTGTTATTATCCCGAGGTGAACAGTGAATCGCTTCCGGTATTTGCAGCGATCTCCAAGCTGGGGATTCCGTTCCTGCAGCCAGCGTATTCGATTATGATTTTCCTGGCCTTCATGACGACCGCGATCACCTGCATCGGCGCGATTCTGAAACGACTGGAATGTTTCGGCGAGAAACAGCTCCCGAATATTACGGTTCGCCGGGCGGTCTATTCTTTGGTGATCATTCTGGTCTGCTTCGGCATTGCGCAGTTCGGACTTTTGACGATTATCAAGAAAGGCTACTCTGCGGTCGGTTACCTGGGAATTCCGTTTGTAGTCATTCCTACCTTCGTCGTGGGAATCAGAAAAATCAGTGCAGCAAAGAAAGAGCAGCAGTAAAACAGGAGGTAAATTATGGCAACAAATTCTGTAGTAAGAGTGGCGGCGGTCCAGGCGGCTCCGGTGTATCTGGATACGGCCGCGACGGTGGAAAAGACCTGTAAGCTGGTGGATGAGGCAGCCGCGCAGGGTGCGAAGGTCATCGCCTTCCCGGAGGCGTTTATTCCGGGTTATCCGTGGTGGATCTGGATGGGTAACGGCGAGTACGGCATGAAGCATTATATCCGTCTTTACAAGAACGCGGTGGAGATCCCGAGCGATGCGGTGAAGAAGCTCAGCGAGGCCGCGAAGCGGAACAAAGTGTATTTCTGCGTATCGGTCACCGAGAAGGACGGCGCTTCCCTGTATCTGACGCAGCTGTGGTTCGACCCCTGCGGAAACCTGATCGGGAAGCACCGCAAATTCAAGGCGACCAACGCGGAGAAGACGATCTGGGGTGACGGCGACGGCAGTATGGCGCCGGTGTTCCGCACCGAGTACGGCAATCTAGGCGGCCTGCAGTGCTGGGAGCACATTCTCCCGCTGAACCTGGCGGCGATGGGTTCTCAGAATGAGCAGATTCATGTGTCCTCCTGGCCGTCCTTCCTGCCGGGCGACGGCGATCTGTTTGGTATCGAGGTCTGTGAACTCTGCGCGAAGTATTACGCTGTAAGCAATCAGGTGTACTGTCTGATGTCCTCAATGATCTATACCGAGGAAATGCGGGAAATGCTCTGCGAGAATGATTATCACAGGCAGTTCATGGCACTTGGGAACGGCTGCACGGAGATCATCGCTCCAAATGCGAAGATTCTGGCCTCTGTTCCGAAGGATGATAAAGGAATCGCGGTGGCGGATGTAGATCTGGACGCCATCATTCCGGGCAAGTTCTTCACCGATCCGACTGGTCATTACTCAACGCCGGGCTTCCTGAGCCTGACCTTTGACCAGAGAGAGCACGTCCCGGTGAAAAAGATCGGGGAGCAGGCGAATCATTTCATTTCCTATGAGAAGATTCAGGACGAAGTCTGATACAGGAGAATGAGGCGCTTATGAAACATGTGATTAATATTGCCGTCGTGAACTTTTATGCGGAGTGGGGCAACAAGGAAAACAACCTGGCGCGGATTCTTGACTACACGGAAGCTGCCGGAAAGCGCGGCGCGGATATGCTCGTGATGCCGGAGACCTGCCTGACCGGATATATGGATGAGGAGGGTAAGAGCAGAACAGAAAAAATGCATGCCCGCCTTGCGGAGACAATACCTGGGCCGTCCACAGAGAAGGTGGCGGAGCTGGCTAGGAAATACGGTATGTTCGTGGTGTTTGGTATGTCGGAGAAAGATCCCGCTGATGAGACAAAAATCTACAACTCTGCGGCCATCATCCATCCGGACGGAAAGATGGAGGCCTATCGCAAGCTTCATCTGCCCTTTGCGGAGGGCAACTGGGCGGTCGTCGGCGATGAGCCGGTACTGATCGACACGCCCTGGGGACCGGTAGGAATCACGATCTGCTATGATACCTACTGCTTCCCGGAGCTGATCCGTTATTATCGCGCGAAAGGCGCCAGGCTTACGCTCAACTGCACGGCCTGCCCGGATGGCAACTGTACCGCAGGCTCCGCAGAGCTGGCGATTCCGGCTTACGCGTTCGGAAACTATATTTTCATTGCTTCGTCCAATCTGGTGGGCAATGATCACGGCGCGCACTTCATGGGAGGCAGCGGCGTCGTCGGACCGGCGATCGACAAGGGCGGCGTCCATACCTATGTAGGACATATGTTCAAAGATCCGAACAGCGACCAGGCGGAAATGTATCTGGGAACGATCGATCTCTCCATGGCGGACGTCAATACGGACATTCCGCTGTTCCGGGGAGACTGGAGACCGGAGCTCTATAAGAAGATGTGTGAGGATGTTCTGGCCAACTGAGGATAAAATGGATATGGGATTCGGCAAATGCCGCCAGCCCTGCCGGGCTGGCGGCATTTGCCGTTTGTGGCTGTTTTCGCTTGAATCCGCGCGGGCGCTGTGCTAAGCTAATAGAAACAGGCGATATATATTGGCAATCAATGAGTAAGGAGGCCGTTTATGAAAGCGAAGCGACCGGCGATAGGGATCGAAAGCTTTCCTGAAATGATAAGACAGGACTTTTATTATGTAGACAAAACAGGCATGATAAAGGAACTGCTTGAAAATTGGGCGGAAGTGAACCTTTTCACTCGACCGCGGCGCTTCGGCAAGAGCCTGAATATGAGCATACTGCGCGCTTTCTTCGAGATCGGAACGGATAAGAGCCTGTTTGACGGTCTTTTCATTGCCGGGGAGACAGCCCTGTGCGAGGCGTATATGGGACAGCATCCGGTGATTTCCATTTCGCTCAAGCAGGTGAAGGGGCTCGATTATGCCTCCGCAGAGCGGCAGATGTGGACTGTGATCAGCATGGAGGCGGACAGACTGGCGTTTCTGATGAGCAGTTACAAACTGGATGATCAGGATAAAGTGGTTCTGAGCCAATTAAGATCCTGTGAGGGAGAACTGCAGAGTGCACTCCTGGTATTAGCACGCCTCCTTCACAAGCATTATGATAAAAAAGTGATCATTCTGATCGATGAATACGACGTCTCCCTGCAGAAGGCGGAGGCGAACGGTTATTACAGGGAAATGGCGGAACTGATCAGCCAGATCTTCGGATACGGGATGAAGACGAACGACAGCCTGCTGTTCTCCGTGGTCACGGGCTGCCTGCGTGTCGCAAAGGAGAGCATTTTCACCGGTTTTAACAATCCGAAGGTGCACACGATTGTCGATGAGCAGTATGACGAGTGGTTTGGCTTTACGGACTCGGAAGTTCGTGAGATGCTGGACTACTATGGGCTGGGAGATTACTATGATCTCACAAAGGAGTGGTACGATGGATACCACTTCGGTTCTGTCTATGTCTACTGTCCCTGGGATGTGATCAACTGGTGCGAACAGCTCCGGCACAGCAGTGATCGCAGGCCGCAGAATTTCTGGGCGAATACGAGTGGAAATGATATGATCCTGCGTTTTGTGGAGATGGCTGACGAGACGACACGCGAGGAGCTGGAGGAGCTCTCCGAGGGGAAGAGCATCGATAAAGACATTCAGATGGAACTGACCTATGCGGAGATGGATCGGAATATTGACAATCTCTGGAGCATTCTGTTCACCACCGGATACCTGACTTATCGCGAAAGAAACGAGGATGGCAGCTACCAGCTGACCATACCGAACCGTGAGATCAGCAGCCTCTTCGAGCGGCAGATTAAGGACTGGTTCTACACGCGTGTTGAGGGAGGTCTGGATCCTCTGTTCCGGGCCTTTGACGAGCAGCGGACGGCGGATATCGAAAACTGTCTCAATGCCTGTCTGGCCGATTCCATCAGTTTCATGGACGGCGGGAATACAGATGAGATGAAGGAGACATTTTATCACGGCCTGCTGCTCGGTCTGCTGCGGGGACGGCGCGGCTGGCGCGTCAAGTCGAACCGCGAGGCGGGCGACGGGCGCGCGGATATCGTCCTGATCGACAGGCGAAGACAGATCGGATATCTGATCGAGGTCAAATATGCCGGAAGCTTTGCAACGCTGACGGATAAAGCGGAGGAGGGCCTGCGGCAGATTGAGGACCGGAAGTACGACGAATATTTCGACGATTCGGAAGTGGAAGAGGTGTACCGCTATGGGATTGCGTTTCACCGGAAGAGGTGCAGGGTAGCGGCATTGGAGGGGACAGGATGGCGAAAAGATTTAATGTAACCGGTAATTGCAGGCCGGAGATTCATTATATGGTTGATATTACGAAGCGTCTGCGGGAAATCGAGACGATGATAGACCGCGGAGATTATATTACGCTCAATCGGGGGCGCCAGTATGGAAAGACCACGACGCTGCGCCTGCTCGCGGATGCTCTTCGGGAGAAGTATGTCGTTGTCAGTATTGATTTTCAAAATCTGGATTCGTCAGAATTTGCGGGAGTCGAGGCCTTTACGGAGGCTTTTGCCAGAGAATTTTGCCTCAATATCAGGGGAAATGACAGCATTGAGAAGACAACGGCGGAGGAGTTGCAGAAATTTGCGAATGGAGAAGTCCCCAGGACAAGCCTTCGCAAGCTCTTTCTCGCATTGAGCGAATGCTGCGCCAGATCAGAGAGGCCGTTGGTGCTCCTGATCGATGAGGTGGACACGGCGTCGGATTTTCAGGTGTTTCTGGATTTCCTCTCACAGCTGCGAAGCGGCTATCTCCACCGGGATATCACGCCGACCTTCCAGTCGGTCATTCTGGCCGGTGTGCAGGATATTCGCAACATCAAGCAGAGGCTGCGCTCGGAATCGGATCATCAGCCGAATAGTCCCTGGAATATTGCGTCCGTCTTTTCTCTGGATATGAGCTTCTCAGCGGAGGATATAGGCGGAATGCTGCGGGAATATGAGGCAGATTATGAAACGGGAATGGACGTGAGCGCGGTCGCCGGGCTGATTTATGACTATACTTCCGGTTATCCGGTGCTGGTATCCAGTATCTGTAAATATCTGGATGAAGAAATCAGCGGGACAGACGCATTCCCGGACAAGAGCGCTGCGTGGACAGCGGAGGGCGTCGCACGGGCTGTCAGCCGTATTTATGAAGAGTCTAATATGCTGTTTGAATCCCTGCAGGATAAGCTGGACACGTATCCGGAGCTCCGGAAAATGCTTTACTCACTGCTGATGGATGGGAAACCGGTGAACTACAACCGTTACGACCCGGCAATTCAGACAGCGTTGATGTATGGCTTTATCCGTATTGAGAATAAGGCCGTGGTGGTGGCAAACCGCATCTTTGAGACACAGCTCTACGATACCTTTCTTGCGTCACCTGAAATGCGGGAGTCGGAGCTTTTCCTGCGCGGCGACAGGGAAAAATATCAGTTTATCAAGAATAATCAGCTGGATATGAAGCTGATTCTGGAACGGTTTGTGCAGACGCTCAGCGATCTGTATGGCGATCAGACGCAGAAGTTCATAGAGGACGATGGCAGGAGGTACTTTTTGCTGTATCTTCGCCCGATTATCAACGGAACCGGGAACTATTATATAGAGTCCCGAACCCGCAATCAGGAGCGCACCGATGTGATTATCGACTATCTGGGCAAACAGTATGTGTGCGAGCTGAAGATCTGGCATGGAAACGCCTATAACGAGCGCGGAGAGCGGCAGCTTGCCGATTATCTGGAATATTATCACCTCGATAAGGGATACATGCTAAGCTTTAACTTTAATAAAAATAAAAAGATCGGCGTTCATGAGATGCAGATAGGGGACAAAACGCTGGTGGAGGCGGTGGTTTAGGGTTTCAAACAGTCATGAAATGCTTGATTTGGGGGCAGTTACTGTTTATAGGTTGATAACTGATGCAAAATTTATTCGCCAAGTAAAAGAAGAATTTATATTTGGCAGTTATAGGGATATGATTATGGGTGATTATTTATGCTGAAATCAAATAGGTTTTCGGCTATTTGCGTATGTGCAAAAACAGACATGACGATTGCAATCTCATATGTTCTGTGATAAAATATCATTACTAAAAAATGTGCAGATGCGCAGAAACAAGGAATGAAATGGTAGAGATTAAAAGGGATTTCTATTTAAAGCAGTTGATTGAACGAAAAGATAATGGCATGATAAAGGTGATTACCGGCATTCGCAGGTGCGGTAAGTCTTTTTTGCTGTTTACCATTTTTAAGAGGTATTTGCTGGAAAGTGGCGTTGACGCCGACCATATCATTGAAATCGCTCTGGACGGTATCGAAAATGAAGAATTAAGAGATCCCAGGCAGTGCTTCAGGTACATGAAGGATGCAATGAAGGATGGCGGCAAGTATTATATTCTTCTGGACGAAGTGCAGTTCATGCCAAGATTTGAAGAAGTGTTGAACAGTCTGCTTCGTATGAGTAATGTCGATGTATATGTAACCGGCAGTAACTCCAGATTTCTTTCCAGCGATATTGTAACGGAATTTCGTGGCAGAGGGGATGAAGTTCGAATTTATCCGCTTTCTTTTGCGGAGTTTTATTCTGCCTGCGACAGCGATTATGACAATGCCTGGGATGATTATATGATCTATGGTGGTTTGCCGCAGATCATGAGCTTTCGCAGTGAACGTCAGAAAGCGGAATATCTGAAAAATATCTTTTCCAACGTCTATCTGAAGGATGTGATTGAAAGAAACAATATTCAGAGCGCGGATGAAATAGGGATTCTTGTCGATATACTTGCCTCTGCAATCGGATCGCCAACGAACCCGACAAAAATTGCCAATACCTTTGCCAGCGAGCGACAGATGTCTTATACAAATAAAACCATTTCCAATCATATTGATCATTTGGCAGACGCTTTTTTGATTTCAAAAGCCAGTCGATATGATGTCAAAGGGAGAAAGTATATCGGAGCAAACCTGAAATACTACTTTACTGATCTTGGTCTGAGAAACGCGCGTCTGAATTTCAGGCAACAGGAGTCGGCTCACATTATGGAGAACATTGTCTATAACGAGTTGTTGATCCGCGGTTACAATGTTGATGTAGGCGTCGTTGAGGTCTTCGATAAGAAAGAAGAGCAGCGTGTTCGTAAACAGTTAGAGGTAGATTTCGTTGTAAATCAGGGAAGTCAGAGATACTACATTCAGGTCGCATATGATATGACTTCGGAGGAAAAACAAAGACAAGAGCTGAAATCTCTGCGTAATATACCGGACTCTTTCAAAAAAATTGTGATTGTAAATGGAACAAAGAAGCCATGGCGTAATGACGAGGGTTTTGTCATTATGGGTATGAAGTATTTTCTTTTGAATGCGGACAGTCTGGAATTCTAATTGACTTCCCTTTTGCTGTCCTTTAGAAAAAAACAGCAGACAGCAGCAGAAAAGGAGGCGTGAACCATGGCGGGCACCGTAGAAAAGCGCAGGCTCCCGATAGGCATAGAAAGTTTTCAGAAACTTCGGGCAGAAGGGTTTTATTATATTCGAAAATTGCAAGTGCAAGTTGAACACATCCGCGAAAAGCTTCAATAGAG
>JAJQCG010000063.1 GCA_021202815.1 Lachnospiraceae bacterium | reverse complement strand
TAAGGGATGGTTCCATGCGTCAAACTACTGACGGCATTTTTGATGATTGCTATAAATCGATGGTATACAGCGTCGGTATCTGCTCCATCTCTTCCTCTAAACCTGGGAAATCACGTGCAGCCCGAACCGCGATATCGATATCGCTCCTCTCCCGCGCAGTGCCCTTGGCACGGGAACCAAACAAAATTACTTCTGAAGCGTCATGGCGTCGGCACAACACAACTGCCTGCTCCAGGATCTGATCGATTGTCATCATCCCCTCCCACCCTGCTTATAATTTCTCTGTTACGACCTCATTTTAACACAAGCCCTGTTATTTTAACAGTCACTTTTGCATCTGGATTCATAAAAATCCACATATCGCTTGACATCCTCTGAACATCATGTTACCATTCGCTTAGATATTTAGATAATTATCTAAATAAATAGAAAGGAGGAAAGGAATCATGGGCTTTCAGGAGAGCTTCAAGGCCTTATCCGATCCCACCCGCCGCGAGATCCTGAATCTCCTGTGCGTGGGTCCGAAGTCAGTCGGGGATCTGCTGACGCATTTTTCCATGACCGGCGCTTCCCTCTCGCATCATCTGTCCATCCTGAAAAACGCGGGGCTGATCGACGACGAGAGGCAGGGAAAATACATTTTCTATACACTGAATACAACGGTGCTCGACGATATCATGAACTGGATGCTGTCCCTGAAAGGAGAAAATGGAAATTAAGACGCCCTGGGCGCTCTCGAGCGAGGAAAACTGGAGACGGACGCAGCGCCTCGGCGGCAAATGCCTCTTCATCGCGGGCCTGCTGACTATCCTCCTGGCTTTCCTGCCAAATCAGGAGCTGGCCTTCGGCCTTCTCATGGCGGTTCTGATCGTGGCCTGCCTGATTCCCGTACTCATGTCCTGGATCTGGTGGAGGAAGCAGCAACCTTGATTCAACCTTCCCCGGAAGGCTTCTCCGGCTTCGTCGTCTTCGCCGGACCACTCTCCACGCCGAAACGCTGCAGGATCCGCGGGATCATCTCCGTGCTCAGCGGCAGCGAGAAGCCGAGCGGATTCAGCATATAAGCGCCCACATCCTTCGAGCGGAATTTCAGCACATCCTGGAAGGGCACCTGGATGGAGCGGATATTCTTCTTGCCCTTCGTATACTTCTGGAACTCCCAGACGTCGGTAAAGAGCGGGAAGTAAGTCTGTCCGTTCTGGTGCTTCAGATAGGGCAGGCGGCACTCCTTCAGATCCAGCTTCTGCTCCTTCTCTTTTCCTTCCGGCGGAATCAGGGCGATGAAGAGGCGGGATTTCGCCAGATTGGACGAAAACTCCTCGTCCAGCGCCTGCAGCTGCCGCTGGTCGACCCATTCCTTCTTCCGCCGCGCCTCCTGCATGAGGTAGAGGCCTGTGAGCTGCAGGTTCGGCTGGTAGAGCGGATTCTCCGCCACCTTCTTCTCGAAACCTTCCGGGAGCAGATCGCGCAGCGGAACCGCGTAAGCATCGCCGTCCGCCGGGTAGTAATATACCTCGTTTGTACCGATGAAGGGCAGAATACCGAGATGCTGGCGCACCTGATTCAGATACAGCTTTTTGCGCTGGGGCTCTGCGGTCTCGCCCTTCACAGGAGCATAGATTTCCACTGTACGGAGCTCTTTGACATTCACGCGGACGCCGTCGTCCTCATAGTCCGCCGCCGTCCGGTCCGCCGTCGCCTTCGAGGCAAAGAGCAGCGTCCGGTCGTTATAATTCTCCTTCTCGCACTCCACGTAGGGCATATTGGTCAGAGGGGAGACCAGCGTATAGGCCTCCTTCAGATTTTTCACAATCTCCGCTCTGGAGAGCCCCCTCTCTCGGTATTTCTCGATATCGATCGCCATGCTTTCCTCACGTCCCGTTCTATTCGTTGTAAATCAGCGCCATCATTGTGAGCTCCTCATCGGAGTCATTCTCAAAGCCATGACTTTGCCCACACTCGATCAGACAGACATCGTCCGGGCCCACCGGGATCCGGCTCCCATCGTTGTCAATGAATGTGCCATGTCCCGACAGAATATAATAGGGCTCGGTCTCGCCGATATGTTTGTGCACGCCGATACTGCTGTGCGGCGGCATCTTTACCATCGTGTACAGCCTGCCATGCCCGTTCAGCTCCTCGGGCTGCAGGATGCGGTGCATTTCCAGCGTTCCCTTCCCTCCCTGAAGATTTTCCGATAATACAATCTGTGCTTTGCGTACCATTTTAAAACTCCTTTCTTTTTATTTCCGGTCAAACAGATAAATACTGAAGAAGGACACTTCGTCCGGACTCCATTCCATGCTGATACCCATGGATTTTGCCAGCGTCATTGCGTCAATACAATAGGCAGACAGGCAGGAGAATGGCGCCTCTCCATGAGGACAGGGCTTTCCTTCCGGCATCCGGCAGGAGCTGCACAGGTTGCAGGGGCCTGCCATAATCGCCCATCCGGCTTCCGTCATACCCGCTTCCTTCAGCTTCTGAATCAGTGCATTCGTCATGCGGGTATGTTCCTTTTTGATGGCTTTCGTCACCTCATCATCATACGCGCTGTCGACAGGCATCAGGGAGCGCAGCGCAAGCCCTTTATGAAAGGCAAGCGCCTTCTTCTTCATCTCCTCCACGGTTCCGCAGGAAGGCGGACAGCCATAATTGCGGCCATAATTTCCACAGCGGTTCTCCTCACAGTACTGTCGGTATTCCGGCACAAAAAGGAATTCCTCCGCGCCGATCACCGCCGCATCATGAAAACCACAGGAGAGCGCCATCTCCACCATTTGTTGCGCTTCCATATCTTCCTCCCTCCGGGAACTGTAAAGTTCTTTTTCAGTCCTCTGTCTCTTCCAGCTCGACCTTTTTCAGGGCGCGCATCAGTTTCAATACCAGCTGACGGCTCTCCTCGCCGAGCGATTCATAGGCGTCGACAAGCTCCTGATACTCCGTCATTTTCGACCGGAGCCGCGCCTCCTGGGCGGAGCCATGCCGCTCCTTTGACAGACAGAGCAGATAATCGGTCGTCACATGAAAATAGTCCGAAATTTCAATCAGAAGATCAATGCCGAGCGTTTCTGTATTCCGCTCCACTCTGCTGATTTTCTGCTGTGACACGCCGACAAAGCCCGCCAGTGTGTCCTGATTCATACCGCGCTCTTCACGCAGTGCACGAATTCTGTTTTCCATAGTACCATACCTCCTTAAGAAATATGGTACTATGGCATTTTTAAACTTATACTCAGATACCGGATTATGATGTAATCCAATTCGATGTATCTGTGTTTTCTCTCTTCGCCGCTTCCGCTTTCAGAGGCCTCAGGATATTCCGGTTGATCCGGAACATAAAAATTGCATTGCAGGCGACCGCAGCGATCTCCGCGATCGGCCAGGCCAGCCACACCATGTTGACATTGCCAGTTTTTGAGAACAGAATCGCCAGCGGCACGAGAAAGACGAGCTGGCGGAACAGCGACACCAACATACTGTAAATGCCGTTTCCCACCGCCTGATAGAAGGAGCCGATGACGATATTCGTCCCGGCGACGAGGAAGCACACCGACAGGATCCGCAGCGACGGAATCCCGATTGAGAGCATCTCATCAGAGGCGCTGAACAAAAGAAGCAGCTGCTCCGGCAATATCTGGAAAATGGCGAAGGCAATGACCATAATGCAGGTCGCGTAAAAGATTGCCAGCTTCAATGTCCGGATCATCCGGTCAGGCTTCACCGCACCATAATTGTAGGCAATGATCGGCACCATACCGTTGTTCAGACCAAATACCGGCATGAAGGCGAAGCTCTGCAGCTTAAAGTAGACGCCGAACACCGCCACGGCCGTCGAGGTAAAGGCTACAAGGATGCGGTTTACGCTGAAGGTCATCACGGAACCGATCGCGACCATCAGTACCGACGGAACGCCTATGTAGAGAATCTGCCCGATCGCCTTCAGCTCCAGACGGAATTTCCGGAAATCCAGCCGGAGCTCCTTGTTTACCCTTATATTAAAGATAAGCACCAGGCAGCCGGCCAGAATCTGTCCGAGCACCGTCGCCCAGGCCGCGCCCGCGATACCGAGCTTCGGCGCGCCGAAGAGGCCGAAGATCAGAATCGGGTCAAAAATGATATTAAAAATCGCGCCGAGTCCCTGTGTAAACATGGTATAGATCGTCTTTCCGGTCGACTGCAGCATCCGTTCGAAGGTAATTTCCACAAAGATGCCAAAGCTCATACAGGCAACAACGGAAAGGTACTCATAGCCATAATCCGCGATTACATCGGAAGCCCCCTGCACGACAAAAAACCAGCGGGCAATCGTGAGCCCGATCACCAGAAAAATCAGGTAACCGCAGGCGCTGAGGAACACACCGTGCATGGCCATCTGGTTCGCCGTATCCTGCTTCTTTTCGCCCAGAGCTCGCGAGACCAGGGCGTTCATACCTACCGCCAGGCCGCTCGCGAGGCCGATCAGCAGATTCTGCATCGGAAAGGCCATCGATACCGCGGTCAGCGCGTCCTCGCTGATCCTTGACACAAAGATACTGTCCACAATATTGTAGAGCGCCTGTACAAGCATCGAAATCATCATCGGCAGCGCCATCGTAATGAGAAGCCGGTTGACGGGCATCGTGCCCATCTTGTTCTCGCCTTCCGCAGGCGCGTTTATTTCATTTGTTGCCATTTCATTCCTCCATATAACGTTTGATCGCAACGATCGCGTCCTGCATCACGCGGTCGCCCTTCGCCATACCGTAGTCCCTCGTGTCCACGGCCAGCACCGGTATCTTCCTCGGAACGCGCTCGCGCACGCTCTCGAGCGCGCAGCGTACCTGAGAACCCACCAGGACGATGTCCGCGTCGTCCCTGTCCTCATCCAGTCCTGCCAGCGAGGAGACAATCACCTCCGCCTCCATCAGATTGGAGCGGGCCCAGGCCAGCATACGGTCCCGCAGGATACTGGCCGAGGTTCCGGAATAACTCACAAGAATAATCTTCATTCTCTCTTATCCCCTGTTTCTAAAACCTTTGTATCGCCTTAGTCCCCATATCCGTTCGGGTTTCTGCTCTGCCATCTCCAGGTGTCCGCGCACATCTCGTCAATGCCGTACTGCGCCTCCCAGCCAAGCTCCGCCTTCGCCTTCATCGGCGTGCAGTAGCAGGCCGCGATATCGCCCGCGCGGCGCGGCTTGATCTCATAAGGGATCTCCTTTCCGCAGGCCTTCTCGAAGGCCCTGACGACCTCCAACACACTGTAGCCCTGTCCGGTTCCCAGATTGTAGATCCGGACGCATTTCTCTTCCTTAAATTTCTGCAGCGCCTTCACATGCCCTCTCGCGAGGTCAACTACATGAATGTAATCCCGCACGCCCGTTCCGTCCGGCGTGTCATAATCATTTCCGAAGACGCCGAGGCGCGGAAGTCTGCCGACCGCGACCTGCGCGATATAGGGGAGCAGGTTGTTCGGGATGCCCTTCGGATCCTCTCCGATGAGCCCGGAGGCATGCGCGCCGATCGGATTGAAATAACGCAGCAGGATCACATTCCACTCCGGATCCGATCTCTGAATATCCATCAGCACCTGCTCCAGCATCGTCTTCGTCTGTCCGTAAGGGTTCGTCGGGCTCTGCTTCGGACATGTCTCGCTGATCGGGATCTCCAGCGGATCGCCGTAGACCGTGGCCGAGGAGCTGAAAATAATGTTCTTCACACCATGGTGCCGCATCACATCGCAGAGAAGCAGCGTCCCGGCCATATTATTATAATAGTATTCAATCGGCTTCGCCACCGACTCTCCCACCGCCTTGTAGCCCGCGAAGTGAATCACCGCCTCAGGCTTCTCGATCTCAAAAATGCGGTCCATCTCCGGCCGGTCCAGCATGTCCGCCTTATAAAATTTCAGCGGCTTTCCCGTGATCTCCTGCACACGCTGCACCGCTTTTTCGCTGGAATTATAAAGGTTGTCCACGATGACCACCTCGTAGCCCTCGTCCAGCAGCTCCACGCAGGTATGGCTTCCGATATAACCTGCGCCGCCTGTCACCAGAATTTTCATAATCTCTCACCTCATCCATCTGCAATTTCGAAGTTGCCATTCAGTATATCATACTTTATGTAGAATGGCAAATAGCAAAAAAAATCCTGCTTTAACATCCCTGCCGATTACAGCAGAAGAGGTTAAAGCAGGAAGCATGTCTGACAAAATTACGAGATATGAATATCCATCTTCTTCTCATAGACAAGCATCAGAAGAACGAGGATAAACAGTAGCACCGCCGCCAGCTGGAAAGAAAACAGCCCCTGCGTCTTCCCAAAAGCGCTGCAGATGGCGCCGATTACCACAGGCGAGATGAAACCGCCGATTCCTCTGGCTGTATAGCAGACCGAGGTTGCCACCGAGGTATAGCGATGCGGAATCAGTGACGACGCCAGGTTCAGCTGACAGGGGGCGCTGATGCCATAGCCAATCCCAATCCCGATCGCGAGCGCGCCCAGCATCATGGCGGGTACACTTCCGGCGAAACAGATAATCACAAAGCCAATCGCGGCCATGAACCGGAAGAAAGTGGCGCTGTACGATGATGACAGCGTCGAGTACCCGTCCCTGTACTGTAATTTCTTTGTATCCGACCAGTTCATCGGACGGTACGGTGCAGTTCTCAAGGACGGCCCGCCAAGAGCCGGGGATTACCAGATCATGGAGTATCTGCACAGGCTCACCGAGCGCGCATTTTCTTATGGAAATCTTCCGCTCAGCAACCTGGAGCGCGAGACGGAAAAGTTTCTGTCCGAAGCGCTCAACGGAAGCGAAAGGGAAATCGAGGATATACGCAAGCAGTTTGCCGCCTTCCAATGGGGTGAATCCGATCGCTATGTGGTTGTGGCTGTCCCGCTGAAAGAGCGCGACGCCAGCAGCCATACGACGGTTGTCAGCAGTCTGAACTTAAAAGCAGATGTATCCGGCCGGCTTCACGCTGATCAAGGATGAGCATATCATCCTCCTTCTGAACCTGACGCGCAGCAATCTGCGCGAGGAGGATATGCCATCAAGCCTAGCTGATTTCCTAAGAGAAGGCTTCTTCAAGGCGGGAATCAGCGCCAGCAAAAGCGATATCCACTATCTGGCAGACGCCTACCAGGAGGCTCTGCAGGTCATTCAGATCGGAAACGATATGGATCCGACCAAATGGAGCTATCGCTTTCCTGATTATCGTATGAATTACGTTTACTGGAAGTGCCTGCAGAATATGTCCTCCTCATCTCTGGTGAAAGAGCGGTTTTTCCGTCTGGAAAAATATGACAGAAAACACGGCACGAGCCTTAAGGATACGCTGCGCGTCTATCTGGACCACGACCGCAACCTCGCCAGGACTTCCGACGAGCTGTACATTCATCGAAGCACACTGCAGTATCGTCTGGAAAAAATCGAAAATCTGACAGGTTTTGACTTAAGCGACCCGGAGACGCGCTTTCAGCTGCTGTTTACGTACCGTCTGCTGGACTGGGAACAGCAGTGAGCTGTCACATCTCGATTCCCTTCCGCGCCGGGATTCCCTGATCAAAGGGGTGCTTTACCTTGCGCATCTCGGTCACATAGTCTGCGAGCGCAATAAGCTCCTCTCCCGGGTCACGGCCGGTCAGGACGACCTCGAGCCGCTCCGGGCGGTCCATGAGAAAGGCGAGCGCCTTTTTCTGGTCGATCAGCCCATGATTGTAGGCGCTCATGAACTCATCCACGATCAGAAGGTCATACTGCTTTTCCCTCGCCGTTCGCGCAGCATCGAGGAAGGTAGCGGTATAGGCCTTCGCCGCCTCCGTCTTCTGCTCTTCTGTCATATTCCAGAAGAATCCGAATTTTTCTGTGCAGCAACGGTAAGTGACGCCGAGCTTTTCGAGCATCTTCACCTCCCCCGAGCTGCCGTCCTTCATCACCTGGCAGAACAGCACCTTCAGGCCGGTGCCGACAGCCCGCACCGCGAGCCCGACTGAAGCCGTCGTCTTTCCTTTTCCGTCCCCGCAGTAGATCTGCAGGCATCCTTTTTTCAGTGCAGCCATAAAATCACTCCTTTTATGATTCCAAATACGACAAGCGCCAGAACCACCGTCCCGTACATCAGCCTGTTCGCCCGGCGGATATCCTCATATTCGACCGGACGGTCCGGATCTCCGATCGTCGGCTTCTCATACAGTTTTCCAAAATAATACGCATTTCCCGCGAGCTGAATATGCAGCGCTCCGGCGGTCGCCGCTTCCGTATGAGCCGAATTGGGGCTCGCGTGATTGCGGCGGTCTCTTTTGCAGACACGCCATGCGTTGCGTCCGTCCATCCCGCAGAGTCCTGCCGCAGCCGCCATCAGCAACGCCGAGAGGCGGGCGGGAATAAAATTCAGCACATCGTCAAACTTCGCCGCCGCACGCCCGAAATACAGATATTTCTCATTCTTATAACCGACCATCGAGTCCATCGTATTCACAGCCTTATAGAAAAAGCCGAGCGGAGCGCCGCCGATTATCAGGAAAAGAAGCGGTGCAACGACGCCGTCCGAACAGTTTTCTGCCACGGTTTCCACCGCGGCCTTCGCGACGCCGATGTCGTCCAGCACCTCCGTATCGCGTCCGACGACCATGGAGACTGCGTAGCGGGCCTTCGTTAGATCGCCCTCCTTCAGCGCGTCATAGACCTTCATCGTCTCCGATTTCAGGGATTTCGCCGCCAGCAGCTGCCAGCAGAAGAAGGTCTCCAGCGCGAAGCGCGCGTATGGATGCAGAAGGCCGACAAGATACAGCAGTCCCCACGCTGCTGCCGTCGTGATGCCCGCGGTCAGAATCAGAAGGAAGACGCCTGCGATGAGCTCTCCCCTCTCTGTCTTCGGAAAAATCCCGCGCAGAAGCTTTTCGAGAGCACTGATCAGGTGACCGACCAGCCGGATGGGATGATAGATCCAGCGCGGGTCTCCCAGCAGCCGATCGAGCAGAAAGCCGAGCACTACGGCAAGTAACGATAGTTCCATAGATCCGTCCCCTCCACCGGCGTCAGCAGATAGCCGCAGCCGTTCTTTACCTGATAGTCAAAGTAGTCCATTTTTGGAAAGCCAAAGCGCTCGAGGATCGCCATGATCGTGCCGCCGTGCGCGACAATGCCCGCACAGAGGATGTTCGGTGGCACTTGTGACTCCTTCTCCTGAGATTCACACAGTTCATCCACAATCTGCACGAAAGCATTGCAGCAGCGTTTTCGGAAAAACTCTGTCGTCTCTCCATTCGGGAAAGGCATCGCCCCTCCGCTGTCGACCCAGGCCTGGTAATCCGGATTGCCGGAGAGCTCCTCATAATTTTTATTCTCAAAATCGCCGAAATCAGTCTCCCGCAGATTCGGGACAATGCGCAGCGGCGGATGCTGCGGCCAGAGGAGCTCCGCCGTCTCGATGCAGCGCTTCATCGGACTGACATAAAGGCGCTCGACCGGCGGCATTTTCTTCCCTGTAAGCTCCCGCCGTCCTTCCTCGCAGAGCGGCTCGTCCGTGCAGCAGCCCACATAGTGGTGTTCCAGATTTCCCGCCGTTTTTCCGTGGCGGAGCAGCAGAATCTCAGTCATGTTTGATCACCGTTCCGATCCCGCACACGACTCGGTGCACCTCGTCCGCGCGCTTCGCGATCTCACAACAGACGCGCCCGGTCTTCTCGCGGTACGCCCGGTCGAACTGATCGACCGGCACAACACCATAACCGAGCTCATTCGTCACCAACACGATGTCCGGATTTTCGCACTGCAGCCTGTCGAGGTCGAGCTCCTCTTTCGCCTGCATCAGCCGTCGGATATATTCGTGGAAATGGTAAAGAAGCTTCACATCAAAAATGGCCTCCAGCGGACAGTCCGCGCCGTCCGCAGTGTCCTCCCGCGCGATATGGAAGGCCTCGCATGCGTAGTCCTTCTTTCCCTGAAAGCAGCCCCCTGTTACCAGTATCATCTTTTCGCTCCTCCTACAGAATACACTGTGCTATCATAACCGTACAGGCACAGGCGAGCTCCATCACCTGCAGGAAAAATCCCGCGATATCACCGGTCGTCCCGCCGAATTCCTTCATCGCCATATGATGATAATACCAGAATACGATCGCCGCCGTCGCGAGAATAACCACCGCGTAGCGCCGGTCCATCCAGAACAGCAGCCCCGCGCAGACGACGATCCAGACCGCGAGCGATGTGAGCAGTACCCGTTTTTGCGCGGCATCCGAAAACATGGCAAGCGAGCCTTTTTTGTTTGCCTTCGGAAAGACGGCGAGCGCCAGGGCGCTCAGGGCGCGCGACAGCACGAAGACGACGCCCAGCAGCGGATAAAGTCCCATATCAAGCTCACTCCACGCGCCGAGCGCGAGCGTAAAATACGCGCAGCCCATGATGACGGCGAAGGCTCCCGCGTGAGAATCCTTCAGAATCGCAAGCTTTCGCTCCTGCGGCTGATGAGAGCTCAGCGCGTCCATCGTGTCGAGAAAGCCGTCCAGATGAATGCCGCCCGTCACCACGACCGGCAGCAGTACGCATCCTGCCGCGCGCATGAGATCGCCAAATCCCAGCCAGGCCGCGACGCGCCCCCAGATGTACAGAAGCAGTCCCGTGACCGCCCCGATCGCCGGGAAAAAGCACATCGTATACTTCATATTTTCTTTCTCCCAGTCCGCGCGTGGCACCGGGATGCGCGAATACATCGCGAAGGAAATCAGAAAACTGTTCCATATCCGTTTCATACAAACACCTCACTCCCCCGCCTGACCAGCGATATGCACCTCTCTGATCGACGGTCGTTTTTCTGACCGAGGCTCCATTTGTTGATCAGCAGCCGCACGAGTGCTCCAGCCAATTCGCCTGTACTCATTACATGTTCACCCCCGGCAGACTCCCTTTGTGAATCAAGGGGATCGAGTAGACGACCTCGACGACGAGATCTGCCATCGTCGCGAGCCGCCGGTTGATTTCTCCAAGGCAACGCTGGTAGCGGACCGTCTCCGGATCATAGTCGATCCCATCGGAAAAGATCTCGTTGGTCACGATGATCAGGTGGCGGCACTGTCCGTATATCTGTCGCACGCCGTCCAGAATCTCCTCTGCAGTCCGCTCCCCCGTGCCGTTCTCCTGGTACATCTCGTTCGCGCACAGATTTGACACGCACTCGAGCAAGGCCGTGTCATAGCCTGAAATACCGGCATTTTTCAGACCGGTATAGAGTTCCAGCGTATCGAAGCCCTTGCCCTTCCGCATCCGACGATGCCGCACGATCCGCTGATGGCTCTCCTCGTCGAAGGGATACATGGTAGCGATATAAAGCTTTGGGCCTTCAGCGAGACGCAAAACCAGGGATTCCGCGTATTCGGATTTCCCGCTGCCGCTCCCGCCCGTCACAACGATCAGCATCGATTGTACTCCTCGCATTTTTTCAGGAAGCTGTATGCAGCCTCCGGGTTGGACCAGAGGAAAAGATGCGGGAATCCCGCATACAGGCATTCACTGCCGACCACGCAGTCCCACTCCCGCTTTCCGACCGGCTTTTTCGCATGAAAGGCGTCTCCGCAGCGCTCGCTTTCCCAGTAATGGAATTCATGACCGCGCAGCGTCGTCCCGGCAGTCCCGAGCAGACCGTCCTCTCTGGCGCACAGGTTGATATAGCCAAAGCGTCCGAGCCGGTCGGTTCGATAAGCGCGCGCATCGAGATATCCCGCCATCGGATAAAAGCTGCCGTCGTCGCCCTCCAGCTCACGGTGCAGATAGAGGAAGCCGCCGCACTCCGCGATGCAGGGCATGCCGCTCTTCAGTGCGTCCCGGATGGCGGAGCGCATGGCCGCGTTTTCGCTCAGCTCCCTCGCGTGAAGCTCCGGATAGCCGCCGCTTAAGATCAGCCCGGAAACATGCTCCGGCAGGCAGTCGTCTTTCAGTGGGGAGAATGGAACGAGCTCCGCGCCAATCTCCCGCAGCAGCTCCAGATTGTCGAGGTAGGTAAAGCAGAAGGCGTCGTCCTCAGCGACTGCGATGCGCAGACCGGAATCTGAGTTGGCACTCGCAGAAAGCTCTCGCATGCCTGCCTCTGCTTCAGGCTCCTTTTTCAGAATCTCCGGCCTGTCCGCCGACAGCTCGCTGCTCTCCTGCGCCAGCGCAAGCAACGCATCCAGATCGAGCGTCTCCTCCAGCTTCCCGGCCAGCCGGTTCAGCTTTTCCTTCAGCAATTCGATCTCCCCCGGCAGCACAAGGCCGAGATGACGGCTCTCCAGATTCAGATCGTCGAGCTTCGGAACATAGCCGAGCACCCGCACGCCCAGCTCCGCTTCCAGCAGAGGCTTCAGCTGCGCGTAGATCATCGGCGAAATCTGGTTCAGGATCACCGCCCGGATATGGCTGTCGCTCCGGTAATCCAGAAAGCCCCTGACCGTCGCCAGGATCGAGAGGCTCGCGCCCCGGCAGAGCACGATCAGCACGGTGGGAAAATCCAGCACGCAGGCCACCTCATAGGTGCTGCCTTGCGTGCGCACACCGCCCAGGCCGTCGTAGTAGCCCATGACGCCCTCCGCGACCGCGATCTCGCAGTCCTCTGTATTTTTCAGAAACAGATAGCGGGTCGTCTCTTCATCCGTAAAGAAGGTGTCCAGATTGCGCGACTTCGTGCCGATCACACGTCCGTGGAACATCGGATCGATA
>JAJQCG010000030.1 GCA_021202815.1 Lachnospiraceae bacterium | reverse complement strand
GGGTATTCGCGGGTGATTCTGGAGAGCCGCGATGTGGCGGTGTCGGTTTATGAAAAGCTGGGGTACATAGTCACCGGTGATCCCGTGCAGGGGGAGACATTCCTCTGCGTGCCGATGGAGAAGAGGCTGGGGTGATTGGGCGTGAAATACCACTACAGGAACCCAGAGGTGGTGCGGTATGCAGTACAGAATTATCAGGAGCAATCGGAGAACCATAGCGATTCAGGTCACAAGGGAGGGCGTGATTGTCCGGGCGCCCCGGCGGATGACAGATGATGAAATCCAGTATTATATAGAAAAGAATCAGGACTGGCTGCGGGCGCACATCAGAAAAATGGAGGACAGCCTGAAGAAAAGTCAGGTGCCTGCAGACAGGCTGACGACGGATGAAGTGCGGGCGCTGGCGGAGCAGGCGGTCAGGATTATTCCGGAGAGGGTGGGGCACTATGCTCCGCTTGTCGGGGTTACCTATGGGAAAATCACGATTCGAAACCAGAAGACGAGGTGGGGAAGCTGCAGCGCGAAGGGCAACCTGAATTTCAACTGCCTTCTGATGTTGACGCCGCCGGAGGTGATTGACAGCGTTGTGGTGCATGAGCTGTGTCACCGGAAGGTGATGAATCACTCGAGGGCTTTCTATCAGGAGGTTTACCGGGTATATCCGGAATACGACAGGTGGGACCGGTGGCTGAAGGAAAACGGAAATGCGCTGATGATGCGGATGTTCGGCTGAGGCAGGGCCATAGAGATGCCGCGCGGCATGGCAGGGCGCGGCTTTTCTGTTGCACAAATCATTTTTCCATGATAAGCTATAAACGGAAAAAATGAGGCAGCGCCGCAAAGGCTCCCCTTGTTCAAGAGAGATGAGGAGGCATGACAACATGGTAAGACGCGTCTATGTGGAAAAGAAAGCGGCCTATGCGGGGAAAGCCAGGGAGCTCGCGGAAGAGATCCGCAGCTATCTTGGTATTCAAACTGTGACGGGCGTGCGGGTGCTGATACGTTACGATGTGGAAGACATCTCGGATGAAACCTTTGCGAGGGCGTGCCGCAGCGTGTTCGCCGAGCCTCCGGTGGATCTGCTGTATCAGGAGAGTTTTGAGACGGCTCAGGGAGATAAGGTGTTCGGCGTGGAATACCTGCCCGGCCAGTTTGACCAGAGGGCGGATTCCGCTGTGCAGTGTGTACAGTTTCTGAATTCCTCCGAGAATCCGGTCATCCGCAGCGCGACGATTTATGTGATCGAGGGCGGCGTGACGGAGGAGGAGCTCGTCGCGATCCGTGCCTTCTGCATCAATCCGGTGGACTCCCGCGAGACCGCCATGGAGAAGTCGGATACGCTGGTGACCGTGCATGACGAGCCGGCGGATGTGAAGATTTTCGACGGTTTTCAGGATATGGCCGAAGCGGAACTGAAGGAACTCTACCGCTCGCTGAACCTTGCCATGACCTTCCGGGATTTCCTCCATATTCAGAACTATTTCAAAAAAGAAGAAAAGCGTGATCCGTCGATGACGGAGATCCGCGTGCTCGACACTTACTGGTCCGATCACTGCCGCCATACGACCTTCTCCACAGAGCTGAAGAATGTGAGCTTCGACGAGGGTTATTACCGCGCGCCGATCGAGCAGACTTATGAGCGCTATGTGGCAGACCACGCGGAGATCTTTGTGGGGCGGGACGACAAGTTCCACTGCCTGATGGATCTGGCGCTGATGGCGATGCGAAAGCTGAAAAAAGAGGGAAAGCTTGCCGACCAGGAGGAGACCGACGAGATCAACGCCTGTTCGATCGTTGTTCCCGTGGAGATTGACGGGAAGACCGAGGAGTGGCTGGTCAATTTTAAAAATGAGACGCACAATCACCCGACGGAGATCGAGCCCTTCGGCGGCGCGGCCACCTGTCTGGGCGGCGCGATTCGCGACCCGCTCTCGGGGCGTACTTATGTCTATCAGGCGATGCGCGTGACTGGCGCGGCGGATCCGACTGTGCCCGTCTCTGAGACACTGAAGGGCAAGCTGCCGCAGAAGAAGCTCGTGCGCGGCGCGGCACAGGGCTACAGCTCCTACGGAAATCAGATCGGCCTGGCGACGGGCCTGGTGAAAGAAATCTATCACCCGGACTATGTGGCGAAGCGCATGGAGATCGGTGCCGTCCTGGGCGCGGCTCCGCGGAAGGATGTGGTTCGTTTAAGCTCCGATCCGGGCGACATCATTATTCTGCTCGGAGGACGCACCGGGCGCGACGGCTGCGGAGGAGCGACCGGTTCCTCCAAGGTACATACGGAGACCTCGATCGAGACCTGCGGCGCGGAGGTGCAGAAGGGCAACGCCCCGACTGAGCGCAAGATTCAGCGCCTGTTCCGCCGTCCCGAGGTGACGCGTCTCATCAAAAAATGCAATGATTTCGGCGCCGGCGGTGTGTCGGTCGCGATCGGCGAGCTGGCCGACGGTTTGAGAGTCGACCTCGATAAAGTGCCGAAGGAATATGAGGGTCTTGACGGCACGGAGCTCGCGATTTCCGAGTCGCAGGAGCGCATGGCCGTGGTCGCGGCAGCGCAGGACGTGGACGCTTTCCGCAGTTATGCCTCCGAGGAAAATCTGGAGTCCGTCTGTGTGGCAGAGGTGACGGAGGAGTCCCGGCTGGTGCTGAAATGGCGCGGAAAGGAGATTGTCAATCTCTCCCGTGCCTTCCTCGATACCAACGGTGCGCACCAGGAGACGGACGTGGCGGTGGACATGCCGTCTGAGCAGGAGAAGTATTTTATGCGGGAGGATATCCCGGATGTCCGGCAAAAGTGGCTGGACACCCTGCGTGATCTCAACGTCTGCTCGCAGAAGGGACTGGTCGAGATGTTCGACAGCTCGATCGGCGCGGGCAGCGTGCTCATGCCCTACGGCGGAAAGTATCAGAAGACAGAGACACAGACGATGATCGCGAAGCTGCCGGTGCTGCAGGGGAAATGCGATACGGTCACGATGATGAGCTATGGCTTTGACCCGTATCTCTCGAGCTGGTCGCCATACCACGGCGCGGTCTACGCGGTGATCGAGTCGGTCGCGAAGATCGTGGCCTCCGGCGGCGATTACCGGAAGATTCGCTTTACCTTCCAGGAATATTTCCGCAGGATGACGGAGGATCCGCATCGCTGGAGCCAGCCCTTTGCGGCGCTGCTCGGCGCCTACAGCGCACAGCTCGGCCTCGGGCTGCCCTCGATCGGCGGAAAGGACAGCATGTCCGGTACCTTCGACGAGATCGACGTGCCGCCGACGCTAGTCTCCTTTGCGGTGGATATCGCAAAGCAGGGGGATGTCGTCACGCCGGAGCTGAAAAAGGCCGGAAATAAGCTGGTTCTGCTGAGAATCGGACATGACGCTTATGATCTTCCGGACTATGAAGAGATCAAAGCACAGTACGGGAAATTCCACGAGGATACAAAGGCCGGCAGAATTATTTCCGCCTGTGCGCTGGATGGGCATGGCATCGCGGCTGCCATCAGTCGGATGGCCTTTGGCAACGGGCTTGGCGTGAAGTTGGAACACAGCCTCGACCCGCGCGACGTCTTCGCGCCGGGCTTTGGCTGCATCGTGGCTGAGGTGCCGGACGGAAAGGTCTCAGAGCTTTCCATCACTTACACGCTGATCGGCGAGGTGACCAAGAGCGGCTTTGCCTATGGAAACATGTTCATCACGGAGGACGAGGCGCTGACGGCCTGGAGCGGGACACTTGAGAAGGTCTTCCCGACTGTTGCGGTGAAAAATAAAGAAATGCTCGATACGCCGCTTTATAAGGCGGACAGTATCTATATCTGTAAACACAAGGTTGCGAGACCGACGGTCTTCATCCCGGTTTTCCCGGGTACGAACTGCGAGTACGACAGCGCGAAGGCCTTTGAGCGCGCGGGAGCGGACGTTGTGACGAAGGTGTTCCGGAATTTGAGCGGGAGTGATATCCGCGAGTCGGTGGACGCCTTTGTGCAGGCGATCGACGGGACGCAGATTCTCATGTTCCCGGGCGGCTTCTCGGCGGGCGACGAGCCGGACGGATCCGCGAAGTTCTTTGCGACCGCTTTCCAGAATGAGAAGATCCGCGACGCGGTCATGAAGCTGCTGCACGAACGCGACGGCCTGGCTCTGGGCATCTGCAACGGCTTCCAGGCGCTGATCAAGCTGGGACTCGTGCCGCACGGCGAGATCGTGGGGCAGCAGGAGGATTCTCCGACGCTGACCTTCAATACGATCGGTCGTCACATTTCGAAGATGGTGTACACGAAAGTAGTCTCGGACAAGTCCCCGTGGCTGATGGGAGCGGAGCTCGGGAAGACCTACGTGAACCCGGCCTCTCATGGCGAAGGCTGTTTCGTCGCGCCGCAGGAGTGGATCGACCGGCTCTTCGCGAACGGGCAGGTCGCGACGCAGTATGCGGATCTCGATGGGAATCCGACGATGGACGAGGAGTGGAACGTGAACGGCTCCTACGCCGCGATCGAGGGTATCTTAAGCCCTGACGGGCGCGTCCTCGGCAAGATGGCACACGCGGAGCGCCGCGGGGATGGCGTTGCGGTCAACATTTACGGGGAGCAGGATATGCGGCTCTTCGAGTCCGGCGTTACATATTTTAAGTAGAACGGAAAGAGAATGTGGGCTTTGAAAGCCGGAAGCCGGAGCGGATCGTGCATTATGGGATAGCCTTTTGCATGAAGGAATGCCGGGTGCTGAAAGGGTAAGCGCCAAGCTGGAAAGGAGAATAGGAATGCAGGGAAATAACTACATGGTTTTCCGGAATAAGCTGAAAAGAGCGTATGAGAAGATGACTGCGGCTGAGCGAAGGATCGCGGATTATATGCTGGAAAGTCCTGAACGCGTGCTGGAGGCGACAGCGGTGCCAATTTCAGAGGCGACGGATACGAGCACCGCGACCGTGATTCGTTTTAGCCGCACCTGCGGCTTCAGCGGCCTGACGGATTTGAAACTAAGTCTCAAAAGAGAATATGAGATAACCGGCGACAGTGAGGATTCCGGACAGAATATTGGGAATTTTTCCATTCAGGTGATCAAAGAAAAGGTCATGGCCTATCACAACCTGGCGATCAATACAGTTCTTTCCCGCTATAATGAAGAGACTTATGCATATGGAGTGGAATCCGTCCTGAATGCGAAACGAATTCTTGTAATGGGGGAGGGAGGTTCCCGTTCGTCAGCATTTTGTATGTATGATGTGCTGATGCAGCTTGGGCTTCCAGTGCAGATTTCCATAGACGGCGTTTATGAGATGATGCAGATTGGAAATATGGAACAGGGAGATGTGGTTATTGCATTAACATATACAGGACGACTCCAGAATACGATCGACAGTCTCAGGCTGGCGAAAGAGAGACGGATCACAACAATGGGGTTTGTGGGAGAACTGGAAAGTCCCATTATTCCTTATGTGGATATTTTGCTGAACACGAATATGGTTCAGGAAAGGGAAATGCGGACATCGATGAGTGTGAGAGTATCTGAGATGGCAGTCATTGAGATCTTTTATGCGGCGCTTTCGTCCTGTATAGGGAAACAGGTAGAGGGCTCGGGTAAATATAATCAATTTGTGGAGCTTCGGCGAACCAAGATGGAAATATAGCCGTGCAGCAGGAGCGAAATTGAAAAAGGAGACAAGAGGAGCCTTTGCGGTTGTTCTTGTCTCCTTTTTGTGTTGTGATAATCCACAAAGTTTTGTTGTCTTAATGAAATACATTACAAAAAAATGTAAAAAAATAACAGATTTCATGAAAATTCGACACAATTAAAAGGGAAAAAGCAGGTTGCACAAAAAAATACATTACATTTTTGAAAATTATTACATTTTGACAGTGAAAATTCTTGCTGTTACAATGCATTTAAGTACAAACCATACAAAAGGTTTGGCGTGAATTGGCCAATATCACAAAAAATATAAGGAGGTATTAGAAATGGCATATGTACCCTTGCCGGTTCGTCCTCTGGCGGACAGTAGTTTTATTGAGAAGAAGATCTACGATATTCCATATTGTGATCAGTCGGAGGCTCAAAAACTGGATCTGTACTTCCCGAACGAAGGAGAAGGACCGTTTCCTACCATTGTTTATTTTCATGGCGGCGGCTTTTTTATGCGGGATAAATCAGATGACCAGGTACAACCATTCCTGTATCTGACAAAGTATGGATACGCAGTGGCGAGCTGTAACTACCGCCGTGTCGGTGAGGAATGCTATCCAGCACTGGGTTATGACACGAGGGCGGCGACTCGGTTTCTGCGTGCAAACGCTGCGAAATACAATCTTGACCCGGATCGGTTTATTTCTGCGGGGCAGTCCGCAGGGGGATATCTCTCGGCTATGCTGGCGGCCACCGGCGGGCGTCCGATCCTGGAGGATTTATCGCAGGGAAACGCGGATGTTTCATCTGCTGTACAGGCGTGCATCGCCTGGTTCGGGCTGATGGATTTTGAAACTTCTGACCGGCAACTCCGGGAGAATGGACTGGAGACCTTCCAGTTCACCAATATTGACGACAGTGTTACAAACAAATTTTTTGGCGCAAAGGGCGACGAGATTACGCATGAGATGATGACAGAAGCAAGCCCGCTCACCTATATCACGGAGCAGATGCCGCCGACACTGGCGCAGCATGGCCTGATTGACCATCTGGTAGCGCACCAACAGTCGGAGCAGCTTGTGGAGAAGATTCAGGAGATCTGCGGCCCTGACAGAGTAAAGTATACGCTGATAGAGGAGGCCGACCATGACGACCCGCTTTTCAATACGCCGGAAAACGTGGAGATTATGCGGGAGTTTTTGGACAATGTGTTAAAGAAATAATGTAAGAGGGGGATTATATAATGGCTGTTGAGCTTTTTCAGGATTTTGCATTGACAGGTTTGTTTCTTTTGATTGGATATGCGCTGCGGAGCAAAATAAAGCTATTTCAGAAGCTTTACATTCCGGCTGCCGTATTGGGCGGCATAGTGGGGCTTCTGCTGGGACCTGAGGTTCTCGGAAAAGTCAGCCCGGTATATCTGGAATTGTCGGAATATATTGGAAATTTGGCAATGCCATTACTGGCAATTGTTTTTTCAACGCAGTTTATCGGTGCCAAGTTTGATAAAAAAATCATTGGTCACTCGATGTCAACCTGCATTCTGAACTGTGGAACCGCCTGCCTGCAGGTGTTTCTGGGACTGGCTATCATTCTGTTCTGCCAGACGATTGACGAGGTACCGCTTGGTTTTGGCCTCATGCCGTTCTCCGGCTTCTACGGTGAACATGGGATCGGCGCTCTGGCAGCGTCCGTGTATGAATCGCTGGGGCACTGGACAGCGGACATTGCACTTTCAGTCGGCAATACCTTCGCTACCTTTGGTATGCTGTTTGGTATTACGTTTGGTATTATCGTGATTAATATTGCTGCCCGCAGAGGCCTCATTTTGCAGGACGCGGGTATGCAGAGCATGAGCGAGGAGGACATGTCCGGGTTCATCCCAGAAGAAAAGCGGACTGCAGCGGTTCAGATGGTTACCAAAAATGATGCGATCAACCCGGTCGCTTTCCAGATGGCGATTATCGGAAGTATGCTGATTGTTTCCTACTGGCTGCTGGATTACCTTGTGTTGATTCCCGGGTTCAGTGGAAGCGCAATTACAATTCCCTGTATTTTTGTGGGTATTGCCGTTGCCGTTATCGGGAAAAAGACCAATCTTGGCCGTTACCTTGACAAAAAATCGCTGACAAACACTTCAGGTGCTGCGCTGGAATTCCTGATTGCGAGTTCCGTTGCTTCTACTAAGCTGAGTATTTTTGTTACCTATGGCTTTGAGCTGGCCTTACTGACGGTCGTGATTCTTGCCTGTACTGCTTTCTATGTGTTGTTTTTCGGCAGGATGTGGCACAAAGAAAACTGGGTGGAGAATAGCCTTGGTACCTTCGGCCTTGCGACCGGTGTTCTCGCGACCGGTTTCCTGCTCATTCGTGTTGCGGATCCGAATACCGAAACCACGGCGGCTACGAACCTCGCCATAGGAAACTCGATCAGTACATTGACGGTACAGATGTACATGCTGATGGCGATGCCGACGATCATTGTGAATGCACCTAATGTTGCAATTGCAACCTGTGCGATCGGATTGGTAGTGTTTACCGTTGGTGGCTGTATCGGTCAAAGATTACGAAAGCGAAGCTCAGCTGACCGAAACATGCGTGAAAAGCAGACTCCCTGTCCGTGTGGCGGGGAGTCTGTTTTTGGATAGAGAGAAATCTGACAAAGGAAGTGTGTGGTATATGACAGGGCAAAAACGGGCAGCTTTTGTGATAGCTTCTGTATTGGGTATATGGATCGCCACAGCCAATCCGCCGGAAGGCCTGAATGCAAAAGGCATGCGTCTGCTCGGCATCCTGGTATGGTGGATTATCATGATGTGTGTCGAAGCAATACCAGCTTATGTGAGTTGTGTTGCAGCCTGCACTTTGATTGTAATAACCGGAGTAGGGGAGACGGAGGAAGTGTTCAGCGCATTCTCGGGATCGACATGCTGGCTGCTGATTGGCGCCTACTGTTTTGCGGCAGGATTGAAGAATAGTGGGATCATCAGGAGAATTGCCCTGAATATCATGCGATTGTTTCCCGGAACTTATCGAGGTCAGATACTTGGTGTGGCGTTTGCCAGTATTCTGGTGGCTCCCTGTATCCCCAGCAGTGCAGCGAAGGGATCTATATTAATTCCGCTGTCCAATATTGTCTCTGACGAGATGGGATATGCGCCTCATAGTAGAGAAACAGTGGGTCTGTTTACTGTAACCGCATTGATCACATTATTTGGAAGCCTGATGTTCCTGACCGGGGGAATCCTTGTCACCAGTATGTTGTCGATCAGCAACCTGTCTGCAACATGGGGTGAGTGGCTGAAAATTTTCTGGCTGTGGGGGCTAGTTATGTTTGTCCTGAGCATTCTTTATGTGATGCTGGTATTTGCCCCGGAGAAGAAGGGGGAAGCTCTGCCCAAAGAGGCGCTGGTTGATAAGTGCAGGGAACTGGGGCCTGTGAGTAAAAAGGAGCTTCTGGCACTGGCAGTGCTGGGAGGCGCGGTCTTTGCATGGATCACGGAAGGATATCTGCATCATGTCCCGGCTTATGCGATCGCACTGGCAGCATGGGTCATTCTGGTTATGGCCGGATTGTTTAGAAGTGAGGATTTCTGTGCAAAAGTCCAGTGGAATATTGTTGTTATGGTGGGTACGTTGCTTGGTATAGTCGCCTTGTTGAATACGACGGGTGTTGCTTCCTGGGTGAGCGGGTTTGCAACACCCCTTGTGGAGGTGTGCGCATCTCACAAGGTACTGTTGCTGGTTGTAATTATTATGTTTTGCACGCTTGCCAGATTCGTAATGATCAATTATATGGTCATCAGTGCCATGTTGATCGTTGTTTTGGCAGGCTGTGACATTAGCCCTCTGCTGCTTGTGTTTGTAGTACATCTGTCTGGCCAGTTTTATCTGCTGAATTATATGAATGTTTCCGTTTTATCTGTGATCGGGATGAGTGAGGGACGGGTGTCCTTTGATGATATCGGCAAAACTTCAATCGCATTTCTGGCAATCAATCTGGCGGCAACATTGCTCAGTGTCCCATGGTGGACCGCACTGGGACTGATGTGAATGATTTTCTGAATAATTTCTGTCCTTCCTTCGGATACTAGGACAGTAATCATCTGAAGGATGGATTTTTTATGACTAGATTGGACTGTTCTGTGGTAAACTGCACCTACAACAGCGAGAATTCCTGCTGCAAGGACAACATCCATGTCGGCGGCAGAAATGCGAAGGTGACCGACGAGACCTGCTGTGAGAGCTTCCGGGAGCGGAAGTATGACGGGACGCGCAATGCGGACGACATTCCGACCAAGCCGACGGAGGTGTCCTGCGACGCAACGACCTGCTGCTACAATGACGCCTGCAAATGTCATGCGGATCAGATACAGGTGGCCGGTTCGAACGCCTGCGAGTGCCGCCAGACGGAGTGTGCAACGTTCAAGTGTGAGTGCTGAGCCGGGTCGCGGCGAAAGGAGAACCTGTCCCATGAAAGGGGCAGGTTTTTCTCTCGCCAAAATGCTCTTTTTCGCATAAGTTTACTTATTGAACTTATCACAGCGTGTTGTAGTGCAGCCTTCCGTAATTTACTGCAAAAGTCCCAGATGGCGGACATGTCCGTTTATAAATAATGGAAGACGACCTGTGGCATCAGCGCCTCGATCTGTGCGTATTCCGCGGCCTGCGAGCCGCTGCACATGACATTGGCCGCGCCGGTGGCTGTGGAGAGCCGTACCGTCTCCTCGAGGCTTAAGCCCCGCTCCTCCGCGATGGCCAACGCAGCTACCACGCTGTCCCCCGCGCCGACGGTGCTTCCGACGGGAACCGGAAGACCTTCCGCGTAGATTGTCTCATCGCCGTTTACATACAGCGCACCTTCGCCGCCCATGGAGACGACAACCTTTTTGATTCCGTACTGCTCCATCAGGGATCGTGCGGCGTCCGCAAGCGCTTCCTTTGTCTCGAGCGGTTTTCCGAGCGCAGCCTGCAGCTCGTGATTGTTGGGCTTGATAAGGTAGGGCGAGGCCTGCATACCGGCAGCCAGGAGCTTTCCGTCCACATCCAGAAGAGTTCTGGCTCCAGCCTCTCGGCAGGCTTTTACCCAGCCATAATAGGTATCCTGCGGCGCTCCGACCGGCAGGCTGCCCGAGAGGACGACCAGGTCGCCGGGCAGGAGCCTGGCTGTCAGTCGTTTCAGGAGTTGTTCCAGAATATCCGGGGAGACGGTAAGCCCCGGTTCGTTGAGGTCCGTGTTGGTGTGACTGAGCGGATCGATAATTTTCAGGTTTGTGCGGGTTTCTCCGTCAACAAACAGGAAATCGCATTCGATTTCCTGTTCCTTGAGGGCATTTTCGATGGAATGCCCGACCGCGCCGCCCAGGATTCCCATGGCGACGCTGCGGCCACCCAGCTTCTGTATGACCTTTGACACGTTAATGCCTTTGCCGTCCGGGTCGGTGCGTATGGCTGTGATGCGGTTGACGCTGTCGATGGTCAGCGACGGGATCTCCACCGTCTTATCCAGTGCGGGATTCAGACTTACTGTATAAATCATAAAAGATTTTTCTCCTGCTCCGCCTGCACCTCCGGAAATGCGGACAGCATGGGCTTTTCATCTTTTCCTTTCAGCACGCGGTTCACATAGTTCTTCGTGATCGCGTACACCTGCGGTGACAGAACGAGGACGCCGATCAGGTTGGGGATCATCATCAGTCCGTTGAAGGTATCGGCCAGATCCCATGCCAGGTTGTCGCTCATGACCGCTCCGCCGAAGATTGCGACGACGAAGATCACGCGGTAGATGATCGTATATTTCTCACCGAAGAGGAACTCACAGGCCTTGGTGCCATAGTGGCTCCAGCCGAGTACGGTCGAGAAGGCGAACAGCATGATCGCGATAGCCACGAAAGCTGCGCCGATCTGCCCGAAGTGCATGGAGAAAACAGTGGCCACGATATTTGCCTTTGTCAGCGCGACGCCGCCGTATTCAGCCACGGTCTCGCCGGTCGAGAGATCCACAAGACCGGAGGAGAGTACGTTGAACGCGGTCAGCGTGCAGACGATGATCGTGTCCGCGAAGACCTCGAAGATGCCCCACATACCCTGGCGGACCGGCTCGCTGACATTGGAGTTCGAGTGCACCATGACGGAGGAGCCGAGACCGGCCTCATTCGAGAAGACGCCGCGCTTCATGCCCTGCTCGATCGCGAGCTTGACACCGTAGCCGACGATGCCGCCGCCCGCTGCCTTTAACGCGAAGGCGCCGGAGAAGATCGCGCCGAAGACCGCGCCGATCTGCGAGGCGTTTGTGATCAGGATGACAATGCTGCCGACGATGTAGAGAATGACCATAAAGGGAACGATCTTCTCCGTGACGGAGGCGATACGCTTCAGGCCGCCGACGATGACGAGACCCGCTACGATCAGCACGACGATGCCAGTGATCCAGGTCGGCACGCCGAACACCGATTCCATGTTGCCGGAGATAGAGTTCACCTGCGTCATATTGCCGATGCCGAAGGATGCCAGGAAGCAGAAAATCGAGAACAGCACGGCCAGTACCATGCCGATGCCTTTACATCCTTTCTTTGCGCCAAGGCCGTCCCAGAGGTAGTACATCGCACCGCCGGACCATTCACCGGCGTGGTTCTTCCTGCGGTAATAAATGCCGAGCACATTCTCAGAATAGTTGGTCATCATACCGAAAAATGCAATCAGCCACATCCAGAACACAGCGCCGGGGCCGCCGACGATGATCGCGCCTGCGACGCCGACGATATTGCCGGTGCCGACGGTCGCCGCCAGAGCCGTGCAGAGCGACTGAAACTGGGAGATAGACTTGTCTTTGGTGTGTCCGACTACATCCTTGTCGCTGAAGATGGCGCCGATGGTCATCTTCATCCAGTGGCCGATGTGGCTGAGCTGAAAGACCTTTGTGAGACAGGTCATCAGCACACCTACGAAGGCCAGCAGGATCAGGGCGGGCCAGCCCCAGACGATGTTGTTGACGAAATTGTTTACATTTGTGACGATTTCCAGCATAACGTTTCCTCCTCATGTACATTGTATTTCGTTCTGGCAAAAAAAATCGCAGTCAGGACGTCTGC
>JAJQCG010000028.1:6949-12932 GCA_021202815.1 Lachnospiraceae bacterium | reverse complement strand
ATTCAATCGCTATGGATTTTTTAGGTGTTCAACTTCATTTTACAATCGACCCAAAACTTTTTTATTCTATGTATTGCTTTTCACTTCGGAATAAAATATAATGAAAATCGAACATATGTTTGCTTTGGAGGGAGTGTTTTCATGGAAACAGCATTTTTACCTGGGACAGTACGGGAACGGATACAGGATTTAATGAAAGAATATAAGGTCACGCAGACAGCGCTCGCGGCAAAGATCGGCTGTACGGACAGTATGCTCAGCCGCTTCTTAAGCGGAAAGACGGACAAGCTCAGTGATGAAAATATCATCCGCATCGCAAGAGCATTTAACGTCTCCACCGATTTCCTTCTGGGCATTACGGACGTGCCAGATCGGAAAAATTATGAGATCAGCGAACTGGGGCTTTCTGCGCAGGCCGCGCGAAATCTCTATACAGAGAAAGTAAACGCCGAAGTCGTCAACCGTTTACTGGAAAGCCCGCGCTTCGCGGAACTGACCTATATGATCAAACAGTATTTCGACGATACGCTGGCCGTCGGATTTGCCGCGCAGAATACAATGATTTCGTCTGTCAGCTCCCTCCTTCGGGGAACCGTCGCAACAGACGCAGCAGTTCAGGCTGCAAGGGACATAAACCGTCTGAAGGTGCCTGTCTACCAGGCAGACCTCAGTTCCATACAAAATCAGTTTATGGTAACGATAAAGGAAGTGAAAAAAGAGATCGGCAGCGACCTCGCCGCCGCGCAGAGTAAAACGGAAGAAATCACAAAAGAAATGTTTGCAAAACTTACCAAAGGGCAGGATATGAGGCATCTGTCCATCACGCCGGAGCAGGTTGCGGACGCGATCACCGGTACCGTATCCGGCATGGACGGTGTGAATGAGGATTCTCTAAAGCAGTTCAAATATGCATTGGTAGATCTGATGCAGTCCTCGATGCAGCCACCGCCGCGGGAGAATAACCATGCAGACCAATGAGCAGCTCTGCCGCCTCGCGCAGACAGGTGACCCTTCCGCCCTTAACACTTTGATTGAGAACAACTGGGGATTTATCCGGAAAACAGCGATTGAAATTTATCAGAATCATAACCTTGATGAAAGCGATATGGATATCGAAGTAGACGATCTCATGCAGGAGGGAAGCCTTGGCCTTTTGAAAGCAGTTCCGCTTTTTGACGGCGAACGCGGCATGAAGTTCCTGACCTATGCAGCGCCGGCAATCCGAAATTCCATGGCCGACCTGATACGGAAAGCCAGGCAACAGTTCGAGCAGCAGATAACCGATCCGGAATCAGAAATCTATTTTCAGCGCGTCTATCTCGATGATGTTTTAAACGGGGAGGAACGGCTTCTTCGGATCGAAGCGATTGCCGACCCTTATGCGAAACTGCCGGAGCAGATCGTGGTCAGCAGAGAAGAATTGCAGGAATTATATTCCGCCCTGGAAAAGCTGAGCGCCAGAGAGCAGACCTATATCCTCTACCGATACGGCTTTACCGACGACATCGAGCACACGCTGATCGGCACGGCAATCCATTTCCATCTGAGTGCCAGCCGGGCTAAACGGACAGAAGAAACCGCCCTGGAACATCTCCGCGGGAAATTTTCTCCATAGAAGATCCTAAGGATATCCCTTTGCTCCGTCGCTGTTACGGCACGCAGTCCAGACAAATGTCTGTCCTTCGCGCCTCTTTCTGCCGGTCAATAGAGCCGCCCGAAGGCGGCTACCTTTCCTGTCAGAAAAAGCGAAAACGGACTACGCATCGAAGGGGCGTATTCCATTTTCGTTCAACACCGTCTCCACAAAGGTATAACACACTAGACTTTCCACGGGAAAGTCGTGTGCCAAGGGGCTGCTTGCCCCTGTGGAACCCCGCCGTTTTCATGAACCCGCGCCTGATTTGAAAGCTCCACACTTTTAAAATCAGCCCTCTTTCCCGAAAACGGCACAGGCTGCAATCTGCCTCTTTCCACGTGATGCAGACCGAGCCTGTGCATTACATACATTCACAGAAAGGATACCGTATGAACGATTTTATATTGAACGAGAATCTAAAACTTTTCTTGAGAACATCCGCCCCATGGTCATTGCTATTGAAATACTTGCGAAATTTCGTCAGAAATAAACGAAGAGTAGCATGAACCTATTGACACTCCTGCCGGACGGGAGCCTGTAATTCTGAGAAAATGTCTATAACCGGTCTTGTTTTTCACCATAAACCCTATTACAATAAAAGGGTACTTCGCATATGGCACAGGAGGATGTTTATGAACCAATATCTTACAATCGGAGAATTTGCAAAGCTGCGGGATGTCAATATCAATTCGCTGTTCTATTATGAAAAACTGGGCATTCTTACACCCGCATACAAAGATCCACGCAGCAAATATCGTTATTATGCGCCGGAGCAGTTATCAACACTGGATATTATCCTGCTCTGCATCAGTCTGGAGATCCCGCTGAAGGAGCTGAAACAATATCAGGATGAAAATACCTACTGGCAGAAAAAAATGCTGGAAGACGGCAAACGGATAGCCGAAGAAAAAATACGCAAGATGCAGACAGACCTGCATAAGATTGAGTATTCGTTGAAGTGCCAGGAGGAACAGGATGGTTACGCCGAATGTGAAGGCATCTATCAGCGGAAAATCCATTCCCGTTTTTTTATTGTGGAGGAATATTTTGGAGAACTGGCAAACATCAAGCAGTTTGGCCGCATTTCCACAAAACTGTTTGACTATGCCGAGAGCAAAGGCTTTTCAGCTGTTTTGCCAACTGGATTCATGTTTGTGTTTGACGGGGGAAAAATTCGGCAGTTCCTCTTTTATGAGGTTCTGCCAACGGATAAAAAAGATAAAAAGGTGATAGAAATACCGGAGGGTATTTATTCCTGCCTGCAGGTAGAATTTAATCCTGATCTGGATCATATCCGCTTTCTGGAACAGCATTTTGGTTCATCCGATCAGCGGCTCGCGATTGTATCAAACCTGCTCCGTGACAGGCTGGAGATTGACAGCAGATATAATGAAATACAGGTCATGGACGGATATACCATACCGGACAGCACCCCATAAAGTTGCTGCCC
The DNA here is from genome assembly GCA_021202815.1 of Lachnospiraceae bacterium. Lineage (GTDB taxonomy): Bacteria > Bacillota > Clostridia > Lachnospirales > Lachnospiraceae > Hominiventricola. Next base: position 9,846 of record JAJQCG010000028.1, on the reverse strand, counting down.
GGTATTGATAGAAGGGCTAAGATGGGTTTTTACTCTGAAGGGGATTTTGTGTAGCTGCTGCACTCACATCCATACAATTATTTCCCATAGCCGATTCCTTCATTTTTATGAGAGAAACCCTTGCGGCATCCAATACTTTTTCGTCTTTCTCGTTCTCATAATAATGTTCCAGTTGTACACATGCATAGGAACTTCTGGCGTTTCCCAGGGCAGAGGAGGCTGCCGCCCGTATATCAGGGTCATTGTCGCCAAGCATAGATATCAGGGCATTTTCAACAGCCTCGCTTTCTGCCAGTTTCCCAAGGCCTTCAATCGCTGCAAGCCGGATGGATATGTCTCCATCAAAAAGGGCGATTGCCCTTAGTTTGGCTGTCTTTGCTTTTTTGACATATCTGCTTATTTTATCAATCTTTGCCATAGCCCTCCTTTCCCTGCAATGCCAGTGTCTTTTCCAGGTTTCTGATCTCACGCTGGACTTTTCTCTGCGCTCCGGCGTTTTCCTTTTCATTTGCAGCCATCTTGTTCAGCCTGTCTTTCAAAATTTCAATTTTATTCTGTGCATCCATTTCTTAATTTCTCCAATCAATATAAATTTACATAATTATCCATCGTTGCATTTTTTCTCGTCATTGCGCAGCTTTTGCTGTCTCAGCCGGGAATATCTTTTTCCAATTCATTTTCAAAAGAATTATTGAGATAATGACGGCAATTCCATCCGTCACCGGTCCTGCCCAGAGGACGCCCATCACTCCCATGGTATGCGAAAGGATAAGCATACCGATTGGCACCAGCAGAATCTGCTTCGCAAAGGTGTTGATAGAAGCCTGCAGCGGTTTCCCTACAGACTGGAAGAAAATACTCGTGCAGCCCTGTAAGCCGTTTGCGATACAGAACATCAGGAAGATGCGCAGGCACATTCTGGCAAATTCATTGTAAAGCTCGCTTTCCGAGCCAAAAAGGGATATCAGTGCCATCGGGAACACCTGGAAGACAAAGGTTGCCAAAACAAGGAATATCGTACCTGAGATCACGGCTATTTTAAATGTGGTCTTTGTGCGCTCATATTTACCCGCACCATAATTATAGCCCATGATCGGCTGTGAACCCGTGATAATACCCTGTACCACGTTGACCGCGACCTGGTTGATCTTTATCGTGATGCCAAAGGCAGCCACCGTGATATCCGCTCCGTATTTTGGCAGAGCGCCGTAGATGGCAAGCATATTGTTGGCGACAGCAGAGATCAGTGCGAAAGATAACTGTAAAATACAGCTTGATGCGCCGAGACCGGCAATGCTTTTTATGATATTTACATTTGGCCGGAAATATTTTTTCCCGACAGATACATTTTTGAATCTGGGGATGTAGGCCAGTACCCAGAGTACGTTGATTAACTCCCCGATGACCGTGGCGATTGCAGCTCCCTACACGCCCCAGCCGAATCCTAGGCAGAAAAGCGCGTCAAGAACAATATTGGAACAGCAGGCAACCAACAGACCAACCATGCCGTAAGTAGCGCCTCCATCCACACGGATACATGCAGTAAGCGGAGTGAGGATTGCCATCAAAGGGAAGCCCAGTGCTATAATTCTGCCATAGGCCATTGCGTAAGGCAGGGAATTTTCCGAAGCGCCAAACAGCCAGCACAAAGGCTCAAGGAAAAGCCAGGAAACTACCATGACTACCAGCCCCATGATCAGCGATGTGACAAAGGTATTACATACACCGACAGAAGCGTTTTCACGGTGCCCTTTTCCCTGCTGAAGGCTCGTGTAAGACGCGCAGCCGTCTCCCCATAGTGTTGCGACCGCAAGCATAATCACCATAAGGGGATTGATCACGTTTGTTGCGGCATTTCCCAGATATCCGACGCTCTGCCCGATGAAAATCTGGTCAACAATATTATAGAGTGCGTTTACGACCAGTGCGACAGTGGCCGGAATTGCATAATGGGGTATCAGCCAGCTAAGGGGCCTGGTACCCAATGGATTTTGAATTACTGTTTCATTCTCACTCATTCTGCATCCTCCTCACACATCATCTGATAAGCCTGCCTGATGATCTCCACAGTACGCGGCACGCCGAACAGCCCTGTATCAAGGCACAGATTATAATTCGATGCATCTTTCCAGTCAGCTTCGTGAAAAAGCCGGAAAAACCGCTCGCGACCCCTGTCCACCTTTTTTACCAGGCTCCGGACGCTGTCGGCGTCCTTGCCATATTCAGATACCGCCCTTTGACACCGTTTGTCAAAATCAGCATAAAGGAATACCTTCAGGCAGGAATAGTCATTTTCCAGAATTTTATCCGCACAGCGCCCCACAATCACACAGCTTCCTTTTTCCGCACACTCCCTGATAACCGAAAACTGCGCTTTATAAATGTTAGCGGTCATTGTCATATCGAAAATGAAGGAATTTGACAGATGCTGTTCGTTCTTTTCGATAAAATCCGGACTCAATTCACTGATTTTGGCTGTGTTGTCGATGATGCTTCTGTCATAACAGGGAATCCCCAGACTCTCCGCGACCTGATGGCCGATTTTCCTGCCGCCGCTGCCAAACTGACGGCTGATTGTAATGATTGTATGTTTCATATTCTAACCTCGCTTTCTAGCTAATGCGTATTATAACTGGCCATTTGGCCAGCCTTAATATTTTAAACCCTCTTATAATAATAGAGTCAACAGGGAAATTATAAATATTATGCGGGAGAAATTGTGTTTGCCAGCATGTTTACTTTTGGATGGGAATATATAGATTTTTTAAGAAAGGTACTAATTTTTTTACAACAAACTTCCAGATGCTTTCAAGAACCAGCTTCGGAGCAGTTTTATTCCGATATTTTTTGCATCTTAAACAAAATATGGGAGAAGGAACGGCTTTATAAAAGCTGTT
>JAJQCG010000028.1:5077-6939 GCA_021202815.1 Lachnospiraceae bacterium | reverse complement strand
CCCCATAACATAATTCCATCAGGAATCAGATTGAAATCATTCCAAAATATTTCAACGCCTCCGTAATCGCCTTTTCTTTCTCCGGCGGGCACTGCGGCTGCCTTGCATTCTCGGATTTCGGCTTATTGTAATTCTCGCGCTCAATGATTCCGTACTTCTGCTTGGTCTGAGCGATATAAAGATTGCTGACATTCAATCCGCTATGCTCCAGGACATATGCCTTAATCTCCTCATATGTTGCTTTCTTTTCAGCTGCGGTCAAATCCATCTCGTCCATGCGAATTTCCACTTCAATATGTTGTTTAAAGTGAAGTTTGGACAATAAGCATACCGTCTCTACATTCCCCGTCCAGGGGAACATATCCACGCACCGCGCCCGTTCCATCCGGTAGCCCGCTGCCTGCAGCGCCGTCAGATCCCGCGCGAGGCTCGTTGGCTTGCAGGAGATGTAGAGCATCCGTTCCACGCCGTAGTCGATGATCTTCTTCAGCGCTTTGGGATGGATGCCGTCCCGGGGCGGGTCGAGGACGATGAAATCGGGCTTCTCAGCGATCGTGTCCAGCACCTTCAGCACGTCCCCGGCGATGAATTCGCAGTTTGTAAGGCCGTTGAGCTGCGCATTCTCGCGGGCGGCGGCGACCGCCTCTTCCACGATTTCCACGCCGATCACCTTCCGCGCGACCGGCGCGAGCATCTGGGCAATCGTGCCGGTTCCGCTGTACAGATCGAAGGCGAGCTGGTCCTTCATATCCCCGATATAGGAGCGCGCCGTCTCGTAAAGGATCTCCGCCCCCAGAGAATTCGTCTGGAAGAAGGAGAAGGGCGAGATCCGGAAGCGCAGCCCCAGCAGTTCTTCGTAGAAATAATCTTTCCCGTACAGAATCTCAGTGCCGTCATTCTGTATCACGTCCGCGAGACTGTCGTTCTTCGTGTGGAGAATGCCCGCCAGATTTCCGTCCAGCGGGAGCGTGAGCAGCGCGTCGCGCCAGCCGCCGAGATCCTCTTCCCTCTGCGTCGTCGTCACGAGCGAGACAAGAATCTCCCCCGTGCGCACAGCCTTGCGCACGAGCAGGTGGCGCAGATAGCCCTCATGCCGCAGCTTCCGGTAAAACGGCGTTTCCTTCGCCGTAAAATAGTCGAGCGTCGCACGCAGGATCCTCCGGAAATCCGCATCCACGATCTCACAGTGATCGACGGTCACAACGTCATAAAAGCTGCCCCTCTTATGCATGCCGAGCGAAAGCGGGCCGTCCTTCACCTCGTCGCCAAAGGAGAACTCCATCTTATTCCGGTAGGCGAGACGCCGTGGACTCTCCTCGATTCCCTCAAAGTAATATTTATAATCAAAGTCACGTACCGCTTCGTCCAACAGTTCCTTCACCTGCCCCGCCTTCAGCTTCAGCTGCTCCTCATAGGGCAGACTCTGGTAGATGCAGCCGCCGCAGGCCGGATAATGCGGACAACTCGGCTCGCACTCCGCTTCTGCATGCTCCAACACTTCGAGGATGCGCCCCTCCGCGCGCCCGCCGCGAAGCTTCTGCACCGCGAAGCGTACCCGCTGTCCGGGGAGGCCGCCCTTCACGGTCACGGTCTTTCCGTCGATCCGAATCCGTCCCTTATTCGGAAAGTCCAGCTTTTCGATTGTGCCCTCGCAGATCTGTCCTTTTTTCATCTTTGTATTTCTTCCTCCGTCTTGTTGTCGATTACTCCATGCCTCAACGTGACCATACATAAAAACAAAGAGCTTCTGTCTCACCTGTCCTGCGGTCGCCGTCGGCATCTACCCAAAAGGATTTGTGTCGCAATTCACGCGCCTTATTATGCGGGCTGGATCGTCCTGAACTTTATATAAGAAAAATCCT
>JAJQCG010000028.1:0-5067 GCA_021202815.1 Lachnospiraceae bacterium | reverse complement strand
CTCCTGCCCGACCCTTAGACCGGACAGGAGGAACCACATCTCATCTCTTATTATTTTATTATTTGCTGCCTACTCTTCCGCGTCCTCACTCTCGCTATCCTCTTCATCATCGGTCTCCGCGTCCTCGGGCTCATCATCATCGAAGAAATCGTCGTCGAAATCCTCGTCAAAGTCCTCGTCGAAATCTTCCAGATAATCCGGCGTGAAGAAACGGTACACCGCATAGGCGATACCCACCACCGCGAGCACTGCGCCGATCGTGATCAGTACCCACATCAACGCGTTCTTTTTCTTTTCTTCTTCCTTCTTAATATGAAGCAATTCACCGAGCATCTCATTGGTCTTCGCTGCGTTCAGTAAATCTTCTATACGACTGTTCATGACGGATACCTCTTTTCTTTTTTTATAATGTTTAAGTATAGCATACTTCCGCTGATTATGCAATCAGCCCAGCTTTTTCAGCTTCGCGAAGGAGGCAAACATCCTTTTCACACCGGCGCGGTCGAATTCCACCTTTACTTCATAATCACGCCCGCCGTCGCTGATCTCCAGCACGGTGCCCTCTCCGAACTTCATATGCCTCACGCGGACCCCGCCCCCGTACTCCATGGAGGTCGCCTTCTTCACCTAGAACAGATCGAGACCGGCCGGCTTCGCGCGGAAGGCTGCCCTCGCCTTCTCGCGCTCTGCGCCGCGAGCAGCCGCCTGGGCTCTCGGCATCTGCGGGACCGCATCCTTGCGCGCGAGTGTCTCCGGCAGGATCTCACGCACAAAGCGGGAGACATTGTTGTACTGATTTTCGCCACGGATCATCCGGGCGCGCGCGCAGGTCAGCGTCAGATGCCTCATGGCGCGCGTGATGCCAACATAGCAAAGCCGCCGCTCCTCCTCGATCTCCTCCTCGGCATTGTCCGCCGTGATCGACATATAGCTCGGAAACAGGCCGTCCTCCATGCCCGTCAGATAGCCGTTGGGAAACTCCAGTCCCTTCGCACTGTGCAGCGTCATCAACAGCACGCGGTCGTCCGAGTCGTCCATGCTGTCGATATCCGCGACCAGCGCCACCTCCTCCAGGAAACCGCCGAGCGTCGGATTCTCCTCGCTCTCCTCATAGAGGGTCGCCTTGCTGATCAGCTCGTCAATATTTTCCAGACGGGCGAGCGATTCGTCGGTATTCTCATCCTTCAGCTCCTGCGCGTAGCCGGTCCGCTCCAGAATCTCATCGATCAGCTCTTCGATCTTCAGCTCCGCAAGACGAAGCCGCAGCGAGTGAATCAAGGTCACAAAGCCCTGAATCTTCAGCGCCGCCTTGCCGAGACCCGGGATCTCATTCGCCGCCTCCAGCGCCTCGAAAAAGCTGATGCCGCGGGAGGTCGCATAGCTCTGCACCTTGTTCAGCGTCACGGCGCCGATACCGCGCTTCGGCACATTGATGATCCGGTTCACCGCCAGATCGTCCAGACCGTTGTCGATCGTCTTGAGGTAGGCGAGCACGTCCTTGATCTCCCTGCGGGAATAGAAGTTCACGCCGCCGATCAGCCGGTACGGAATATTCGCGTACAGAAATTTCTCCTCAAAGGCGCGGGACTGCGCGTTCGTCCGGTACAGCACCGCGAAATCCTTATACTCCGACTCGCCAGAGGATTTCATGCGGCGAATCTCGCCCGCTATGTATTCGGCCTCCTCGTAGCCGGTCTGGAACTGCCGAAAATTCACCGGCTCCCCGGCTCCGTTGTCCGTCCAGAGCGCCTTGACCTTGCGCCCGTGATTGTGCGCGATGACGCCGTTCGCTGCGTCGAGAATATACTGCGTCGAGCGGTAGTTCTGCTCCAGCTTCACGACCTTCGCCTCCGGGAATACCGACTCGAAATCGAGAATATTCCGGATATTCGCGCCGCGGAACTTATAGATGGACTGGTCGTCGTCTCCGACCACGCAGAGATTGTGGTGCTCCCCGGCCAGGATGCTGATCATCTGAAACTGCACGGTATTCGTGTCCTGGTACTCGTCCACAAGAATATACTGAAAACGGTTCCGGTAATACTGCAGCACATCGGGACAGACCCGCAGAAGCTCCACGGTCTTCACCAGCAGATCGTCAAAATCGAGCGCGTTATTCTTCTTCAGCTCCTTCTGATACTCGAGGTAGGCCTGCGCGATCTTCTGCTGCCGAAAGTCATCCCCCGCCTGCAGGCGCAGCTCCTCCGGGGAAATGCAGTCGTTCTTCGCGCGAGAGATCGCCGCGAGCACCGCGCGCTCCTTGTAGACCTTCGTGTCGAGCTGCATGCGGCGGCACACGTCCTTGATCACCGTCTTCTGGTCCTCCGCGTCGTAGATCGAGAAATTCGTGTCATAGCCGAGCTGGTCGATATGGCGGCGCAGAATCCGCACGCAGGCCGAGTGAAAGGTGCTGACCCAGATGCTCTCCGAGCCGTAGCCCACCATCTTGTCCACGCGCTCGCGCATCTCGCCCGCCGCCTTATTTGTAAAGGTGATCGCCAGGATATTCCACGGGTTCACACCACATTCTTCTATTAAATAGGCAATACGGCAGGTCAGCACCCGCGTCTTGCCCGATCCGGCTCCCGCCAGAATCAGAAGCGGTCCTTCCGTGTAGAGCACCGCCTCCCGCTGTTCCCTGTTCAGTGTTTCCAGATTGTCCATCGGGTATTCCTCTTTCTTCTTGTCTTTCATTCCGGTATCTTCCAGTCTATCACAGGAATTGAAGTCTGACAAACGTTTTGCGCTTGCAAGCGCCGACAATTACTTCTATAATGCTTACAGAAAGGAGCCATTCCATGTACCGTAAAATCAAGCGCATTATGGCAATCATCGCCCTTATTGTCATCGGCCTTCTGTACCTTTGCACCTTTATTCTCGCCTTTATCCAGGGAGAGCGCGCGAAGGATCTGCTGATGCTCTCCCTCGTCGCCACCGTCGTGATCCCGGTGCTGATGTATATTTATCTGTGGCTGTTCCGGCTTTTCCGCGGCGACAATTCCGACGATGATTCCGATAAGTAGGCGCGTCACCAAAGCCTCTCCCTCGCATATATTACACTAAAGATTCCTGCGAAGGAAAGAAAAATGAAAAAATTTCTATGTTTTCTTCTGGTCAGTGTCTCCATCCTCGCCTTAAGCGGCTGCGGTGGCAAAGGCGATCAGACCGCGGAGGGACTGACGCCTGTCACGCTGAATGAAGTCGCGCACTCCATCTTCTACGCGCCGCAGTATGTGGCGATCGAAAACGGCTATTTCGAGGAGGAGGGCATCGCGCTCACGCTTGTCAACGGCGCGGGCGCCGACAATGTGGCCGCCGTGCTGATCGCTGGCGAAGCGGACATCGGCTTCATGGGGAGCGAATCCTCGATCTACATCTACAATCAGGACTCCGACGACTATTTCATCAATTTTGCCCAGCTCACGCAGCGCGCGGGGAATTTTCTCGTGTCTCGTGAGCCGATGGACGATTTTGCCTGGACGGATATAAAGGGCAGCTATGTGCTTGGCGGACGCGCAGGTGACGTACACAGATCCATGTAAATAAGCTGCCCGTTTTTCATATGGACAGGCAAGAAAACGATCTCTCTTTTATAAAATATAAAAACACAGAGTGGGAAAGATGTGACCGTATTGCGTAAGCCGACTTATTATCTCTGGCGCAATGATTTTTCATCCCGGCAGGAATTTGAAACCGCTCGGGAGCAATACGCCAAAATCGGCTTCCGGGTCGTCATATTCCTGGACGGTCCTGCCGACGCCGATATTCATACCGGAATCAGGGCTTTCCTCAAAAATCACCGGAACCGGGAAAGCCCTTAGCTCCGCTTCTGCTCCCAGTGCTCCAGAATCATGTTCAGAAGGATACCCACGGCGATGACGATGCCGCCCCAGAAGGTGATATCGTCTCCGGGGGTGCCCAGGAAAAAGTCAATCGCAATGCCCGTGAACAGCTGTCCGGTGAAGCTCAGGATCGTCAGTGCAAAGGCGGATGTGTTGGGAACCAGCACATTGTAGAGCAGGACAGACAGGACGCCCATCGTGCCGCCCAGATACATGGGCAGAAACAGCAGGGATCCGGTGGACGCGGCGGTTACCTGAATGCCGCCGGTCAGCAGCAGGACGACAACCGTGCAGGGAAGTCCCACCATGTGGTTGATCAGAGAGCCGCGCAGCGCGCCGACCTGTTCGGACAGCCGCGCGTTGACGCTCCGGGACAGGACGCAGGAAATGCCGCCGCACAGTGCCACGAGAATGCCGAGCGTCGCCGTCGGGTCGGTCTGCCGCAGCATGAGGAGGATACCGGCCGCGGCGAACAGAAGTCCGGGCAGAGACGTTTTCTGAAACGGGCGTTTTTTCATGCCAAAGATGCCAAAGTGATCGACGACCAGAGAGGTCAGGATCTGCCCCAGCAGCCCCAGGGCGCTGATGCTCGTCATGCTGATGCGACCATATGCCAGATTGTTGGAGAGAGTCGTGAAGATGCCGATGGCTCCGCCCAGGTAGATCCACCAGGGCGCGTATCCCAGAAGCGGTTTTTTCTCCTTCTGGAACAGGCACAGCAGCGCCGCGAAGAGGGTTCCCACGATATGTATAATGACCGCGGCGGTGTACACGTTATAGTGTTCCGTCAGCGTCCCGTTGATCGTAATCATGATGGCGCAGATAACGCCGTTAAACACTGATAAAAACTGATACATGCTTTTCACCTCGGAGCCTATTATAGTCGATACAGGCTGCCCTGCCAAGAGAAAATTCCGGAGAAAAATTCCATTCAGAAGGAACACGTATGAACGCAGGTTATGTTCGTCTCTCCCGGGACGACGACCACAAAAACTATGTTTCCATAGAAAACCAGAAGCTGATCATCAGCCAGTTCGCTGCCGGGCAGGGAGTAAAGATCGATCGCTGGTACGAGGATATGTAGACCGAGAAATTGATACAAGGGTATGAAAAATTAAAATGGTCGATTGTAAAATGAAGTTGAACACCCAAAAAATCCATAGCGATTGAAATCCGTGGTAGAATAGAGTTCACACAAAACCCTACCGAGGAGGACAATCACTAT
>JAJQCG010000188.1 GCA_021202815.1 Lachnospiraceae bacterium | reverse complement strand
TTCGATCAGATTTTTCACAATATTCGGGAGATTCTTCAGCCCCATCAGGAAGATGAGCGTCCCTTCCTCCCGCGCGAGCGTCGCGTAGTCGAGTACATTCGACGTCTTATGGCTGCCCTCGTGACCTGTGATCACATGGAAGGAGGAGGCGTGATCGCGGTGCGTCACCGGGATCCCCGCATAGGCCGGGGCGCTGTAGCAGGACGACACGCCGCAGACGATCTCAAAGGGAACCTCAGCCTCCAGCAGCTCCTCAGCCTCCTCGCCGCCGCGCCCGAAGATATAGGGGTCGCCGCCCTTGAGACGCACGACATTCTTCCCCTCCTTCGCCAGGCGGATCAGCAGCGCATTCGTCTCCTCCTGCTTCAGATGATGATGGGACGAACGCTTCCCCGCATAGATAAGCTCCGCATCGGGCCGCGCCTCATTTAAAAGCGAGTCCGTCGCGAGACTGTCATAGACAATCACATCCGCCGCGCGCACGCAGGAAAGGCATTTCTGCGTGATCAGGTCTTTATTTCCGGGACCGGCGCCGACAAGCCAGACCTTGCCCGTCCGTATCTTTTTCGCGAGCGCTGTGCCGAGCTCCGCCGCTTTCCCGGTATCCAGTCCGGTCACGCTTTTCCCGGAAACTTTTTTCATGTGAATGCCGTCGGAGGCGAACATCGCGTCCATGCGAAGGGTATCCCCGTCCAGGCGGCTGAGCGCCGCCGCCGGCGCGTTGCAGCTGCCACCGATCTCCGTCAGAAACGCGCGCTCTGCACTCAGCATCACCGCCGAACGCGGGTCGTTCAGCCTTTCAAGCAGCTCAGTGAGACGCCCCTCCCGGCTCTCCACCGCGAGGATCGCCTGTCCTGCTGCCGGGAGACACTGCTCCGGTGAAAGATATTCATAACGGAAAGAAGAATCCTGATCGAGGCCCAGGCGCTTAAGACCCGCCGCCGCGAGGACGATCGCGTCATACTGCCCCTCGAACAGCTTGTGGAGCCGCGTCTGCACGTTGCCGCGCAGCATTTGAATCTTCACAAGGGGCTGGATTCTGCGGATCTGCAGCTCCCTGCGGAGGCTGCTCGTACCGACGACGCTGCCCGGAGCGAGCTCCGCAAGCGACGTTCCATCACGCGTGACAATCACGTCCTCCACCGCCGCGCGCGGCAGAACCGCGCCGATATGCAGTCCCTCCGGGAACTCCATCGGCATATCCTTCGCGCTGTGCGCGGCAAGGTCAATCTCGCCGCTTTGTAGCGCCTCCTCGAGCTCCTTCGTGAACACGCCCTTCCCGCCAAAGGAAGTGAGTGAGCGGTCGAGCAGCTCGTCGCCCTTCGTCGAAAAGGTCACCAGCTCCACCTTAATTTCCGGGAAAAGCTCCTCGATCTTCTGTTTTACGGTCTCCGTCTGAACCAGCGCGAGCTTACTCTTTCTGGTTCCAATCCTTATGATGCTCTGCATATATACTCCACACTCCACAAACATTTACCGGCCACGCACACTCTTTTCGCAAAGCCCGATCCTCCACAAAGTGCACATGGCTTTCGGGCTTCTGCTTCACGGGCATTCGCCCCTTGAAAATCATCTCACTGCTTCACTGCGTAGCCCCTCGGTGTAATCATTCTCCCATTCTTCGTATAGGTCTGGGAATTTCCGATGATGACGACGCTGAACATGTCGATCTCTGCGTTTTTCAGCTCCCCGAGCGTCGTGATGCAGGAGGATTCATCGCTCCTGCCCGCGTTCCGCACGATGCCGACCGGCATCTTATCGGAACGATATTTTATCAGAATATCCGCCGCCTGCTCCACATAGCCCGTGCGCTTTTTACTCTTCGGATTGTAGAGGCAGACAATCAGGTCGCCGGCTCCCGCGCAGTCCACGCGCTTCATGATGAGATCAAGCGGCGTCATCAGATCGCTTAAGGAAATCACCGCGAAGTCGTGCATCAGCGGCGCGCCCAGGACAGAAGCCGCCGCGCTGGCCGCGGTCACGCCCGGCACAGTCTCGATCTCGATATCCGCCTGCTTCTCATCCGCCACCTGATAGATGATACCGGCCATGCCGTAGATGCCGCTGTCGCCGCTGGAGACCATCGCGACCGTCTGGTCCTTCATCGCCTCCTCGACCGCCATCTCACAGCGCTTTACCTCCTGCATCATCGGCGTCGCAATGTATTTCTTGTCCGGAAAATATTCCTTCAGAATATTGACATAAGTGGTATAGCCGGTCACCACATCTGCCTGCGTAATCACGTCGATCGCCTTCTGCGTCATGTGCTCCTTCCCGCCCGGGCCGAAGCCCACTACATATAATTTCCCCATAAAGATTTCCTCCTTTACTCTGCGCTCCCCAGATGCTCAAGGAAGGCCCGCAGCTCCTCCGGCTCGGAATTATCCCGCAGCCGGTAAAACATCTTATCGATCGCCCTCTCAAAGCCCTTCTTTTCCGCCTCGCGCAGCATCCACTCCTTCGTCTTCGCGATCTTCGGCAGACCCTGCTGGAAGATCATCCAGCGTTCAAAATCCTTGCGCGACTCTTCAAGCATCTGCTCCGCTTCGATCGCCTCATGCTGCTTCTTTTCATTATTTGCGGCTGCCAGCTCGCGGAAGTCGTCAATATCGTAGCACTTCACGCCGGGCAGCTTCGCCGCATGCGCGTCAATATCGATCGGCACTGCCAGATCGACCAGCACACGAGGCTTCTCCGTCACAAGGCATTTCGCGAGCTTATCATAAGTGAGCGTATAGTGAGGACTCGACGTCGCGCTGACGATCACGTCCATCTCATCCACAAGCTCATAGCGTTTCTCATAGTCCATGACCTGGTAGCTGATCTTGTGGTGCGGGTCCGCGCTCGCCTGACTCATATTCCGGGCCGTGATGTAGACCTTGGCGCCCTCGATGCACTGCAGATTCTTGAGCACAGTGCTGCCGATCTTGCCGGAGGCGCCGATCAGCATGACCTTCTTCCCATGCAGCGAGCCGAAGGTCTGCTCGGCCGCCTTGATCGCCATCGTCGCCGTCGACACCGTCGTGCGGGAAAAGTCCGTCTCGGTCTTCACCTTCTTCGCCGCGGTCACCGCATAGCGGAACAGCGTATTCAGATACACGCCGCAGGTTCCCGTCTCGTGCGCGAACTCATGCGCGCGCTTTACCTGACCGAGAATCTGATCCTCGCCCATCACCATCGAGTCCAGCCCCGCGGTCACGCGGAACAGGTGGCGGATCGCCTTTGATCCGCTGTACAGCCGGATATAATCGCCCATGTGCTCCACATCCTGCGCGTCCGCAAATTCGAGCAGCAGCTCCTGCATGGCGGCAAAATTGCTGTCCGGACATTCCGAATACGTGTAAACCTCGGTCCGGTTGCAGGTGCTGATGATCACGCACTCATCCGCGATGCCCTTCCCGATCATCTGCTTCATCAGCTCAGCCTGTACCTCCTCCGGAAACGCGAACATCTCCCGGATATGAAGCGGCGCCGCCTGATGGCTGATGCTGATCAGTGTGATACCCATCAGTCTGTCACTCCTTTTCGGAATTCTGTGGTAAAGGTCTTATCATAGAGCTTTGACAGCTCATATTCGTCCCCCAGGAAATCGCCGACAACCGTGAGGGCCGTCTTACGGATACCGGCCTCCCGCACGCGCTCCGCGATATTCGTGAGGTCGCCGTACACGATCTTCTGGTCCTCCCAGGTCGCCTTGTAGACGACGGCCACCGGCGTGGTATCGCGGTAAGCCTGACGCAGAATCTGAGACATTTCGTCCAGCATACCGACGCTCAGGAAAATGATCATCGTCGCGTTATGCTGTGCGAGATCAAGTAGCTTCTCCTTCGGCGGCATCGGCGTCCTGCCCTCCATCCGGGTCAGGATCACCGTCTGGCTGACGCCCGGCAGCGTGTATTCCTTCTTCAGCACCGCCGCGGTCGCAAGGAAGGAACTCACCCCCGGAATCACCTCATAATCGATGCCCAGCTCGTCGAGACGGTCCATCTGCTCCCGGTGCGCGCCGTAGATCGCCGGGTCGCCGGTGTGCACGCGCGCCACCTTGAGACCCTTCTCCTCCGCGTCCTTCATGACGGCGATCACCTCGTCAAGATTCATCGTGGCGCTGTTGTAGATGACCGCGCCCTCCTTCGCGTCCGCGAGCACCTGCGGATTAACAAGTGAACCCGCGTAGATGATCACGTCGGCGCTGTCAATAATCTTCTTTCCCTTGATCGTCAGGAGCTCCGGATCACCGGGTCCCGCTCCGATAAATGATACCATGGTTTCTTACTCCCCCTTCTTGATGATGACCGTGGTGAAATAGCTGTATTCGCGCTCCGGGTCGAGCGGCCCGATATACTCGTTTTCCATGCCGACACAGCTTAAGACGGTCGCCGCAATGAGCGGAATACCTCGTGCTTTCAGCTTTTCAATCAGCTTCTCAATGCTGCCGCCCGCCTTCATGACGACAATATTTTCAAAATGATCGAGCGCGGCGTCCACGAGCAGATTCTCCTTCGCTGAGGGCACAATCGCCAGGCCCTCGTTGCCCTCCATGAGTGCGAGCTGCGCCTTCGCCGCCCCGCTGCAGAAGGACGGGATGCCCGGGATAATCTCCGTCTCAAATCCGGCCTCCGCCAGATAATTATTCACATACATGTAGGTGCTGTAGACCGATACATCGCCGAGCGTAATCATCGCGATATCCTTGCCGCCGCGCAGCAGATCCGCCAACTGCTCACAGGCCGCGGCGCGACATTTTTTCTGCTCCTCCTCGTCCCGCAGCATGCGGAAGACGACCTCGATGATCTCCTTCCCGCCAAGGTCGACCACCGGGCGGATGATCTCCAGCGCCGTACTGTACTCGCCCGCCTCCTTGACCGGGACAGCGATCACGTCCGCCGCATCCAGTATCTTCTTTGCCTTCAGAGTAAGAAGTTCCGGATCGCCCGGTCCCACCCCGATACCATAGATTTTTCCTGCCATATCCTGTATTCTCCTTCTCCTTTATATGTTTTCGTAACCTTTATGCTCTGCGTAGGAAACCAGCTCCTGCAGGCCTTCCGGCAAATACGCCCCTTTTTCAAAAGCACAGATCACATGCCCGCAGCGATCCATAAGCTCCTTCGCCCGTTCAAGCGCCTCCGCCGAAATTCCGTGAAACGCCGGTACGCTGACCAGCTCCGCCGCCAGCGCATGCGCCGTCGGGAAATCGAGATCATTCTCCCAGAGAATGCCCGTCGCAAAGGGAATGCCGCGCCGCTGCAGGCTGCGGTAAATGTCCGTCCCACAGCCGTTCCCGGCAACCACGAAGACCTCCGGTTCTCCTTTTACCGGCGTCAGCTCCAGATTGCCGGTCCGCTCGTCATAGGAACCGACCGTCATCTGATAGAGCTCCTGAATATACCCCTCCGTAAAAATTTCCTCCGGCGTGCCGAAGCGATCCACCTTATCCCCGCGGATGCAGGCCAGCTTGTCCGAGATCCGCCCGGCAAGGTCGAGCTCATGCAGCGACATAATGACCGAGAGGCCTCTCTTCCGCGACATTTCCTGAATAATCGCGAGAAACTCCAGCTTGTAGCGGATATCAAGAAAGGAGGTCGGCTCGTCGAGCACGAGGATATCCGGCTGCTGGCAGAGCGCCCTCGCCAGCATAACGCGCTGCTTCTGTCCATCGCTCGTCTCGGAGAAATCGCGTTCCTTAAGCTCCGAGATATGAACGAGCTCCATCGACTCCCGCACGATGCGGTGGTCCTCCTCCGAGAGCACGCCGAACCTCCCGGTATAGGGATAGCGTCCGGTGGCCACCACATCCTCACAGCTCATAAGCTCCGGCTTCACCCGCTCGGTCAGCACAACCGACATCTGCGTCGAGAGCTCGTGTCCGGAAAGCTCCGGGAGCTTTCGCCCGTCGAGGAACACCGTCCCGCCGAGCGGTTCGAGCTGCCTTATGATATGCTTCAGAATCGTGGTCTTCCCGGCCCCGTTCGGTCCGATCAGCGTCAGGATCTCTCCGCGCTTCATCGAGAGCTCAATGTCCCGAATCAGCGGGACGCCATTGTAGCCGACCGTCAGACCTTCTGTCCGGAAGTACAGCATATTCGTTTCTTCACGTGTTTCGCACGACGGGCACGCGTTTCTGCCGGGAACAACCTGTGCTGCTCTTTCTTCTGCATCTTTGCCGAAATCGGGCGAAACCTCCGATAATTTCTCAATACTCATCCCTTACGCCCGCTCCTTTCTGCGCCGTATCATAATATAGATGACAACCGGCGCGCCAAAGACCGCGGTCACTGTGCTGATCGAGAGCTCCGTCGGCGCGAACAGCGTCCGCGCGAGCAGATCGCAGAACAGACAGAAGGAAGCGCCGCCGAGAAAGCAGGCGGGAATCAGAAGTAGCGGCCTGGAACTCTTAAAAAGGCTTTTCACCAGATGCGGCACCGCGATGCCAACGAAGGAGACCGGCCCAGCAAAGGCGGTCACGCAGGCCGACAGAATACTGGAGAGCAGCACCAGCAGCACGCGGAACAGCGGGACGTTGAGCCCCATATTTCTCGCATAGGACTCGCCCATCTGATAGGCCATGATCGGCTTCGACATCAGAAGCACCGCGGCGAAGGCGAGAAAAACGACGACCGACATCATAATTACATTATTCCAGGAGATACCGGAGAAGCTTCCCTGCGACCAGCTGTGCAGATTCACGATATCCGCATCTTCTGCAAAGGTCACGATAAACTCCGTAATTGCCGAACAGATATAACCGATCATAACGCCGCACACGATCAGCATTGACATCTGCTCCATATAGCGCGACATCAGAATCACAAAACCCATTGAGATCATGGACCCCACAAAGGCCGCAATGATCATCCTCCCCGAACTCACGGGACTCACCTGCCCCAGAGCAAAGACCATCACAATCGCGACAACCAGCTTCGCGCCCGATGAAATGCCGAGGATATAGGGACCCGCGATCGGATTGTGAAAGAAGGTCTGCAGAAGATAGCCGGACAGCGCCAGCGCTCCGCCGAGAATCGCCACGGCCAGCGCGCGCGGCAGCCGGATCTGCATGACGATGTCGGCATAGGTCCCATCGCCGCCCTGCCCAAGCAGAATGCGCAGCACCTCCGCGAAGGGGATACCCACGCTGCCGATGCAGACGTTCACCGCCAGAAGCGCGAGCAGCAGCACGGCCAGTATAAGAAATGCAAGGCAATATCTTCTGTTCTTCATTCCTTCACTCCAGTTTATACAGATAAGTGAGCTCCTCATCCTCCCCGGTCAGCATGCGATGAATGTCCGCCGTGATCGTGCCAAGCTCCATCGAGGACTGGTAGAGGTTCTTCGACGTGCAGTAGACATTTCCACTCTGCACGGCGCTGAAATTACCGAGAAGCGAGCTCTTTCCCAGCAGTTCGTCGACCGATGTGAGCTCCCCGTCGATCGTGCTGTTATAGATAATATAGTCGGCATCCTTCGCCCCCGCGTAGAACTCCTCCATCGTCATCGTCACGGTCGAGGAAGCCGTGTCCTCGTCGCCGAGATCCGCAAAGATATAGGTTCCGCCCGCGAGCTCGATCATCTTCGGCAGATAGTCGGACGACTGCCGGACATTCGCCTCTCCGTTCGTCGTGATATAGAAGAAGGCGACCGTCAATCCGGTCTGTTCCGCGTCCGCCACTGTTGCAAACGCCTCAATCTCCGCCGCGAAGGCCTCTTCCGCGGCCTCCTCCTCGCCGACCAGCAGACCGTAGAGCTTCACCCACTCGGTCCGTCCGAGCGGCTCCGCCTCATAGCTTGAATAGTCGACAAGCACCGGAATGCCGAACTTCTCCAGTTGCTCCTCCACTTCCGGCGTGTGGTAGATCATCGTATTCTCGATCGCCAGACCGCAGTTCTCCGCAAGGATCTGCTCGTAATCCGGTGCGGAATATTTGCCAGCATAGAGAATATCCCCATTTTCCATCGCGGTCTTCGCCTCCTCGATGTACCAGCCGTCCGCCTGCGTACCGCTGAAGCGAATCGCGTCCAGCGCATCCATGGAGACGAACATGTCCATCACGGCCGAAGCCACAAGATATATATTTTCAATCGGCTGCTGTAAAATCACGATCTCCTCGCTGAGATCCTCCGGAGCACTCTCCCCCTCCGGGACGAGCAGGTAGCGGGCACTGTCCGCGATCGTGATCAGCGCGAAATCATTTTCATAGTAATCCACGGAAAATTCTTCCGCATAGGAGAGCTCCATGCTCCCCGTAAAGTTCAGCTCTTCGCTGATGTTGGTATCCCGAACCGTCGCATCCGCCCCCGCTGACGAACCGCAGGCCATAAGCGCGAAAGCCGCTGCCGACAGAAGAACCGCTGCCATCCATCTTTTTCTCATTTCGCGGAATACCTTCTTCTCTTCTTGATAATGGAAACCACCGCGCAGACCGCGATAATCGCGATCGCCATATAGACGACCCTCTGCGCCGCCGCCTGCGGCGTCTGGCTCTTTGAAGTGATCGAGTCAGAGTCAAAAATGAGCGTATACTCGACCTCATGCGGCGTACTCATCGCCGTTGTATCGCCGATCACTGTCATCGCCTCATTGAACACCGTGATCGGAATTTCAAAGGTAGAGTAGCCCCCGTCCTCGTTGACCGGATAGTAGATCTCATCGCCCACTTTCATATAATCGTAATGCATGCTGCTCCACTCAATGCGCGCGTAGGCACGCCCGTCCTCGACGATCAGAATCGCCGGGGAGCTGATTGTCACCTTTCCGCTGCCGCCCTCCATCGCCACGTCGATCGCGTACTCGCCGTCCTCCATCTCAATCCAGGCCGCCTCCGGCGCTTCCGCGTGGGCGGTAAGCGGCGTCCACACCAGGAGAATAGCAAGGGCTGCCGTCCATATCCATGCAAAATTCCGTTTTTTCATATCCGAAAACTCCTCTCCAGAGTATGGAAAGTACCCCCGCTTCGTTTTTCGCGAAAGCGGGGGCGCGTGATCGCATTACTCCGTCAGCAACTCAGGGTTTGACACGCTGACCACATGGTCGTACCAGTTATCCTTTGTGCCGATAATCGCGACATTGTACTCCGTATCCAGTGCCGGTACCGGAATGTCGAAGCCGTAGACCTCCTCCGTGTAGCCGTCACTGTAGGTGACGCTGTCCAGCGTCGGCTCAATCAGCTCCGCGCCGTCCCGCTGTGCATCCTCCGCAAGGCCATAGTAGAGATTGACAATATTCTTTGACACCAGAGAGGCATGGATCGTCATCACGCCGTTCTCCACGGTCAGGGTACCCTTGCCGTCGCAGGATTCATTGACGTGGAACATCGAGCTGTCCGTGTCAAAGTCGGCCAGATAGACGCCATCCGCAAGCTCAGCTTCCACGGCGACCGTCTCCGCCGCCTCTTCCTCCGCAGTGGATTCTTCGTTCGAGCCGTTCTCCTCCTCTGCGCCGGATTCTCCTTCAGACACGACTTCCTCCCCGGAGGCTGTGTCCGCGGTGCTCTCCTCCTGCGCACTGCCGCCGCATCCGACGCAGAGCGCGGCTGTGAGGGAAAGCACAGCCAGTAAAGTAATCACTTTTTTCATAAATTCTCATCTCCGTCTGCAGGATCCGTTTTCTACCCGCTTTCACAGACAAGCCCACGCTGCAGAGCCTGTCTATGACAGACCCTGCAGCATTTTGTATCAGGTTTACTCCGCCATCGCCGCTGCCGTGTGCTCGACGTAGAGCGCCTCTACCGCTTCGATGCGGCCAAGACCCGCAATCTGCGTCTCGATGCTCTCAAAGCTGCCGGACGCTTCGAACATGCTCTTCCAGGAATCCTCGTCGTCTCCCGCCATATCGTTGTTCGCGTGGTCGCCCGCAACCACCATCAGCGGGCGAAGGATGACCTTCGTATAGCCTGCCTCTGCGAGCTTCTCAATCACAACAGAGCATTCCGTATCTTCCGGCTCGCCCTCTACCGTTCCGATGAAGACATTCTCATAGCCGAGCTCCTCCATCTGCGTCTGCATCTGGTCATAGGCCACGTTTGCAGTATGAGAAGTTCCATGTCCCATCAGCACGATCGCCGTGCCGTCCTCCGCCATCGCGTCCAGGCTGTCATACTCAGAATCCTCGACCGCCGCGGCGACAACTGCCTCCGCGACCGCGGCTTTGTCCTCATTGATCACGCTCGCGTCAGAACCAACCTCGCCGAGCAGCGGCTCCGCCACGGACACCGTCTCAAACTGATCCGCATAGGACTCAACCGCCTCCATCATCTCATCATACTCCGCGCCGTGCATCAGATGTGTCGGCTGTACGGCAAGATTCTTCACGCCGTTGTCCACCGCGCGCTGCAGCGCCTGATCGATATTGTCAATCTGATATCCCTCGCGCGCCAGGATGTGGTTGATGATGATCTGCGCCGTAAAGGCTCTGCGCACGGACCAGTCCGGATAAGCCTCCTGCAGCGCGTCCTCAATCCCCTTGATATCCGTCACACGGCTGTCGTTAAAGGAAGTACCGAAGCTCACGACCAGAATCTCGTTCTCCCCGATATCGTCCTGATTTCTCGCGTCATCCAGCGAAGCGTCACCGGTGTCTCTTCCGAAGTAATCCGGATCCGCGTTCTCACCCTCGACCAGCTCCTTCTGCTCGTCGGTCAGGGCATCCCAGGCCGCCTTCGCCGCCGCGCACTGATCCGCGGTATCCTCGGTCCACTCCTGAACATAAATCGCGTCGATCAGAGCCGCCACCTCGTCAGCCGCCGCCTGATCTGCGTCGACTTCCTCCTCAGCCTCTTCTTCGACTTCCTCCTCGGCTTCTTCCGTCTCCTCTTCGACCGTCTCTTCCGTCGTCTCCGTCGTCGTGCTGCTGCCGCAGCCCGTCAGCAGTCCGAAGACCATGGCGCCCGCCAGTAACATTGCCAGTTTCCTTTTCATTTCCTTTTCCTCCTCTTTTCGCCTTTTCGGCATAGACTAAAACGTGCCCTCCTGATTGTCGGGGGCACGGCGTAAGAGGACGCAATGAAATTTTTCATTTGCGACCAGTTACTCGTGGCCTGGGGAGCTTATCGCTCCCATCCTCACAGGCAGGTCTCCTGGCTCGCCAATCATCGCGTCAGAGCTGCCTTCCCAATCTCTCAGTGGCATATCTGGCCCTGCGCTCCCGGCATACAGTGACGAGTTCGCACGGGATTCACACCCGTTTCCCTTTTCACCGGCGGATCGCCCCGCCGACACCTGTGATTAAAAAATACTATAGCACAAGCTCCCGGTAATTGCAATTCCTTTCACGCTTTCCGGCGCATGGAAAAGCCCCGGAACGGTGATACTGCACAACCATTCCGGGGCTTCTCATGCGCTCACGCTTTTTAAACCTCGCTGAACTGATCCTTGCCGACCTGGCAGAGCGGGCAGACCCAGTCCTCCGGCAGGTCCTCCCATTTCGTGCCGGGATCGATCCCATTGTCGGGATCGCCGAGTGCTTCATCATACTCATAGCCGCAGACATCACAGACATATTTCATCCTGCTCACCATCCTTTCTATTTGTTATAAAATTACACTTTTTTGCGCGCAGTTCTGTGATAAGATCACAGAACAGGGTGACGCGACTTCCGCCTGATTTCGATGTGCACTATAGCATTATTTCAGGCGAATGTCAATAAAAGTCAGCGCTGCTTTTTGCTGAAAGGAGGCGTGCTTTTTGCCGGAACGTTCTTATATCGCCATTGACCTGAAATCCTTCTACGCCTCCGTGGAATGCGTGGAACGGGGGCTTGATCCCCTGCGCACCAATCTGGTAGTCGCGGACTTAAGCCGCACGGAGAAGACAATCTGCCTCGCCGTATCTCCGTCTCTGAAATCCTTCGGCATTTCCGGACGGGCCCGGCTCTTTGAGGTCGTGAGCCGGGTAAAGGAGGTGAACGCCGAGCGCCTGAGAAGAGCGCCCGGGCATCGCCTTACGGGAAGCTCCTGCGACCTCGATGAACTGAACGCGAACCCCTCGCTGGCGCTGGACTATCTCGTAGCCACGCCGCAGATGGCGCATTATATGCAGCGCAGCAGTGAAATCTATCAGATCTACCTGCGCCATGTTGCCCAGGAGGACATCCATGTCTACAGCATCGACGAGGTTTTCATGGATGTGACCGACTATCTGCACACCTGCGGACTCACTGCCCACGAGCTGGCGATAAAGATCATCCGGGAGGTGCTGCGGGAAACCGGCATCACCGCCACCGCCGGCATCGGCAGCAATCTCTACCTGTGCAAGATCGCCATGGACATCGTGGCAAAACATATGCCGGCGGACCAGGATGGCGTACGCATCGCCTCTCTGGATGAACTGAGCTACCGGGAAAAGCTGTGGGCGCATCAGCCCATCACCGACTTCTGGCGCGTCGGCCGCGGCTACGCGAAGAGACTGGAGAAGCTCGGGCTCTTCACCATGGGCGATATCGCGCGCTACAGTCTGGATACGCACGGGGAAAACCGACTGTACAAGGAGTTCGGCGTGAACGCGGAGCTGCTGATCGACCACGCCTGGGGCTGGGAGCCCTGCCGCATCCGCGACATCCAGGAGTATATGCCGGAGAACAACAGCATCAGCTCCGGGCAGGTACTGCAGCAGCCCTACGAATTTGAGAAGGCCAGACTCGTGGTCAGAGAGATGGCCGACGCCCTCTCCCTCGACCTGGTGGACAAGGAGCTGGTCGCGGACCAGATCGTGCTGACCATCGGCTATGATATCGAAAATTTAAGTGATCAGGGACGGCGGGAAACCTATAAAGGCGAAATTGTCAGCGACCACTATGGCCGCCGTGTTCCGAAACCCGCCCACGGCTCCATCAATCTCGGCCGACAGACCGCCTCCACGAGGCTGATCACCGCGGCGGCGATGGAGCTCTTCGACCGCATCATGGACCCCGGGCTGCTGGTGCGCCGCATGTACGTTGTCGCCAACCATGTCGTCAGGGAAGACCGGGTGCGGCCCCCGGAGCTGGAACAGCTCGACCTGTTCACGGATTACGCGGCGCTGGAACAGGAGCGCGCGCA
>JAJQCG010000169.1:6836-13128 GCA_021202815.1 Lachnospiraceae bacterium | reverse complement strand
TATTGAAGCTTTTCGCGGATGTGTTCAACTTGCACTTGCAATTTTCGTATAAAAACGAATCCAGCGGTTTGTCGTCAGCAGGACTGTAACGCTCTCCTGCGAGATGTTTCCGGCGCTGTCATAAGTGGTGACGGTCATCCTCTGCCAGCGATCATGTTCTTTCAGTACATAATCGCTGATCTCTCCGGAAAGCGGCTCCAGTGTGCCGTTCGCAACTTCATAGGATGCTTCTCCCAGTACTGTATCCGCCTTATCCCGCTCTACTACGCGGACAACGACCCGCTCCATCTCGTTATTGTCATAGTAACTGACCAGCATCGGCACAGAGGTGGCATTGCAGCGCTCGCCTTCCGCGACGCCGGTCAAAATAAGTCCCGGACGCTTTGTGTCCTTGCAGAACTCGATTGCCGCAGCATACTCGCTGTAGCCCTGACTCTCGTTCGTCGTAGCGTTTTCCTTTGTATCCTCCGTGTAAAATAATACCCGGTAGCTGCCGTCTTCGATAAAATTCGAATAGAAAACTTCATATTCTGTCTTTTTCCAGTTACAGTCGTGATCCATGTCGCCGGTCAGGGTCGCTGTATAATCTTCGCCTTCCACGAGCCGCGCGCTGTCTTCGCTGTCGCGCGTTACATTGATCCAGCTCTCGTTCGCGCTGCTCAGATTGTACTCAGTCAGCGTCAGTGTCGGCACATCGTTTGTATAATATTCCTCAATCAGTTCCAGGGTCTCCTCCCCCAGCACATAGACGGAGCCAAAGCGGTTCAGCGAAAAACAGACGCTGCCCTCAGCCGCATCGTTTTCATTGCCCGCAAGGTCTCTCACCTGCACCGTCAGCGTATAGACCGCATCGTTATCTACCGTCTCCTCTATCTCATCAAGATACCAGGTTCTGCCGCGAAGCGCTCCGAATCCGGTGAGTTCCTCATCTGTCACATCCCACTTTGCGCGTGTCAGCGTGACCGAGACCTCGTCCGCATTATAATTCACATCCTCGATGGTAATATAGGGTGCGAAAACATCCCCCGGGTTCTCCTCCTCCACCTCGCCTTTTCCATAGGCCTTCTGATCCTCCACCGCATGAAAAATGATTTTGGGCGCGGTCTGATCTATGACAAACTCCTCGCAGCTCACCGGCAAAGAGACATTGCCCGCGAGATCGGTCACCGTCCCACTGAAGCTGTAGACCCCGTCCGCGTAAAAGGACGCCGTCGCCGTATCACTGCCGTCAAAGGAAAAGGCGGGCGCGGTGATGCCGTCAGAAACAATTACCGCAATATCCGAACTTCCCGCAAAATTCGCATCCGTCACGCGCAGTGTGGCCGTGCGGCCTGCCTTATAATACTTCCCGTTCATCACCGCATCATTGTCAAAGCTCAGCGCCACTGTCGGAGCTGTCATGTCGATCGTGAACGCGCGCGGCGCAGCGCCCTCATAACGCAGCTCCGCCTCGTTTCCGAGCAGGTCCTCGCCGCTGACTGACAGCGTATATTCGCCGTCCGCCTGATACATAATTTTCGCCGTCCAGGTATCGTCATCCCCGTTTGCACTGCTGCCCGCCTGATAATCCCAGCCGTCAAAGGAGACGGACTCCGTTGAAATCCGGATCAGCTCCGTGTCGAAGTTGCGCTCCGTGACAACAATCGTCGCGGTTCGGGGCGCTTTGAAATACCTTTCGTTTTCGACCGCATTGTTATCATAGAAAATTTCAATTGTGGGAGCTGTCACATCGATGCCAAAGGCATACGTCCGCGTACTGCTGTTGCCGGCATTGTCGAAAGCTGTCACAACGACCTTGATATCGTTGTAATTGTGGCTGTCCGCGTCCACAATGACCGTCCGGTCTATCCGAAAGTTAAGCGCGGGATCATCGTAATTCGCAGTCCAGCGCGTCGCGGAGGCTTCGTTCAGTGTTTTCTCGTTGCTCGCGGACTCGACGCCGTTGATATAAAGCTGCCATTTCACAAGGCCAAGATCTGCGCTCTTCGTTCCGCCGTATGGGTCTGTCACTACAATACGCAGCGGCACATCGCCCGAAAACAGCGGCGTTCCTTCCGCAGTATTATGGCTGTCTTCCGCCTCCGCTGTAACTGAGATCATCGGTGCGAGCGTGTCTGTCGACGGCGCAGTCACGTCAAGATAAATACTGTTCGTCGTGTCCAGGGCGCTCATGTTTCCCACGCGGTCTGTGACGACAACATCCTGCACCGTAAAGATCTGCTCACCCTCAACCGTCGCGGAGGACGTCTGCAGATAAGCATAATCAGCATGCCCCGCCGACTCTTCGTCTGTCGTTGAATAGATCGTGTAATCGATCTGTACAGGACTGTGATCATCCGTCGTAATATTCACAACAGCGCTTGTCTCCTGCCTGTAGGGCTCGGAGAGCTCAACCGTGGCACTCTCGATTCGAATCTTATAGTAATCCCCCACGCTCAGCACACCGGTCGGCGCCAGCGTATCGACGACAATATGTCTGCTCAGGAAAGGCAGTCCTGCGGACTCCGGCATTGCCTCCATCTCATCATGATCTGCATCCGGGTCATATCGCAGCGCATTTCCCGCCTTATCACAGCCTTCAATACGGTACCGGTAAACACCGTCGCTCTCCACCGGATGGATACAGACATAAGATGGGGCGAAACCGTTCGCGGTCAGCACCTTATTGTAGGAATCAATCGTCACTGCCTCGTAATTGCCATCCGTGTCGCAGCCATAGCAAATTCCCAGCCTGTCCTGGTCAAAATTGGCTTCCGTCAGATTCACCGTCGCCGTATAGCCTTTATTGAAAAAATAGCGATCCTGACCTGTCTGAAGATCCGGATACGCTGTGTCGTCCTCCGCAGTGATATTCAGGCAAAAAACCGGCGCCGTCCGGTCGATAATAATTTTATACTGCGGCTCCGTATAGGAATCCCCGCTTTCACAGCTCTCCCTGTATGAGCCCGATGCGCTCCCGCTCTGTACAGAAACGCTTCCGGACTGATCGGATATAATTTCCGTGAGCTTCAGAGCGTTCCCCGCGCGGTCTGTCCCATAAACCAGCAGGCCATATGTGCCCTCTTCGCTGATGTCACAGCTGGTCTCCCCGCCGCTCACATGAGAAGCCGCTCCGCCGTTCAGCGTCCAGAAGAGCCTCTCGTCATCGAGTGCGTTGTTGTCGCTGATGGATATCTGTACTTTTACGTCTCCCTTATAGTATACAGCTCCTGCTGCTCCACTGTTTTCGTCCTCCGTCCCGTAGACATATGCCGTCTCCGCAGAGCTGCAGGTAATCACTCCTGTTGGGGCAGTGACATCCAGAATCTTTGGATAACTGGTGAAAACACCCTGTGTCTGCGTGCTTTCGTCATGCATATAATTCTCTGCGGAAATGTCCGCGTTTTTACAGACAAGCGGATTTCCGGCCGCGTCGGTTCCGTAGATGGAGAAGCTGTACTCATTTTCACAGGCAGCGACCGCCTCAACATTGGCTTCCACTTCATAGGTATAACAGCCACTGTCGTCCGGAGAATCGGAAATCACCGGCATCCCAAAGCTTACAGACGCTGTCCCGGCGGACACGCTGACGCCCGGCGTAAGCTTGTCCTCACAAAGCGGAAAATTGTCCCGCACTGTGAATTTCACCGTAAACGCGCTGCTGTAATACCCCACATGATTCACGACCGTATACGCGGGACTAATCTCAACACTCAGTTCCGGTGCTTCACTGTCCGGCTGCGTTTCTTCCGGCAGCGAAGAGTCCTCTTCCGCCAGAGCCTCTGCCCGCACTGACAGCGCGGATTTTACTCCGCCTGCCAGGAGCGTTCCCATCACGAGCACCGCCGCCAGTATATACTTTTGTCTCTTTATTCCATGGATTCTGCGCACCCTGTCAGCCTCCCTTCTTGTCGTCTGTATAATCACGCCGTATCTTCTCTGTCCGGGCGCATTGGAGCAGTTCTGTAGCTTCCTCCGTCTGACCAGAGTGCTTCTCTTCCACGGCTCTTCCCGTCAAGGCGAAAGAAATCACTTCTGTAACATTATCCGCTTCCGGGACTTCCTCCACAGGCGGCACAGCTTTCGTCCCCTTCCTGCGCCCGCGAACGCTCCCTGTTCCCGCAAAATTCATTTTCCAGGCGTCCCGAATCCGAAGCGTAAAGAAGAAAACGACTGCCAGTATCGCGCCCAAAACGGTGATCGCCAGACAAATATAAAATCCCATATGATACGTCTGTATCAGTTCCGTTCCCATAACGAACCTCCTTTTTATGAACCCATTAAAATCATCAGAACCGTCAATGAAAATATTCGTCCAGGCGATCCCCGGCCATCTGAACCTGTGCCACGATCGCGTCGACCAGCCGCAAATCCTCCTCATCCAGCTGATTCGACGCTTTGATCTCCTCCGTTCCGGCACTGATCCTGTCGAGCAGCCCCTGCATATCGTCCCGGCTCACCTTTCCGGTATAGTAAAACTGATCGATCCGGTTCAGCATTTCCATCACCGTATAGCGGTAAATGTGGAGCACAATAAAATAGCGAATCTGTCCTGTGATTTCGGGGCGATTCAGTTCCGTCAGATCTGCCCAGTAATCCGCATAGCTGTAATCGGAGTTTATCTTGTTGTCAAGTCTGGAGTAAGCGCTGGCGATCACCAGAAGAGTCTGTGCCGTATTCTGTTCCGCCAGCGTCAGGAAGCTGCCCTCCGCGGCGTATGTAAGCCAGGAAACTGCCTGGCTTTTTCCGACCTTCTCATTTCCGCTCTCAGAGAAAAGAAAGTAATAGAGGCCGAAATTATAAGCGAATTTTTCAAATTCCTCCCTGTTTCGCTCCCGGAAGCGTTCCCTCGCCGACGTTCCGTTTACAAGCTGCCCCAGGAGCCTCGTCATCCGTTCGGATTCCGCGGCGGTGATTTCCGCATCCTGCATGAAATAGTCCAGCAGATTATTGTAAGCCTCCGCGCGCGCAGGATCCACTCTGACCGCCTGAATGTAATATTCCATCTTCGCATCCAGATCGGCTACGCCCCCGGCCTGCTCTACGCAGTATTCATAACTGCTTCTCACCTCCTTTAACGCGGCAGCGCGGAAAGCGATCATTCCGGCTACTCCGCCCAGGAAGAGAGCAAGTGCCCCGGCAAAAAGACCGATCCTGCGGTTTCTCTTCTGCTGCGCGCTGCGTCCGATCTCATCCACATGCTCGAGGTCAAACTTCAGCTCCTCGCAGCTCTGGTATCTCTCGTCCGGGTCAGGCCGTGTACATTTCCGGATAATCATTTCCAGCCCCTCGGACAAATCCCGCTTCACCTGACGTACCGGCCTGATCTCGTAGGGCGGCAGGCCGGGATCTCTGCCGGTTGCCAGATGATAGAGCGTCGCCCCCAGGCAGTAGATGTCCGTGCGCGCGTCCGTCTCGCCCATACCGCCATACTGTTCCGGCGCGGCATAGCCGCGTGTTCCTAGGCAGGTTGTGTCGTCGCCCGCCCTGCGGGAGCGGTATTCCCTGGCCGTTCCGAAGTCCAGCAGCACAATGACTCCGTCCGGACGCAGAATCACATTGGACGGCTTCATATCACGATAGATAATCGGCGGTGACAGATTATGCAGGTACATGAGCACATCGCAGAGCTGCCTGCCCCACCCGAGCACATTTTCCTCCGAAATAACGCCCTTTTCCAGCTCCCGGTCAAGGGAATTTCCCTCCACGAAATCCATGACAATCAGAAAAGCCTCATCCCGGTCGATCACATCTACTATGCTCGGCAGATGCGGATTGTTCAGGCGCTTCATGACCTCGACTTCGGCGAGAAGGCTCTGCTTTACAACATCATAGCGGCTCGCCCCGTTCCGGCGAATCTCCTTGACGGCCCAGTTCTTATTCGCGCGTTCATTACGTGCCAGATAGACGGTGCTCATCCCGCCGTGTCCGACCTCGCTTAAAATACGATATTTATTGTCCAGCAGCTCACCGATTTTCAGCATGTACCTCTCTCTTTCCTGTCCGTCATTTACGCCGGTGATGCTTCCTCCTCTCTGGCTTTACGCCAAAAAGCCATAACGACAGACAAAAACTGCTTCTCATTGTGTAGGGAACCAAATGGAATTGCGATTTACGGGTATCGATATCGATATGATATGACGGCAAAGCGTATCGCGCTTTGTCTCTGAACATGCAGATGCCGTCGTCTCCGGCCCTGCGCTGCATTTGTAGATTATACTAGGCAAATCGCCCTGCTTTGTCAATAAAGATTTTATAAAAGTTTCGGGAACTTTTATTTTGAGAGCGGATACAAGCCGTCTGTCTTCGTGTG
>JAJQCG010000169.1:0-6826 GCA_021202815.1 Lachnospiraceae bacterium | reverse complement strand
TTCCAGCCGGAGTTCTTCCTGTATTCTCATGTAACGCGTGCGCTCCAGGCCGGACTCACTTGGTCCGGTTTAGCCGACTTGCCTGTACATACCACCTTTTCCGGCGACGGCGAGGCCGCGGCGGAGACGATGATCCGGCGCGCGGTGGAGCTGGGCATGGAGCAGCTGTGCCTGACCGATCATATGGATTACGACTATCGGGACGGCGACGTCTGCTTTGAGTTCGACCCGAAGGAATATTTTCATCATCTGGAGCAGCTGCGTGAGAAATATCGGGGACAGATCGACCTGCAGATCGGCGTGGAGCTGGGACTGCGTCCCTACCTGACGGCGCGGCATCACAGCCTCGTCTTCTCCTATCCCTTTGATTTTGTCATCGGGTCGGTGCATCTGGTGAACAGCCGCGATCCCTACTATGCATCCTACTTTGAAAACCGGGACGAATTCGGCGCCTATATGGAATATTTCGAGTGCTGCCTGCACAATCTGGAGGCCTACTCGAATTTTGACACTTTCGGGCATCTCGACTATGTCATCCGCTACGGTCCGAACCGGAACCGCTACTATTCTTATGATCTTTTTCGTGGGATTATCGATGAAATCTTAAGACTGCTGGTCAAAAAAAATATTGCCCTGGAGGTCAATGCGACCGGCTACCGCTATGGCCTCGGAGAGCCGAACCCGGGCCGGGATATCATCCTGCGCTACCGGGAGCTGGGCGGGAAGCTCATCACAATCGGCTCCGACGCGCATAAAGAGGAACATCTGGCTTATAAGTTCGATGAGGTGGCAAAGCTCATAAAATCCTGCGGGTTTTCTTCTTATTATACCTTCCATAAGAGAGTACCGACGGAAGTTCCTCTGTAGCATTCACAGGATCGTCCCGCCCCCCGCCACATACTCCCCGTCATAGAGCACGACCGCCTGGCCCGGCGTCACCGCGCGGACCGGCTCGTCGAAGACGCACTCGATCTCGTCCGCTCCGCTGCGCCGCACCGTACACATCGCCCCTGCGTGGTTGTAGCGAATTTTCGCGAGAAAGCGCCGTTCTCCGTCAAAGGCTTCCACACCCATCCAGTTCAGACGGTTCGCCCGCAGACTTTTCCGGAACACATCTGTCGTCTCCCCGAGCACGACCTCATTCGTCTCCGGACGGATCTCCAGCACCACAACCGGCCGTCCGAGGGCGATTCCCAGCTTTTTTCGCTGTCCGACCGTATAATGCGTAATCCCTTTATGTCTGCCAACCACCGTTCCGTCCTTCCACACGAAATTTCCCTCCGGTGCGCTCACCCCGGACTGCTCCTCTATGAAGCGAGCGTAATCGTGATCCGGCACAAAACAGATCTCCTGACTGTCCGGCTTATGCGCCACGGGCAGCCCGAGCTGCTCCGCGATCCCGCGGATCTCCTCCTTTGCGTAGCCGCCGACCGGCATCAGCGTATGTGCGAGCTGCTCCTGCGTCAGGCCGTAGAGCGCATAGGTCTGATCCTTCGCGGCAGTAACCGAGTTCCGCAGGGCATATCTGCCGTCTGCAAGCCGCTCGACGCGGGCATAGTGGCCGGTCGCAATATAGTCCGCGCTGATCTCCAGGCTGCGCGCAAGCATCGACTCCCATTTCACATAACGATTGCAGGCGATACAGGGGTTCGGCGTGCGCCCGTGCAGATACTCGTCCATAAAATAGTCGATGACACGCTCCTTAAACTCCCGCTTAAAATTCATGACATAGTGAGGAATCCCGAGCTTCGATGCCACACGGCGCGCGTCCTCGGCTGCCGTAAGGCCGCAGCAGCCACCGTTTTCCGAAACCGTGTCCGCCTCCTCATCCTGCCAGATCTGCATCGTCACGCCGATGACGTCCCAGCCCTGCTCCTTCAGGAGCCAGGCCGCCACCGAGGAATCCACTCCGCCGGACATCCCGACGACGACCTTCTTCCCGCTCATCTTAATATTCTTCCTCTTCTTCACCCTCATGGATGTCAGACTTGGGCTTCTTTAAGCCCTCGATCTTGATGCCGTTCTTCTCCGCGTAGTCCCAGAGCGCCGCGTGGATAGCCTCCTCAGCGAGTAGGGAGCAGTGTACCTTCACGGGCGGCAGCCCGTCCAACGCCTCCATCACGGCCTTGTTCGTCACCTCGAGCGCCTCGTAGATCGTCTTGCCCTTCACGAGCTCCGTCGCCATGCTGCTTGTCGCCACCGCGGCGCCGCAGCCGAAGGTCTTGAACTTCACGTCGCGGATGACCTGATTTTCATCAATGTCAAAGTAAATCCGCATGATATCGCCGCACTTCGCGTTGCCGACCGTGCCGACGCCGCTCGCGTTCTCGATCTCTCCAACATTTCTCGGATTCTGAAAATGATCCATCACTTTATCACTGTACGCGCCCATACCTTATTTCCTCTTTTCTTTCTTAGTCTAAGGAAAGTCCGCCTGACGCCGACCCGGATTTCAGGTCACAGGCGATACTTTACGATTCATATTTTCAATGATTTCGCTTCATGAAATCCTCATAGAGCGGCGACATGCTGCGCAGATGCTCCACAATTTTCTTAATCGATTCCACGACATAGTCAATATCCTCTCTCGTGATCTCCTCGCTCAGGGTCAGGCGCAGCGAGCCGTGCGCGATCTCGTGCGGCAGGCCGATGGCGAGCAACACGTGCGAAGGGTCAAGCGAGCCGGAGGTGCAGGCTGAGCCGCTGGAGCCGCAGATCCCGTCCATATCCAGCATGATGAGCAGCGACTCGCCCTCGACAAACTGGAAGCTGAAATTCGCATTGTTCGGCAGACGCTTCGTGCGGTGCCCGTTCAGCCTCGTGTACGGAACCTCCTTCAGCACGCGGTTGATCAGATAATCGCGAAGCTCCCGCTCCTTATCCGTGCGCTCCTTCATCGTACGGGCCGCGCGCTCCGCCGCCGCGCCGTAGCCGACGATACCCGGCACATTCTCCGTACCTGCCCGGCGCTTCCGCTCCTGCGCGCCGCCGTGCACGAAGCTGCGGATCTTCACCCCTTTGCGGATGTAGAGGAAGCCGACACCCTTCGGGCCGTTCAGCTTGTGCGCGCTCGAGCTCAGCATGTCGATGTGCAGCTCATCCACATTGATCGGGAGCTGGCCGAAAGCCTGCACCGCGTCCGTGTGGAAGAGAATACCGTGCTCTTTCGCAATCTCGCCGATCTCCTGAATCGGCTGCACCGTCCCGATCTCATTGTTCGCGAACATCACGCTGATCAGAATCGTCGTCGGGCGGATTGCCTTCTTCAGCTCATCGAGCTTCACCACGCCGAACTCGTCCACGTCAAGCCAGGTCACCTCAAAGCCGTGCTTCTCCAGCCACTGCCCCGTGTGCAGGATCGCGTGGTGCTCGATCTTTGTCGTAATGATATGGTTTCCCTTCGAGCGGTAAGCCTCGGCCGTGGCCTTCAGCGCCCAGTTGTCCGCCTCCGTGCCGCTGCCGGTAAAATAGATTTCCTCCGGCTGCGCCCCGAGCGTCGCCGCGATCTGCTCACGCGCCTTCGTGATCGTCTCCTTGCTCTTCTGGGAAAAATTGTATACGCTGGACGGATTGCCGTACAGCTCTGTAAAATACGGAAGCATCGCCTCCACCACCTCCGGCGCGGTCTTCGTCGTCGCCGCGTTATCCAGATATATCAATCTCTTCTCTTCACCCATGTTCCAGTCACTCCTTTTTCTCACAACCTGATACGAAAATCTGATTTTTCTTCTGTACCTTCCGGCTCTCCTCGACAAGATCGCTTAAAAGCATCTCATCCACGGTACGGTTGATATTCTCATTGATGCGCTGCCAGACGTACTTCGTAACGCATACATCGGAGCCCTCGCAGCCGCTCTCCTCCCAGAGTCCCGGGCAGTCCACCGGGTCGAGGCTGCCCTCCAGCGCGCGCAGCACGTCGCCGACCGAGATCTCCTCCGCGGGCCGTCCCGGCACATAGCCGCCGTTCGCCCCGCGCAGGCTGCACACCAGGCCCGCTCTTCGAAGCTTCGCGATCAGCTGCTCAAGATAGCTCTCCGAAATGTGCTGCCTGGCCGCGATCGCTGCGATCGACACCGGACCGTCCTCGGCATACAGCGCGAGATCCACCATCGCCCGCAGGCCGTATCGCCCTTTTGTAGAAAGCTTCATCGTTATCACCCCGCTTTAATTCCGAGTGTTTTAGTCGGATTTCAAGAATGATATTACCATCCGTCTTAAGTTCTGTCAAGCCCTCTTTTCACATATCATAAAAAAGATCAGGATTCGCGTCTCCGATGTCGTAGTTTTCCGGCATCTGCCACCGTAACATGCATCAATTCGGAAATGAGTGATTGCTTATGAGACAGTTCTCCAGCCTTTTGAAAGGAACCATGATTCTCACCGTCGCCGGGCTACTGACCCGGACGCTGGGCTTCTTCTATAAGATATTTCTCGCGCAGACCCTCGGTGCGGAGGGAATGGGGCTCTATCAGCTCATCTTCCCCGTCTTCTCCGTCTGCCACGCGCTCAGCTGTTCCGGCGTCGAGACCGCTATTTCGCGTTTCACCGCCTGTTCGGAGGAAAAGCACGGCGGCGATTATCTCTATGCCGGACTTTTCCTCACGCTCACGGCCTCCTGCGCCGTATCGCTTGTGCTGTGGACGAGAGCGGACTTCATCGCGCTGACGCTGATGCGGGAGAGCCGCTGTGCGCCGCTGCTTCGGGTACTCGCGCTCGCACTTCCCTTCTCGGCCGTCCACTGCTGCTTTTCCGGATATTTTCTGGGTAAGAAAAAAGCCGGTCTCCCGGCTACGGCACA
This sequence comes from Lachnospiraceae bacterium, assembly GCA_021202815.1. GTDB lineage: Bacteria > Bacillota > Clostridia > Lachnospirales > Lachnospiraceae > Hominiventricola. Next base: position 2,028 of record JAJQCG010000169.1, on the reverse strand, counting down.
GCTCATCGAACAGATTATCCGCATCGGAGCGGTCTGGCTGCTCTGCGGCATCGCCGCGCAGAACGAAATGGAGATCACCCCAGTGCTGGCGGTCGCCGGTCTGCTGGCCGTGGAAATCGGCTCCTCCCTCTTTATGCTCACCGCCGCCTCCGGCGTCCATTTTCGATTGGCTTGCCTGAAAAATTATCTGTCCGGCTGCCGCGCGCTTCTTAACATGGCGCTCCCGCTGACCGGCACACGCCTGAGCCTCACCCTCCTGCAAAGCGCGGAGGCGGTGCTGATCCCGCTCTGCCTGAAGCAGTCCGGGCTTTCCTCCGCGGAGGCCTTAAGTCTCTACGGCATCCTGACCGGCATGGCGCTGCCGCTCCTGATGTTTCCGAGCGCCCTCAGCTCCTCGCTCTCCGCGATGCTGCTGCCCACGATCTCCGAGGAACAGGCACGCGGAAACCGCGCAAAAATTTCGCTGGCCATCGAGTACACGATCAGCTTCGGACTGACGATCGGCTTTCTCTGCATGGGCGTCTTCCTCGTCTTCGGCGAGGACATCGGCGCGCTCATCTTCGGAGAGCAGCTGGCCGTAAGGTTTCTGCGCACGCTCGCCTGGATCTGCCCGGTACTCTACCTGACCGGGAACCTGAACAGTATCCTGCACGGCCTGGGACGGACGCCTGTCACCTTCTTTAACCAGCTCGCCGCAATCCTGCTCCGCATCCTCAGCATCCTCACGCTCGTCCCCTTAAGCGGCATCGAGGCCGTTCTCTGGGGGCTGCTGCTCGGTCAGGCCGTCCTCTGCTTTCTCGGCGTCCGCGCCGTCGCGCTGCACATCAGCCCGAGCATCGGGCTGGAGACCTATATCATAAGGCCGTTGGCCGCATTATTACTCTCGATCGGAGGTGTGTATATCCTGAAACGTCCGCTTTCTCTTTTGTTTACCGGGATGGAGCTGCTGCAGCTGCTCGCCGGCGTCTGCGTTATGGCTGTCACGTATCATGCGCTGCTGTTTCTGTTCGGAGGATGGAAACTCCTGCGTAGGCTGCAGAACCCGACATAATTAAAACCATCAATGAATATCCGTCGTTTTACATAATACCTGTGATCCTGTCTAGAATACATGAAGTTTACGGCAGCTCCGCAATATGTTCTATCAAATATTTGATAAAATACTGGCTGGCTATCGGCAGGCTGCTCTTGTCTTTGTAACAGATTGCGAGGCTGCGGTAAACCGGTGGGTCAATGGGCAGACAGACAATGTTGTAGTTGGTACGGCGCACCATTAACTCAGCAAGGATGCTGACCCCAAGTCCCGCCTCCACCATCGTCATAATGGCATAATCATCGTGTATCCGGTATTGAATGTCCGGCGTCAGTCCGGCTTCTGCGAAAGCGTTCATTGGTTCGCTGTAATTTCCTTCTTCCAGCAAAATGAATGGGGATTTTGTCAGCGCCTGGATGGGAATGCTCTTTTCATTCGCAAGGGGATGACCTGATGGAAGGATTGCCAGCATTTCGCCGTCTTTAATGGGGACGGTATTCATATCGCTGACCGCTGGGGGTGTTACGAAACCGAAATCAATAGCCCCGTTCCTGATCCATTCCGGTATCAGCTGGTAATCACCCTGATGAAATAAAAACTGCACATGGGGATAGCGCTCCTGAAAGCCCTTGATCAGCCCCGGCATCCAGTGGCAGGTAATACTGGAGATCGTACCGACACGGATAATGCCGGAATCCAGGCCCTTGATCTCATTTGCCTTTTCCTGCATGGACTGATACTGGTAAATGGTTCGCTCGATAAAGGGATAAAGCTCAGCGCCTTCTATTGTGAGCTTTACGCCGTGCCGGGAGCGGTTCAACAGCTTTATAGACAGCTCATTTTCCAACGAGGCGATCATCTGGCTGATAGAGGACTGCGTGTAACCTAACGTTTCCGCAGCCTTTGTGAAGCTGCCAAGCTCCACGATTTTTTTAAGGGCAATATATCGGTTCATGACTTTCAAATCGTCCTTTCTAATAATAACATTAGAAACA
>JAJQCG010000233.1:5950-13148 GCA_021202815.1 Lachnospiraceae bacterium | reverse complement strand
GACAGGATGGACGAGCGCTTCGATCAGGTTGAAGCACATCTTTCCGACTCAGATCGCAAGATCAGCGAGATTCAGATGACGCTGGAAAATGAGGTTAACAAGAAAATCAGCATCGTGGCCGAGGGGCATTGCGATCTGGTGCGCAAGCTCGATGAGGCTCTGCGGATAGAAAATGAAAATGAAATTCTCCTCCTCCGACTCACCGGTCTTGAGGGGGAAAGCACCCGCATCAAGAAGCGTCTGGAAGAGATCGCCTGAAGACATCCGGGAGCTTCGGGAAAGTCATAAGGCTGTACTGCCTGTATCCATGTAAACACAGAGCACGAAGGCTGTGAGCAGAACCGCCAGATAAGTTGCGGCTCCGCTCACAGCCTTTTCATATGAAGCGAACATCAAGATCCATCTCCAGACCTTCTGCCAGCCTTTGTAATGTGGAGATAGATGGATTTGCTATTCCTCTTTCAATCCTGCTGATATCCGCCTGATATATTCCCGTTTTCTCAGCAAGCTGCTTCTGCGTCATCCCGGTCAGTGCCCTCGCTTCCGCTAATCTGGCTGCCAGCCGTTGCCTGGAATCGGACGGTCGCGTTTCTATCCATATGCCGTCTTCCCAGACTGTCTCAGATTCCAGATCCAGATCATCATTCCACGAGATCCCATAACCGCCCACATCGATCTGTACACTGTCGAAAAGTTTCCGATCCTCCAGCGCTTTCATCTGTGGGTAGATTTTAAATAAGACCTTTACGTCGTATTCCTTTACTGTACCATCAAGAAATGTGGCCGTCAGAATGAGATTATCCCCCGTCTCAACAGATTTTATTTTATGGATCATCTCAGAACCTCCTACTCTAGCGGATCTATATATGCGAATTGCTGCGTCTCCCACATAACAAGCAATTCCTTTCCATGACACTCTATAAATTTTCTAACCACCTTTTGCTCTTTTATGCCAAGGTCACCCATGAACATCTCCCCATCCGGCAATGAAAATATTCCCATGTTCTCTCCGCAAATTGCATGGATATGGGGCGGATTATGTTCTTTGCTCCTGAGATACATCTTAATGACTATCCCATTAAATCTCGAAATAACCGGCATTTGTTTTCCCCTGTTTCGTTTTCATACTATTTTATGTGATATATCCTATATTGTCAAGCATTTTCCTGTAATGGATCCATATTTTATATAACCTGAAAAAACGTACTGCCTTCATGAAATCTTGTCGCTTGTGTTTTCCGTGATGATTCGTGATAATGAGAAAAAGACTATATCATGATGGAAGGAGTACAGGATGATGGATCTACAGAAAATCTTTGAAAAGCTTGACGCCTATTTTGGCGCAAAGGACATGGCAGGAGCCGGGAAATACCTCGAGACGACCTTTCAGGAGGCCACGGTCCGCGAGGATACACAGTGCCAGCTCGCGCTCGCGAACGAGCTGATCGGCTATTACCGTGATATGGCCGACTTTGAAAAATCCTTTGCTTATTGCAGAACTGCCTATAATATCGCCTGCGGCTCCGATTTCATGGGAACCAACGAATACGCCACAACGCTTCTGAACATCGCGAATGCCTACCGGGCAGGCGGTGAGCTTACAGCCGCGGAGAATTTCTACAGCATCGTTTTTGAACTGTACACGCAGCTTCTGCCTGAGGACGATATGCGTTTCGCGGGACTTCACAATAATATTGCCCTTTTATATATGGAAAAGAAGGAATACGCTGCCACATGCGAGCATCTCGAAGCTGCGCTGATGATCACCTCCGTAAACCCGGACGCATACCTGGAAGCCGCGATTTCTCACGCGAACCTGGCCTCGGTGATGCTGAAATCCGGGGAAGAACTGACCATTCTGATGTCCCACGCGGAAGACGCCGTCAAAATCTTCGAGGCCTACGACGCGCAGGACGATTATCACTATTCCGCGGCCCTGTCCACCCTGGCGGAGGCAAAATATCACACGGGCGGCTTTAACGAAGCCGCGCAGCTCTTCATCCGCGCTGCTGCGGCACGGGAGAAATTCATGGGTCGGGACGAGGTCTACAAGGGCATGGTTCGCAGCGCCATGAAATCCTATGAAGATTTCGGAAAGCACGACAAGGCAAAAGCTCTGGAAGCCATGCTATGATGCTGTCTGTGCCCTGAATAAAGCGAAAGGAACGATTAATTTCATGAAGCTTTATACACAGTACAGCGGAAATTCCATCACCTGTCAGGCTATGCTGATGAGCACACTGATCGCTATCACCGTGTATTCGCAGACAGACGCCAAATATCTTCCGGACTGTTTTTCGCTGATCGAACGGCAGGAACAGCTTCTGAGCCGCTTCCTGCCGGGCAGCGAGATCTCACGCATAAACCACCGCGCTCCGGAGACGGAGCGCTGGCAGATGTCGGAGGACACCGCGGCGATTATCTCGCGCGCCCTTTATTATTCAGAGCTCTCAGGAGGCCTGTTTGATATCACAACAGAACCGCTCTCACGGCTCTGGAATGTGAACGGGGAAAATCCGGTCATTCCCACTGCCGCATCCATTCAGGAAGCCCTGCGCCCGGTGGGATTTCATTATCTGCATATCCCGCCGGATGAACCGAAGACGCTCTGCTTCCTTTCCCCAGATGTCCAGATCGATCTGGGCGGTATCGCCAAGGGCTATATCGCGGATAAGGTTCGGGATTTTCTTTCTCTTAAGGGTGTGAAAAACGCCCTGATCAATCTGGGCGGAAATCTGATCTGTCATGGAAAGCGTCCGGACGGAAGCCCCTTCCGTGTAGGGATTCAGGACCCCTTCTCCTCCCAGGGCACAAACCGGCTGATTCTGCACGCAGAGGATCTGTCCGTCGTGACTTCCGGCTCCTATGAACGGCACTTTATCCGCAACGGGAAAAACTATCATCATATCATTGATCCGCGCAGCGGCTATCCCCGTGAGACTGACGCCTTGTCTGTCACAATTCTCTCCCATGACTCTATAGACGACGATGGTCTCAGCACCGTCTGCTTTGCCCTTGGGTCCGGGGAGGGCTGCGCCCTCCTCGACACACTGGACAATGTCTGTGGAATTTTTATCACAAATCAAAACAAACTGATATTAAGCAACGGCGCGGAGGATTTTATCATCTCTCAGACCGTGTAGAACGAAAGACAGCCCGGCGTCCCGCAGGACAATGCAGAATCCTGATCGCCCAGCGTCCCGTCCTCCCTGACCGGGAAGGATTTTGCCTCACCGCTTCCGATCGCCGCGATGAGCAGGTGTTTCCCGTCAGGCGAAAGCGCGCAGCCGCGCGGCGTCTCCCCGCCCAGCGCCTTATACTGTATGCGCTCCGGCCTGCCGCTCTCCTCATCAATCCAGAACACGGCAACCGCATTTACCCCTCGAAAAAGATCATAGAGGAAGCGTCCATCCGCGCTGATACGGAGATCCGACTGACCAAAGCCGGCTGGGTTTTCAATGTCCTCCGGCAGCACTCTGACAGAAGCAATTTCGCTGAGCCTTCCCTCCTCCGTATAGCGAAGCGCATAGAGATACGGCTGCAGCTCATTGTTGACATAGAGATAAGGGCGCTGCGGATGAAACACGCTGTAGCGCGGCGCGTAACCTGCTCCGGTACGGAAGGAGCCACAGTTCTGCAGCGTGTTTCCCTCAATCCGCAGCAGATACACGCGATCGGAGCCCTTATCACAGATACAGTACAGATTTCCCGACGGCGACACCTGTACAGAATGAATATGCGGAGAATTCTGGATCCCGGCTACCGGCCCGCAGCCGCTCGTCCGGAAAATATCGAGGAGCTCTCCCACCGACCCGTCCGGACGTCTGGAAAAAAGCGCTGTCATCGACTCATCATAGACAATGCGAATATGATATTTCCCGCTTCTGTCGCGCTTCATAACCGTCACATGACCGTCTCTCGTCGCATGATTCACAGCCACGACATAATCGCCCTGCGCCACCACATAGGCCGCCATCGCGCCACAGCTCGGCATCTGGCTGATTTCCTTTAAACCTCCTGTCTGCGGATCGATCGTATAGGCTAGCACCAGACCGCCTCCTCCCGCACGGAGCCCGTCCAGTGTCTCCCGCTCATGCGTACAGTAAAGAATACCATCCTTCTGATACAGGCAGCCGACGCTGATCTCCGGCGCAATCCGCTTCAGCTCCGTGAGAGCCCCCGTCTCCGGATCATAGGCACAGATTACAATGCTGAATCCTTCGCCTTCCTTTCCCCAGTTTCCCACATAACAATAAGTCTTCATATTGCCGCCTTTCCTCCGAACGCCGCGATGATGTCCGGATAAGTAAATACCCCCGCGGCACGCATCTGCCGCAGGGGCATCAAAATCAGTTTATCAGTTTCTTACGCGTCTTTCAACGCGTTCTTAACCGCTTCAATCAGGCCGTTGCTGGACAGGGTCGCCTGTGAAATCGCGTCCACCTCCGGGGAGTTCGCGTTCAGCATGGCCGGGATCAGCTTGTCGAAGGCAACGCCGCCGATCGGCGCGTCCTCCTTGTGCGCGATGATCTCAATCTTCTCGATCTTTCCGTCGACATACTTCACCTTTGCGTGAATATCGCTGTTCATGCCCGCGCCCTTGCCATAGTACTCATTCTCGCCGAGCTCGACCTTGATCTCCTCCTCGCCGGATTTCGTAAAGCCGCCGATGCCGCTCTGCTCGCCATAGAGAATCACGCAGGCCTGCTTCACCGGAGCCTTCGGCTTCGCCGCGTTGATACCCGCGATTCTTCCGCTGTACCAGGCCTCGATCAGGCCGTAGCCCGCCTGATAATTGCCAATACCAAAGCCGCCCAGATCGCCGCAGCCGTAGAGATGCGGAATGACGCTGCCGTCGGTGGCGAGAACCTCGCCCTCCATGTTCCGGTCCGGACCGCCGGTCGTGTTGTAACGTCCGGGTGTGACAAGTACCGCACAGTAGCCCTTCCCGCTGAAGGGAACCAGGGACGCAGTGCGTCCGAATTCTTCATCCTTACCCTTCGCGCAGCCCTCGTTGTAGGTCTCGATCGTCTTCTTCAGGCCCTCGGCGCAGCAGCCAATCTGCTCTGCCAGCTCCTCGACCGTCTTTCCAACCTTGATCCAGCCGTTCTCAATACCGACTTCATTGTTGTCGCCCCAGCCGTTGTAGATTTCCTTGTCAAGCACAGAGCTGTCAAGGATCGCGTAAGCCGGATCCGGCCACATCAGCTTGCGAACCTGTCCGTGATAATACATATCACCGTGTTTCAGTGTCGTCGTCTCATCGTAGAAACGCGTGCCGTCCGGTCCGACGAGCACCGCCGCATAGCGGTCGCCCACAAAGGTACGGATGATATGGAAATTGTAGCGCCCGTTGGACGGATCCGTGTAGACCGGATAAGGTCCGGAGATTGCGCCCATGCGGGCAATCTTCGCGCCGACCTCGATACCCATGCGGACGCCCTCGCCGGTCTGCGTGCCGGTGGAATCGCCCGGATAGGGAATATTTCCGTAATGCTGCAGCATCTCGGAGCTGTCCTCAAAGCCGCCAAGCGCCATGACAACGCCGTTCAGCGCGCGGACATTTACGATTCTGCCCTCGGTCTTCACCTTGACTCCCAGGACCGTCTTCGTAAAGGGATCCTGGATCAGTCCGTCAGCCGGGGACTCATACCACACGTCGATCTTGTCCATGCGGTCCAGCAGAAGCTGACGCAGGCAGGGCCAGTAGCGCTGCGTGTTCGGCTTCTCTGTATAGATAACCTTCGCCGTCTTTCCGCCGTGAAGCGGGAAATCGGTCTGATCATGCACCTCATACTCCGTATAACCAAGGCCGTTCCACCACTCTTCAAACTTCATGGATTCACGGACATAAGTCTCGATCGCCTCATCGGGCATGGCAAGATCACAGTGCAGGCGGCACTTCTTCAGATAGTCAACGCCGTCCTCATAGTCGCGGAATATGAGAAGGTGCTGCTGAGCAATCCTGGCGTTGCCGCCCTCCATGCCCTTCGGAGCCTTCTCCACTACCAGAACCTTCGCGCCCGCGTCGCAGGCCTCCGCTGCCGCCGGGACTCCGGCGCCGCCAGCGCCGATCACCACCACATCATACTGGGCGTCCCATTTGATGGTGTCTGCAAAATTGAAGAGATAGGTCGATACTCTCTCTGCTGCCATGAATATTTTCCTCCTGTTATAAAAGTCAGCGCTCCCGGCAGACCCGGCACACCCGGGTCTTCGGGAGCACTATGTATTCAGTGTTTCACCTTACTTTAGCGTTTCATTTACAGATAGAAGGACATGCCCCAGAGCGGTGCAATCACATAGATAATTGCGCTGTAGGCCACCACCATACACAGACCCGTAATGAGACCGGGAATGATCGTATCCTTCTTATCCCACCAGCCGTAGCCGCCGTTGATCATCACGATGTAGTTGCCGCCGAAGCAGTAGAACCAGGACGCCGTGCAGAGCATCGGGAAGCAGACAACCAGCGGATTGTAGCCAAGGCTCACAGCGATCGGGATCAGGGTCGCGGCTGTCAGAGCGTGCGCACCGTGCGTCGCGTTGACCATGACGTTCATCAGGACGAACATGATCCAGCCTGCCAGTACCATGAACGGGAAGATGCCGAGGTTACTGAACAGCGGGCCAATCTTGGCGGCGATGAAATCGTTCACGCCGTTGTTGGTCAGGATCGTGCCGAGCAGAGGTACGATACAGACGCAAATGCAGACGTCCCAGTTCAGCGCGGGAATGACCTTCTTCGCGTCGGCGACGCCGATGCCCGGCAGGACGGAGATCATGGCCCAGAGCAGAGCAGCGTACGCGGTCTTCATGCCGCCCAGCATGCAGGCGATCATTCCGATGATAATGATGATCCAGCGAACCTCGCTGCCGCCGATCGGTCCGAGTTCATCCAGGCGCTCCTGATAATAGTCAGCAGGAAGAATATGTACATCCTCAGCCTTGAACTTGAAGAAACGGGTGAAGAGCAGGATACCCGGGATAATGCAGATGATAAAAGCCGGATAGGCCAGCTTCGCCCAGTGCACATAGGTCAGCTCAAGTCCCGCGTTGTTGAGCATATAGTTGATGCTGGACACATTGCCGCTGGCCGAACCGCCGACCAGAGAGGTTCCCGACGTCAGCAGGGCGAAGGGCAGTACCGCCATCAGGACGCGGCCGAATTTGCTCTCTCCGGGCTTCTCACCCATAT
>JAJQCG010000233.1:0-5940 GCA_021202815.1 Lachnospiraceae bacterium | reverse complement strand
ACAGACCGACGATCGTGTAGAACGAGGAGCTCCCCAGCTGAGAAGACACGTCTGTAAATGCAAGCACCCCCACAAACGGAGCGATCGTCGCGATAATCAGCGCCGAGACCGACATCTTCGTTGGCGAGAAGCAGAGGAACCAGATCATTGCCAGAACAAAGCCCAGCGCCCTCGAAGCCATGTCGCCGTAGGCGCTCAGGTTGATCGAGCTGATCAGGAAGTAGATAACCAATGCGCCCGCAAGAGCGGTAATCGTAAACTTATTTACCGGGCCGCCGCTGTGCTCGCCAGTGCGGTCGATCGCCGCATCCTTTACTCGGACAACTTCTTTATTTTCCGCCATGTAACACCTTTCTCCTTTCGAATAAAAAAAGTTTTATACAACAAGCTCGAATACATCCAAAGAGGCGCCTCGTTTGTCCATATTCAACAAATGCAGATAAATTTCGTTTTCAGCTGTTTTTGCAAAAATAATATTCTATTTGTAAAATCTGTTTGCATTTTTGTATATTTGTACTGTACCATAGTTACAGGGAATAAGAAACTTACTTATTTTGGGAACCTCCATTAAAAAATTTCATGAAATAAAGAATACCCCACACGCGGTTTTCCGCATGCAGGATACCCTTTGTACCTGTGTATCAAATACACCCATTTAAAAAAAAGAAGGGAGAAGTTGGCAAATCTGAATATTGCATCATCAGATGCGGGCGACGCCGTCTTTCCTGGCCGCCTCAGCTACCGCCGCCGCCACTGCCGGGCGCACCCTCGGATCGAAAGCAGCCGGGATGATGTAATCCGCGTTCAGCTCGTCATCCGGAATGATGGACGCCAGCGCCTGCGCTGCCGCCACCTTCATATTCTCGGTGATCTGACGCGCACGGACGTCGAAAGCGCCGCGGAACAGGCCCGGGAAAGCCAGGACGTTGTTGATCTGGTTCGGATAGTCGCTGCGGCCTGTGCCGATCACGGCCACACCGGCCTCTTTCGCGACGTCTGGACGCACCTCGGGATTCGGGTTCGCCATCGCGAAGACAATCGGATCCTTCGCCATCGTCCGGATCAGATCCGGTGTAAGGATATCCGCCTGGGACACGCCGATGAACACATCCGCGCCCACGAGCGCTTCGGCCAGACCACCCTTGCGGCAGTCCTTGTTGCTCAGATCCGCGAGCTCTTCCTTCGCCCAGTTCATGCCGTTCGGACGACCCTTATAGATAATTCCCTTCGAATCCAGGAAAAACATCTCTTTGACGCCGATATTCAGGATCATCTTGCCGATTGCGGTTCCGGCGGCACCAGCGCCGTTGATGACGATGGTAAGATCCTCAAATTTCTTGCCCGTAACCTTACAGGCGTTCATCAGACCTGCGGTCATGATGATCGCTGTGCCGTGCTGATCGTCGTGGAATACCGGAATATCCAGCACCTCCTTCAGCCTGCGCTCGATCTCAAAGCATCTCGGCGCGGCGATATCCTCCAGGTTGATGCCGCCGAAGGTCGGCGCGATGTTGATGCAGGTCTGCACGATCTCGTCCACATCCTGCGTGGCCAGAACGATCGGGAAGCTGTCCACGCCGCCGAACTCCTTAAAGAGCACGGACTTGCCGTCCATAACCGGGAGTCCCGCCAGGCCGCCGATATTTCCGAGTCCGAGCACCGCGGAGCCGTCGGAGACGACCGCTACCATGTTACCTTTGAAGGTATATGTATAAGCCAGATCCGGGTCTTTCGCAATCTCCTTGCAAGGCTCGGCGACACCGGGTGTATAGGCGAGTGACAGCGCGTCGGAATCCGACACTCTGCACTTCGATACCGTCTCGATCTTTCCCTTATACTTCTCATGAAGCTCCAGCGCTCTGTCACGGAGCTCCTCCTTTGGAATAGCCATATGATTTTCCTCCTTATTTCACTTCGTATTTTTCACGGCCCTCTTTGTAGAGGTCGTTTCCGTAGCAGTCAATGACGACGGTGCAGGGGAAATTCTCCACCCACAGCTTATAAATCGCCTCAGCCCCCAGCTCCGGGAAAGCGACGACTTCCGCTTCCTTGATGGATTCGCTGAGCAGCGCGCCCGCTCCGCCGATCGAGGCAAAATACACGCAGGTATTCTTCTTCATACTCTCCACGACGGCAGGCTTCCGAAGCCCCTTTCCGATCATGCCCTTCAGACCAATGTCCATCAGGCGCGGCGCGTAGGCGTCCATGCGTCTGCTCGTTGTCGGTCCCGCGGAGCCGATCGCCTGACCGGGCTTCGCCGGGCAGGGTCCGACATAGTAAATCACAGCCCCTTTGATCTCAATTGGCAGCTCCTCTCCTTTATCCAGCATCCGGCAAAGATACAGGTGTGCCTCGTCACGTCCGGTATAGATGATGCCGTTCAGCAGTACGCGATCTCCGGCGTGCAGATCCTTAATCATCTCATCTGTTAGCGGCAGATGAATCACTTTATCAGTCATATTCTTTCTCCTCTTCAGAGCACGATTGTCTTGTGACGCGCCACATGGCACTGAATGTTCACGCCCACCGGCATGCTCGCCAGATGCACCGGATGGGTGAGCATATGGACGGCCAGCGCGGTCTTCGTACCGCCGAAGCCCTGTGCGCCGATGCCGAGCTTGTTGACTTCCTCCAGAATCTCGCGCTCCATCTGCGCGACCTCCGGGTCCGGGTTGGGCTCTCCCACCTTGCGGCAGAGGGCCTTCTTCGCCAGCAGCATGACTTCCTCGGTCGTACCGCCCGCCGCGCAGCCCACAATAATCGGCGGACAGGGATTGGAACCGGCTTTGCTGACCGTATCCACGATGAACTTTTTCACCCCGTTCCAGCCCTGGGAAGGCGTCAGCATCCCCAGCGCCGACATGTTCTCGGAGCCGCCGCCCTTCGGGCAGACGGTGATCGTCAGCTTATCGCCCGGCACGATATCGGTATGGATGATCGCCGGCGTATTGTCCCCGCGGTTGACCCGCTCTCCGAAGACATGATCCTGACTGCTCTTGCGCAGATAACCATTCGTGTAGCCCCGGGCCACGCCCGCGTCCATCGCCGCGCGGAAGTCTCCGCCTACGATGTGAACATCCTGCCCCAGCTCGACGAAGAAAACCGCAAGCCCCGTATCCTGGCAGATCGGCTGCTGGCGCTCCCGTGCGATGTCGGCATTTTTCAGAATGTCGCCGAGGATCTGCTTACAGAGATCGGATTCCTCCTCTTCCCGCATTTTTTTCAAGGCATCCTTTACATCCTCGGGAAGATAATAATTTGTGTCTATTACTAATTTTTCCACGGCTTCTGTGATTGCAGAGGCCTGGATTTCCCGTATAATCATAGCGGCATCCTCCTGCTTATGCTGTTATGAAATCATTATCCGTTGATGGTAACCTTTACGCCCTGCTGCTCAAACAGCGGACGGAATGACTGTGCCACGGCCTCCTCCATATCCGGTACTTCGGCATAGGCGTAGACCTGGTCCAGTTTTCTGTATTTTTGTTCTGCCCAGTTGTGGAAGGTCAGCAGATCCACCGCGTCGATATGCTCAGGATCCAGTCTGCCGACAAATTCCGCCGCCGTGCGCAGATTGTCTTCGTTGGCGTTGAAATCAGGAATCAGCGGAATGCGGATTCTGATATGTACCTGTTTTGCAAGCTTTTCAAGATTCTCCAGAATTCTCTCGTTGGGAACCCCCGTAAGCTCCTTATGCCACGCCGAATCCATATGCTTCAGATCCACCAGCGCCAGGTCAAGGTACGGGATCAGACTCTCGATCACCTCCCACGACGCGTAGAGCGTCGTGTCGATGCAGGTGTGCAGCTTCTTTTCCTTACACTGTTTCAGAACTTCCAGAGTAAATGACGGCTGCGCCAGCGGCTCTCCTCCGGAGATCGTAACTCCCCCACCCGACGTATCATAAAAAATATGATCCCGGTACAGGGCATCCGCAGCCTGCTCCGTTGTCATGTCAAAGCCTACCAGGGTAAGGGCGCCGATTCTGCAGACCTGCGCACATTTTCCGCAGCGCACGCACAGGGAACGGTCGATCTTTCCGCTTCCGTCCGCATTCGGAACCTTCTGCGCGCCGGTGGGACATGCCTCAATACACTTGCCGCAGCCAACACATTTGGCGTCCCAGAAATACACATCGTCTTCCGCCCCGATGCACTCGGGATTATGGCACCAGGCACAATGCAACGGACATCCTTTGAGAAACGCGGTCGTCCTGATACCCGGGCCGTCTTTTGTGGAATATCTCTGGATATTCGTCAGCTTACCAGCCAATGCCATTATAACACTCCTTCCTGCCGGTGCAAACAGGCAGTTTTTTGTTTTTTAATGGGAGAGCCTGACGAATTGCTTCGCCAGGTTCTCCAAAATCCATGTAAAGGGGGTAAATTAAGCAAGCTTCTGCTCAGTACGGGAGATAATGCCATCCTGCGTCTTGCGGTTCAGCTCTGTGAAGTAAGCGCTGTAACCGGCTACACGGACAACCAGATCCGGATACTGATCCGGCTCCTTCTGCGCGCTGCGCAGAACCTTGTTGTCAACCACGTTGAACTGCACCTGGCTCAAGCCGCTCGCAAATACGCCGCGCACATAGGCGTTGAAGAGGTCAAAGCCATTGTCAGCCATCAGCTGCGCCTGGTTCAGGCGCTGGTTCATCAGGCAGCCCTTGAGCTGTTCATGATTGAACTTCGCAGCGGAGGCGACGACAGCGGTCGGGCCGTTCTTGTCGTATGCATGATACGGTGAGCAGCCGCCGTCAGCGATCACGTCGCCCTCATGTCTGCCGTTCGGCAGAGCGCCGGTCTTAATCCCATATGCCCAGAATCCGGATACAGCCTGCGGCAACGGCCGCGGATGTCCACCGGAGTAGTTGCTGATTGTCTTTCCGTAAGCAGTCGTCCAGTCAAGGATCTTGCCCATGAAGGAATCCGCAAAGTCATCATCGTTGCCATACTTCGGCACGTTTTCGAAGTCCTGACGCATATCCTCATAGCCTTCCCAGTTCGCGCGGATTGCGGTGATGACCTGCTCCATTGTGTACTTCTTGTCAATGAAGACCAGCTTATCAAGAGAGCTCATACTGTCAGCCGCATCCACAAGACCGATCAGATTGAACCACGGGTTAGAAATCTCTTCCCACTCAATGCCATCTACGCCGCGCTCGACGCACTGCTCCCACATGCTGGAGAGGAAGGGCTGCTTGAACCATTCCGCCTCGACCACGCGGGTCATGATCTTCTGACGGCTGCCGATCGAGATCGCGTATTCCATCTGCTTTGTAAACGCGTTCCACACATCGTCGAAGGACTCAAATTTCGTCGCATCACCGGTGTGCACACCCGCCTGCTTCTTCGAGAAGAAGTAATCATATCCGTCGGACAGAGCGAGCTCGAGGCACTTCGCCGGCATAATATCGTAAGCGTTACGTACGCGGGTACCCTTGCTGCCCTGGCATCCCGGAGACTGGCAGAGTACAAGACCCCAGTTGCGGGCTTCCTCAAGAGAGGCGCCGTTCGCCATCAGCTGCTTGATCGCGTACTCATCGCTGTGGAAGGACGGCATCGACAGTCCGGCGCGGATGCACTCGAACGCATGATGCATGGTCTTCTCGGACATGTTCGGATGATACCGGAGCGCCAGAGACGGCTGGTTCGTGCGGATGCTGCGGCAGGCGTCGATCAGAACATTCGTCAGCTCGTTACAGGCGTCGCTTCCGTCTTCCTTCACGCCGCCAAGCGTCCAGATCAGCGTCATACCGGCGCCCTGGTTCACGCGACGGGCAACGCTCGCGCGGTATGCGCCAAGCTCATTGTATTTAATGCGCATCAGTTCGCAGAGCTCCTGCGCCTGATCGCGGGTCATGGTCTTCTCATCCTCGACATCGCGCTTGAACATCGGATACGCCACCTGATCAACACGGTATGGGCAGCCGGAGATGAGGCG
>JAJQCG010000097.1 GCA_021202815.1 Lachnospiraceae bacterium | reverse complement strand
ATCACAGCCGACTTCAAAAAAAGCCTTCAGCATGCTCATGTTCAGCGCCTTCCCAAAGCGGCGGGGACGGGTGAACTGATTTACCTTCCCCCAGGCATTCAGCAGATCCCTGATCAGCATTGTCTTGTCGACATAATAAAAATCTTCTGTCCGAAGTTTCGGAAAGCTTTCTATGCCTATCGGAAGCCTGCTCTTTTCTCCGATTCCCGCCATAATTCACGCCTCCTTTTCTGCCGCTGTCTGTTGTTTTCATTTTAAAGGACGGTGGGAGGGAAGTCAATTAGATTTCAGTAAAAGGGAAAATGTCAGATGCAGAATGCCGCGTACAGCGGCACCGCTGTCACACCATTTTCCCCTGCGCCAAAATTGCGCGTGCTTAAGCGGAGTACCTGCCCGGGGCGGTACAGCTTCTCATAGTGCTTCAGGCTTTTGGAGTGGACGTTCTGGTCGTATTTTACCTCGATCGGAATCACCTTTCCGGCCTTCTGGATCACGAAATCCACTTCGGCAGCAGGAGAATCGGAGGTCCAGTAATGCAGCTCATATCCAGAGGCTTTCAGCGTCTGTGCGGTATAATTTTCCGCCAGTGCGCCTTTGAAAATGTCGGAGAGATCCTGCCTCGCGATATTCTCCGGCATGATGCCGGAAAAGGCGCAGAGCAGCCCGACGTCCGCCATATAGAGTTTGAAGGAAGACACATCCCGGAACAGCTTCACCGGCATTACGCCGCGTGTCACCCGGTCGCATTCCAGCGCGACTCCCGCCATCACGAGCCATGCGATCGAGTCTCCGAAGAGTCCGGAAGTCGCTCCTTTGCGGATCAGCTTATATTGAAATTTCCGGTTGTCCTTTGCAAGCTGTGCAGGCAGAGATCGAAAGGCGCTTTGAATTTTCGTGCTATCGCTGTAGGAAGCGTATTTTGACATGTCCGCGATATAGGAGTTCAGAATCGTGTCCTGAACGTCCGGAATATTGACCAGCTCCAGCTCCTCGACGTAGGCTTTCACTGCTGCGGGCATGCCGCCGATAAAGAGATATTTTCGCAGCAGATCCAGCAGCTCCGCGTGCGTCTGCGCAGGCATTTCCCGCATATCCGCGTAATGCCCCCGTATCCGTTCCACGAGATGCGCATTTCCCGTCGCGGCCAGAAATTCGTCGAAGCTCATCGGATACAGCGTCTTCATAATCACTTTTCCGACGGGGAAGGAATATTTTTCCCGGTGAATGGCGACGCCGAGGAGACTGCCCGCCGCCGCAATATGGTACTCCGGCACATCCTCCGCAAAATACTTCAGGGAGGTCAGCGCCCGTTCACAGGCCTGTATCTCGTCAAAGATGAGCAAAGTGCTTTCCGGGATGATTCGTGTGTGGAAATATTCTTCGAGAAAACGGATAATACGATCCGGCTTTAAGTCGCCGTCAAAGTATTCGGCGATGACGGGCATCCTCTCGAAATTGATATAAACCGTGTTGCTATAATAATCCCTCCCAAAGTGCCGGAGAAGCCAGGTTTTTCCTACCTGCCTGGCTCCGTAGAGAACCAGCGGCATCCGCCCTTTCTTCATGTCACGCCATTCCAGCAGTTCGGATATGATATTTCTTTCCATATAAATCTTCTTTCCCCTCTCAGTATTCTTCCCTGTCAGCTTCTATTTTATCTGTTTTTGACTCGATGTCAAGAAAAAATCACTCGCGAATGATTTAATTTTAAGAAAAAATCATTTTGAAATGATTTCCGACTCTTTTTACATTATTTTTACAGAAAAACGATTCTGGATTTTACATGGCGCGGCTATCATCATCCTTGAACTGCGAGAGGCAGTTACATATTACACTGGAAAGTAAGGAGTGAACATTATGAAAAAGAAACTTGTAGCAGTGATGTTGATGGCAGCCATAACGATGATGATGGCGGTCGGCTGCGGAAGCAGCAGTTCTTCGATGAGCAGCAGCGAGAGCACTGCGGCTGAGGAGACAGAGGAAGAGACAGAGGAAGCGGAGACGGAGGAAGAAGAGACCGCGACGGCGGAGACCATGAGCGGTGCGATCACCGTGCTGTCCCGTGAGGACGGTTCCGGCACCAGAGGCGCATTCATCGAGCTGTTCGGTATCGAGCAGAAGGATGCGGACGGAAATAAGGTTGATATGACGATCGACTCGGCGGAGATCACGAACAGCACCTCGGTCATGATGACGACCGTAGCCGGCAATGTGAACGCGATCGGTTACGTCTCTCTTGGTTCCCTGAGCAGCGATGTGAAGGCGCTTCTCGTGGACGGCGCGGAGGCGACGGCAGACAATGTGAAGAATGGCAGCTATGGCGTGTCCCGCCCGTTTAACATCGCGACGCTGGGCGAGCCGGAAGGACTTGCGGCGGACTTCATTAACTTCATCCTGAGCGACGAGAGACAGGCGGTCGTCGAGGAGAACGGCTATGTGAGCGAGGGCAGCACCGGAGCTTTCGAGGGCGAGCTTCCCGCAGGTACGATCACGGTCGGCGGATCATCTTCCGTGACGCCGGTGATGGAGAAGCTGGCTGAGGCTTATCAGGAGCTGAATCCGGACGCGACGATCGAGGTGCAGCAGAGCGATTCCACGACCGGTATGACCTCCACGATCGACGGCACCTATGATATCGGCATGGCTTCCCGTGAGCTGAAGGATGAGGAAGCGGCGGAGCTGACCGGCACGGTCATCGCTCTCGACGGTATCGCGGTCGTCGTGAACAACGACAACCCGATCAGCAGCATTACTTCTGAGGAGGTTCTCGGCATCTACACCGGAGAGATCACCGACTGGTCCGAAATCGCACAGTAATGCTTCCCCTTTTCGGAGGAAAACGCTTTGAACACACAGAAGTTAAAAGAAACAATCATGCACGGCGTCTTTTTAGGCGCCGCGTGTGCTTCCATCCTGGCGGTCGCGCTGATCTGCTGGTTCCTCTTCTCCAACGGAATTCCGACGATCCTGGAGATCGGGCCGATTAAATTTCTGACCGGGACCAGGTGGAAGCCTCTGAACGACATTTTTGGCATCCTCCCCATGATCGTGGGCAGCATCTATGTGACGGCGGGCGCGATCATCGTGGGTGTGCCGATCGGCATCCTCTGCGCGATCTTTATGGCGCGCTTCTGCCCGAAGAAAATCTATCCGATCCTGAAACCGGCGATCGAGCTCCTGGCGGGCATTCCCTCCATCGTCTACGGCTTCTTCGGACTGGTGATCATCGTACCGGCGATGCAGAAGATCTTCGGGGGCAGCGGCAAGAGCATGCTGACCGCGTCGATCCTTCTGGGCATCATGATCCTGCCGACGATCATCGGCGTCTCGGAGAGCGTGATCCGCGCGGTGCCGGAGAGCTACTATGAGGGAGCGCTGGCGCTGGGCGATACCCATGAGGGCAGTGTGTTCCGCACGGTCGTCCCGGCCGCGAAGTCCGGTATTCTGGCGGGCGTCATCCTCGGCGTGGGGCGCGCGATCGGAGAGACGATGGCGGTCATCATGGTAGCCGGCAACCAGGCGGTCATGCCCGGCAGTCTGCTCGATGGCGTGCGCACGATGACGGCGAATATTGTACTGGAAATGGGCTATGCCTCCGGGCTGCATAGGCAGGCGCTGATCGCGACGGGCGTCGTCCTGTTCGTCTTCATCCTGTTGATCAACCTTCTGTTCTCCGTCGTAGAGAGAGGTGACAAGAATGGCTGATAAAAGACAGAAAATTCAGGCCTGCGCGCTGAGAGCCCTCGTGTGGGCGGCGGCTCTCATCACGGTGGCGGTGCTGCTGCTCCTGATCGGCTACATCCTCATAAAGGGCGTGCCAAATCTGAAGCCCAGCCTCTTCGCCTGGAAATACACGACCGACAATGTGTCGATGATGCCAGCCATCATCAATACGCTTATCATGACCTTCTTGTCCCTGCTGATCGCGGTGCCGCTGGGCGTGTTCTCCGCCATTTATCTGGTGGAATACGCGCGGCGCGGCAATAAACTGGTGCGGATCGTCCGCATGACGACCGAGACTCTCTCGGGTATTCCCTCCATCGTCTATGGACTGTTCGGCTATCTGATGTTCGGCGTGGCGCTGCACTGGGGCTATTCGATGATGAGCGGCGCGCTGACGCTCGCGATCATGGTACTGCCTTCCATCATGCGTACGACGGAGGAGGCGCTCAAAGCCGTGCCGGATTCCTACCGCGAGGGCAGCTATGGTCTGGGCGCGGGAAAGCTGCGCGCGGTGTTCGTCGTGTTGCTGCCGAGCGCGATGCCGGGCATTCTCTCCGGTGTGATTCTTGCCATCGGGCGTATCACCGGCGAGACTGCGGCTCTGATCTATACGGCGGGTACGGTGGCCGGTGTCCCGAAAAATCTGTTTTCCTCGGGCAGAACGCTTGCAATTCATATGTATGTGCTGCTGAATGAGGGACTTTACATGGAAGAATCCTACGCGACCGCGGTGGTATTGCTCGTGATGGTGCTCCTGATCAACGCGCTGTCCAGTTTTGTTGCAAAGCGATTTAGTGCGAAAGCTTCGGGTGGCGGCTGAGACCGGATATAGTGACAGACACGGAAGACATTGGCTGAACAGCCATTATGGAGGAAAGAAAGAATGGGAAAATTTAACATCAAAAATCTGGATCTCTACTATTCGGATTTTCACGCGCTGAAAAATGTGAACCTCGATATTCCGGAGAAGGAGATCACGGCGTTCATCGGCCCCTCCGGCTGCGGTAAGTCCACGCTGATGAAGACGCTGAACCGGATGAACGACCTCGTGGAGGGCTGCCGGATCACGGGCGAGATCACGCTCGACGGCGTGGATATCTACAAGGATCTGGACGTGAACGTGCTGCGCAAAAGGGTCGGCATGGTTTTCCAGAAGGCGAACCCCTTCCCGATGAGCATCTACGATAATGTCGCCTACGGGCCGCGAACCCACGGCGTGCGCGGCGGGGCGAAGCTTGACGAGATTGTCGAGAAATCCCTGCGCGCCGCGGCGATCTGGGATGAGGTCAAGGACCGTCTGAAGAAGAATGCCCTCGGCATGTCCGGCGGACAGCAGCAGCGGCTCTGCATCGCGCGCGCCCTGGCCGTGGAGCCGGAGGTGCTGCTGATGGATGAGTCGACCTCGGCGCTCGACCCGATCTCCACTTCCAAGGTGGAGGATCTGGCGATGGAGCTGAAGAAGGATTACACGATCATCATGGTGACGCATAACATGCAGCAGGCGGCGCGTGTCTCTGACAATACTGCATTCTTCCTGCTCGGCGAGATGGTCGAGTACGGAAAGACGGAGCAGCTGTTCTCGATGCCGAAGGACAAGAGGACAGAGGATTATATTACAGGAAGGTTTGGTTGATCCTATGAGAGATAACTTTGAACGGCAGCTCGCGGAGCTGAATGAGGACCTGATCGCGATGGGAGCGCTCTGCAAGGCAGCGGTGTCAGAGTCGATGACGGCGCTTCTGCATTCTGACCGGCAGGCGAGGCAGAGAACCTTTCTGCTGGAGTACGAGATTGACCAGAAGGAGCGCGATATCGAGAACCGCTGCATGAAGCTGCTTCTGCGGCAGCAGCCGGTCGCGCGGGATCTGCGGACAATCTCGGCCGCACTGAAGATGATCTCCGACATGGAGCGCATCGGCGACCAGGCTTCTGACATCGCGGACATCATGAAATTCCTGGAAGGCAGCGATATCACCCAGCATGTGCATATTCAGCAGATGGCGGAGGCGGCAATGAAGATGCTGACCGACAGCATCGAATCCTTCGTGAAAAAGGATCTGCCGCTGGCGAATAGCGTCATGCAGGCGGACGACCTCGTGGACGAGCTCTTTGATCAGGTGAAAACAGAGCTCATCCAGATGATATCTGAGAATCCCGGACAGGGAGAGCAGTGCATCGACATACTGATGATTGCGAAATATTTCGAGCGCATCGGCGACCATGTGGTCAATATCGCCGAGTGGGTGGAGTATTCCGTGACCGGAAGCCACCGGCACGGCGAGGCTTAAAGGAAAAAAACAAGCTTTTGTAAGCCCCCTTTTTATGTTATAGTGTGATACAGGGAACAGAAGGGGGCTTTTCTGATGGATAAAAAAACAAAGCGCCTGGCGCTGCTGGGTCTTCTGACTGCGCTCGCGCTGATCGCCGGTTATGTGGAGCTGCTGATTCCCATTCCGATCGGCATTCCCGGCGTCAAACTGGGACTTGCGAATCTCATCGTGGTCTGGGCGCTCTACGCGCTTGGTGTGCGCGATGCGCTGACCGTCAATATCGTCCGCATTATTCTGTCCGCTTTTCTGTTCAGCAGCCTGTCGATGCTGCTCTACAGTCTTGCAGGGGCGGCGCTCAGCTTCCTTTGCATGTACCTTGCGAAGCGCAGCGGCGCCTTCGATATCTATGGGGTCAGCGTCATCGGCGGCGTCACGCACAATGTCGGGCAGCTCCTGGTCGCGATGCTGGTTCTGGAGAGCGTGAATCTGCTCTATTACGGGCCGGTGCTGCTGCTCGCGGGCCTTGTGACCGGCCTGCTGATCGGCGTCGTGACGGCGGAGGTAAAAAAACGCGTGCCGCGCGTATAGAGTTTTATCGTCAGACAAAAAAGTCCCGTCCGGCACCTGCGTGCGAAGCTGCATCACTGCCTGACGGGATTATTTACAGAATGTTACGTTTTTTCATATCCAGAGGGGAGCCGCACCGTAAAGCGGCTTCCGAGATCCGGCTCACTCTTCACGTCGATCGCGCCCTCGTAGAGCGTGACAATGCGGTGTACAAGCGCGAGTCCGAGCCCGTTTCCCTTCCGCCTGTGGGAAGCATCGCCCTGATAAAATTTATCAAAAATGCGTGTCACGACCTCCGGCGTCATGCCGCAGCCGCTGTCCTGCACCGCTACAGTCAGCCACTTCCGGTCGATCGTGGCCTTAATGATGATTTCGCCGCCCGCCGGGGTGAACTTGATGGCGTTGTTCAGCAGATTGCTCCAGATGAGATTGGTCATTTCCCGGTTTCCGTTCCAGGAAATCTCGTCAAGCTCCGGCGTGACGGTCAGATTTTTCTCCGCCCAGAGCGGTTCCATACCAAGGACGACCTCGCGGATCTGCTCGTCCACCCGGAAGACCTCGCGGTCGTTAATATTATCCTGGTGTTCGAGGCTGGTAAGGCTTAAGATATTGCCGGTCATCGTGGAGAGTCCCTTACAGGTCTGGATGATGGTCTTCAGATATTCATCCCGCTCCTCGCGTGTGAGCGTATCGTCCTGCAGCAGCGTCGCATAGCCGCTGATCGTGGCGAGCGGCGTCTTGAATTCATGCGAGACACTGGAGATAAAATCGGAGCGTAGCATCTTCGTCTCGTTCAGCTCCTGCACCATCTGGTTGAAATCCTCCCGCAGATAACGAATCTCGCCCTGGTATTTTTCCGTGTCCAGACGAATGTCATAATCTCCTTCCGCAACCTGTCCCATGGCGTCGGACAGTTCCGTGACCGGCTTCACGACGATGCGCACGATAAACAGGTTAAGGATCGTGCCGGCGATCACACTGAGCACCGCCATGGTGACCAGTACGCGAACGCCTGTCATCAGCCGTGGAATCAGCGTGATGATTCCGAAGCGCAGCAGCAGATAGAACGCGAAGCCCAGCGCAAGGAAGGTTCCCACCATGACAAAAAAGCAGACGATCACGATCCGGAACCAGAGGGAGTAGAAGGTATCCTTCTTCATTTTGCGATGACGCCCTTATAGCCCAGGCCGCGGACGGTCTGGATCTGGAAGTAGGGCACCTCGCGGTAGCGGTCCCGGATGCGGTTGACGTGGACGTCGACGGTGCGCGCGTCGGTCTCCGAATCGTAGCCCCAGAGCTCGTCCATGATCTGCTGTCTGGTAAAGGTGTGGTTCGGGCTGGACAAAAGCTTGTAGAGCAGCTGGAACTCCTTCTGTGGAAGAATCTGAGACTTCTCGTTCACCGTCACGGTCAGATTGATATAGTCGAGACAGACCGGACCGAACTCCAGCTTCTTCTCATAGATAATCTTCGCGCGGCGCAGCAGCGCTTCGACCCGGAGCAGCAGCTCGTTGACGTCGATCGGCTTTACCATGTAGTCGTCAATACCGAGCTTGAAGCCCTTCGCCTTGTCCAGGTAGGTATCCCGCGCGGTCACGACGAGGATCGGGAGCTGATAGCCGTTGTCCCGCAGCTCCTTCGTCAGGTCGAAGCCGTCCAGATTCGGCATCATCAGATCCGTGATGATCAGGTCGATGTAGTTCTGGTCGAGAAGTGCGAGCGCCTCCTCGCCGTCCGCGGCTGAGTAGGTCTCGTAATCGTTCTTGTTCAGCACGCGACAGATCAGTTTGTTGAGAGCCTGGTCATCTTCTACTACTAAAATATGGAACATTTCTTTCACCTCTGCATCTTCACGATAAATATAAATTTATTTTCTCTTGACAATCATATATAATATTTGTGAACGGAGTGTGAATTTTTAACGAAAATTTTGAAAACAAGTTCTGAAAAAAATTAACTTCGCTTGTTTACAAAATGTTTAAACTTGTCACATAATCTAAGTAAGATTTAAAGACATGCGTTTTCTGATACCGGGACTTTTATAGAAGCCTGTAGTATCAGCCTGCAAATACTTTTAACCCAAGGTCATTTCATGAGGAGGAAGAAGAAAATATGAGAATGAGAAGAAGCAGAATCATGACCCTTGGCCTCGCTGCAATCCTGTGCATTTCCCTGGCCGGCTGCAATGGCTCGGAGGAGACGGCCGAGAGCAGCGTGACGACGGTCGAGGCTGTGAACCCGACATCCGGCAGTCTGTCGACGGATACGACTTACATAGGAACGGTCTCCCCGCAGGAGGAGATCTATGTGATCCCGATGGTGTCGGGGACGGTGACGGCGGTCTATTGCGAGGTGGGCGATACCGTTGAGGCGGGGGATACCCTTTTTACGATCGACGACGAGGCTTATCAGCTGCAGCTTGCCAGCGCGCAGGCTTCCTATGATTACGCGGTGGCGGGCGTGACGGCGGCGACCGGCGGCTCACGCGACCTGACGAATTACCAGACGGAGATGTCGATCCGCGACCTGGCGGTGAGCCTGGCGGACACGGAGGACACGCTTGACGACCTGGAGGATGCGTATGACGAGGTGAAGTCGACGATCAGCACGCTGAACAGCCAGTATGCGTCGGCGCAGGCGGCGCTTTCGACAGCGACGGCGCGTTACTATACGGCAGTAGCTGAGAATGAAGCAGATATTAGGATATATACTGATTTGGAATTAGAGGCGCTTAAAAGTGCGATGGATGCCGCGCAGTCACAAGTGAACACGATTTCCGCCAGCCTCACTTCCGCCGAGAGCAGCAAGAGCACCCTCAAGGCCAGCATCGAGAGCGCGAAGAGCGGAGTCGACACCGTGGAGGAGAGCCTGACGCAGGCGCAGGAGGCCTACTCGATCACGCAGAATGAGATTTATCCGGAGACGGACGCCACCTACGACGCGCAGCTCTCCCAGGCGGCGCTGGCGATCGACTCGGCGCAGCTCTACATCGACTACTGCACGGTGACCGCACCGATCAGCGGCACGGTGGAGGCAGTCAACGTGATCGCGAATAACATGGCGGCGTCCGGCAGCGCGGCGGTCACGATTTCCAATAAAGAATCGATGACCGTGTCCTTCAGCGTGACAGAGACCGCGAAGAATACCCTGCAGGTCGGCGACCATGTGACGGTGGAGCGGGACGGAGTGACATACGACGGCACGATCACGGAGATTGCGACGGCGGCGACGTCCAGCCTCTTTACCATCAAGGCGGCAGTGACGGACGCGGGGGACTCCCTGCCGACCGGCGTGTCGGTGAAGGTCTACGCGACGACGGAGAAAAGTGAGAACAGTATTATCATTCCCTACGATGCGCTGTATTTCTCGGCGGGCGACGCCTATGTCTACTGCGTTGTGGACGGTGTGCTGGTGAAGACGGCGGTGACGGTCGGTTTGATGAGCGATACGGAAGCCGTGATTGAGGAGGGACTGGATACGGCCAGCGTGGTCGTCAGCACCTGGTCCTCGAAGCTGCGCGACGGCCTTGAGGTCGAGGTCGTTACCCTGAACGGGGAATCTGTTATGGCAGAGGAAGCGGAAGAGACAGATGCAGAGGAAGCTTCTGGTGAATCAGAAGATGGCGAAGAGGTCGAAGAGACTGCGGGCGACGCTGCAGAGATGGATGAAAGTTCCGAAGACGCAGGGTCGACGGAGGATGTGATGGAAGACGCGGAGTCGACGGAGGAGGCACAGTAGCATGGGCTTGACAAGGATTGCATTAAAAAGACCGGTCTCCACGCTGCTGGTCGTACTGGCCATCTTCGTTTTCGGTTTCTCCTCCCTGATGGGTCTGCGGCTCGAGCTGATGCCAGACATGGATATGCCGATCATGATGGTCTATACTGTTTATCCGGGCACGGATCCGGAGACGGTGGAGGCACTGGTCAGCAAGGAGATCGAGGGCGATGTCGCGTCTTTAAGCGGCGTGGAAACGGTGTATTCTTATTCTATGGAAAACTATTCCATGGTGCTCCTGCAGTATGACTATGATACGGATACCAACGACGCCTACATCGATCTGCGGGCAGTGCTTGATGCGGCGGATCTGCCGGACGACGCTTATGAGCCGACCGTTATGCAGATTGATATTAATTCCATGGCCAGCATTTCCTATTCGGTCAGTCTGAGTGACGGGAGCGACGCGCTGGCCTATGTGAACGACGAGCTCGTACCGGAGCTGGAGAGTATCAGCACGGTGGCCAGCGTGGACGTGACCGGCGGCCGCGAGAACTACATCCGCGTGCTGCTTGACGAGGAGGCGCTGGACCAGTACGGACTTTCCATGAGCACGGTGGCAAACTATATCGCTGCCAACGATTTCACGGTGCCCCTGGGCTCGCTCGAGCAGGGCAGCCAGTCCATCAGTGCGATCAGCACGGCGGACGTCGAGACGGTGGAGGCGCTGAAGGAGGTTCCCCTCTACACCTCGAGCGGGCAGCTGATCCAGCTCTCCGACGTGGCGGAGATCAGCTGGGAGGAGCAGGCCGCGGACAGCATCAGCCGTTTCAACGGCGAGGAGACGGTGACAGTCTCCGTGACGAAGAACCAGACGGCCAGCACGCTCGGCATGATCAGCGACGTGGAGGACGTCATGGAGGAGATGAGCGAGGAGAATGAGAATCTCATCTATGAGACCTCCTACGACGCCTCCGAGCTGATCATTGAGTCGATCAGCTCGGTGGCCTCGACGTTGGTCATCGGCGTCATTCTGTCCATGCTGATCCTGTTCCTGTTCTTTGGAGATGTCAGAGCCAGTGTGATCGTCGGATTTTCCATGCCGATCTCGCTGATGGTGACGATCATCCTGATGGCGGTGCTCGGTTACTCGCTGAACATTATCACGATGGGCGGCCTGGTCATCGCGATCGGTATGATGGTGGACAACTCGATCGTCATGATCGACGGCTGTTTCCGCGGGCGCGATCGGACGGAGGATCTGAAGGAGGCGGCGCTGTTTGGGTCGAAGAGTGTGGCATGGTCGATCTTCGCCGGCACGCTGACGACGGTCGTTATCTATATCCCGATCTGCCTGCAGAGCGGGATGGCAGGGCAGATGCTCGGGCAGCTGGGCTATACGATCATCTTCTCCCTGACGGCTTCTCTCGTCTCGGCGCTGACGCTGGTGCCGTTGTTCTATACCATGTTTAAGCCGCGGGAGCGCAAGGAACTGAAAATCAACAGCGCGCTGAACGCGGTGAGAAAGAAATATGACCCGATGGAGCGCTGCCTGCTGCGGCATAAGGGACTAACGCTTGTCCTTTCGGTGCTGGCGCTGATTGGATCCTTTGCGCTGGCGGCCTTCGGTCTGGATATGGAGATCATGCCGAGCACGGACGAAGGCTCGGTCAGCATCGAGGCTACATTGCGTCCTGGCACGAAGGTCGAGGAGGTCGATGAACAGATCGCCGAGATCGAGGCGATGGTGGCTGCCCATGAGGATGTGGAGAACTATACGGTGACGGTGGAGTCCGGCTCCGCCTCGATTTCCGTCAACCTGAAGGACGACCGGCAGATGACGAGCCAGGAGGTCGCGGATGAGTGGACGGAGGCGACGAAGGATATCATGGGCATGCAGCTGGAGATTACGGTCAGCAGCACGCTGTCGTCACTGATTTCTTCCGATACCGGCGGTGAGGTCAATCTTGCTTCCACCGATCTTGACGACCTGGTGGAGGCGGTAAATCTGATTGAGGAGGAAGCCTGGGATGTGCCTGGTGTACTGAATGTCTACAACAGCGCCGGCTTCACCTCGACGCAGATCGAGGTGGTCATCGACCCGCTCGAGGCCATGTCGCACGGCATGACGGCCTATCAGGTAGCTGGCAGTCTCTACAGCCTGATCAGTGGCACTGAGGCGATGACGATCACTTCGAACGGAGAAGAGTACAGCGTCATGCTCGAATTCCCGGAAGGAACATACACTGACGCGAGCTCTCTGCTGGATGCGACGGTGAACGGCGTTCCGCTCTCCGAGATGGCTACTCTTCGCTATACGGACTCGCAGCAGACGATCATCCGCGAGGACGAGCGTTATATTATGACGGTGACAGCGGTCTGCCTTTCCGGCGATGTGGACGCGGTGCAGGACGGTCTGGACGCGCTGGTGGAGGAGCTCACGCTGCCGGATTCTGTGGAGCTGACACAGAGCACGACGGAGGAGACGATGAATGAGATGTTCGGCTCCATGGGCACTGCGATCGCGACGGCTCTGTTCCTCGTCTTCCTCGTGATGGCGATGCAGTTCGAGTCCCCGAAATACTCGCTGATGGTTATGATCAGTATTCCTTTCAGCCTGATCGGAGCCTTCCTGCTGATCTTTATCACGGGGCAGGCGATCAGTGTTACCTCGTTGATGGGCGTGCTGACGCTGGTCGGAACCGTCGTGAACAACGGCATCCTGTATGTGGACGGTGTGACAGAGTTCCGAAAGGAAGTGCCGCTTGAAGATGCGCTGGTGGAGAGTGGCCAGACGAGGCTGCGCCCGATTCTGATAACGACGCTGACGACGGTCATCGCAATGATCCCGATGGCGATGGGCATTGGCACCGGCAATGTGATGATGCAGGGCATGGCGATCACGATCATCGGCGGCCTGGTGGCGTCTACCATCCTGATTCTTGTGCTGTTCCCGGTCTTCTATATGCTGGTG
>JAJQCG010000189.1 GCA_021202815.1 Lachnospiraceae bacterium | reverse complement strand
CAGCTGCCCGTTGTCCGCGAGGATTTCATATTCCGCGAGCTCCGGGTAGTCCGCGAGGAAGGGGACGGAGAGGATCAGCAGGGAGTCTTCCTCCGCGTCGAGAAAGGCCTGTGCGCCGCCGTCCGCACAGTTGAGGTCGCCTTCGAGCAGGGCGAGCAGCCGCATGTTCTGCTCCCATTCCGTGGTGTTCGCATAGAGGAAGGGATCATAGGCGTCGAGGTAGACCGTCGCTCCGGCGAGCGTGCTGTCCCGGTCGAACTGCTCGATGACAAAGGTTTGCAGATCATTGGAGCGCGCGCCGCGCACATTGTCCGCATAATTTTCCCAGACAAAACGGACGCTCCCGGCTCCGGTGAAGAGCGCAAGGGCGAGCAGCAGGCCGGCAGGCGCGTCTGCCCGGCTGAAAAAATATGCGAGAAAGACTGCCGCGAGTATGCACAGCGGGACAATGCAGGGGTATACGTACCACATGAGCTTTGTGGAGACAAGCGAAAAGCCGCACAGCGGAACGAGGAGCCACAGCAGAAGCCCGGCAAGATCCCGCTGTGAAAACGGAATGTCCTTTTTGCGCAGAAGGCGCGCCCCTAGGTAGAAAAGGCCAATCAGGACGGCTGCGGCCAGCCATCCGTAAATGTGCTCGAAATTCCAGAAAATCGAGGTCAGATAGTAGGTGAAGGACGCGCCGTGTCCCTCGACGCCCCCCGCCGCCGTCCGCCCGAGCAGGTCGGTCTCGACCATCTGCCGGAAGAAGGCAAGACCGTCGTATTGAAAACGAAAGAGCGCCCAGACCAGGATGGGGAGCAGCGCACAGGCGAGAAAAAGCAGCATACGTTTCCAGGGAATCCGTTTCAGCTCGCCGCTCAGCAGGAGGAAGAGAGCGCCGACCGCAGCGATCATGAGCGCGTGGAAGCTCTTCGTCAGGAAAGCGAGGGAGAAACAGAGACCGCAGACATAGAGCCAGCG
Organism: Lachnospiraceae bacterium; assembly: GCA_021202815.1. Lineage (GTDB taxonomy): Bacteria > Bacillota > Clostridia > Lachnospirales > Lachnospiraceae > Hominiventricola. The sequence continues at coordinate 12,301 of JAJQCG010000189.1, read as the reverse complement.
CTGATTTTCCCGGATCTTCAGCATCGCGAGCATGGCAAAGGTGAACAGCACCAGATAGAGGCTGTCCGCGTCTCCGGAGCGCGCAAGATGTGCTTTGAACGGGAAATAATTGGCGCACAGGAAGACCATGCAAAGGAGCGATGCCAGCTTTCCGTAGCGCTTTGTGAAAAGTCCACAGACTGTCGTCGTGATGAGATAAAAGAGGGCGGAGAAAAAGCGCAGCCCCACCGCGTTGTAGCCAAAGAGAACAAAGCCTGCCGCAACCGTCAGGAAGGAAAGCGGCGGCTTGACGTTCCAGTAGTCCGCCTCCCCGCACCAGGTGTTTATGAGGAAATTGCCATTCTGCAGCATTTCGTAGGCGGATACGCCGTGACGCGCTTCGTCCCAGGAGTCGATCGCTCCGACGCCAAGGCAGCGGAAGCACAGAAACGCGCACAGCGCGCAGAGCAGCGCAAAGAAAATCCAGTAATATTTTTCTGTCAGCCCGATCAAACCCTCATATAAACGCCGCATAAACCGTACCTCACCCGTTCATTGTAACATGGGCGGAAAAAAAAGTAAACGCCGCGCCCCGTGCGGTTGCAAAACCGGTAAAGTCGGGCTATAATACATTTTATGAGATGGAAAGGCTGGAAAAAAACTGGAATCGCGGCGACGCTCCTTGCGGGGGCGCTGCTTCTGGTGCTGGCGTTTATGATGGAAAAGGCGGGGCTTGCCCTTGCGGAGGAGGGCGTCGCAGAGTCTGTGCTGGAGATTTACACAGTGGAGGACTATCTTCAGTTCATCGCTTCCGTCAACAGTGGAAATACCTACAGCGGCGAGTATGTGAATCTGTATGCGGATCTCGATTTCACCGGCGTGACAGGGGAGCTGATCTGCGGCAGCGAGGAGGACTCGGACATTCATTTCGAGGGAACCTTCGACGGCAACGGGCACCATCTGAAAAATATGGTGCTGGAGGCGGAGACGACTGCCGGGCTTTTCCGCAATCTTGAGGGGGTCGTCTGCAATCTGGAGCTGGAGGGCGGAAGCGTCACGGGAGAAACCTGCGGCTCGATCGTGGCCACGCTTAATCTGGGCGGTTATGTTGTGAACTGCGCGAGCAGTGCGCAGATTTACGGAAACACGCTGAACGGCATTGTGGGGCAAAATAATTCTGCGATTTATAATTGCTGCTGGACGCCTGACGAGGAACACGCGGGCGCGGAGGAGTTGAATCAGGGCCTTGGCGGCCTCGGAGGATCCTACGGAGCGGACGGCTGGTATTTCTGGGAGGAGACGGAAGACGGGCCGTCTCTTACGCAGAAGCAGGCGGATACCATTACTTCCATGAAAATTATCGTTACTGTGGCCCTGCAGAGCACGACGCTGCAGGCTTATTATTCCGAAACAGAGAGTGCATGGTGTTTTGCGCTCCCGGCGGGCTGTTCGGGGCAGGAGCAGCGTGTTTCCGTGATTTTTGCTTCGGGGGATATGCTTTCGCTGGAGTCCGGTGCGGAGGGAGCAGACGTTTCCTTTGCGCATGATCAGATCGAATATACGGTGCGCTTTCTTGAAACATCGAATGTGCCGGTGCTGCTGCTGGATCTCAGCGGGGGAGCGGATATTACCTACCTGAATGCGGATAAGGAAAATATGGCTTCCGGCTCCTTTACGCTGCTCGATACGGATGGAACGGTGCTCTCGGAGGGCGTGTTGGAGCGTATCCGGGGACGGGGAAACGATTCCTGGCGGGCCGCGAAGAAGAGCTATGGCCTGAAATTCAATGAGGCGCAGGATCTTCTGGGCATCGGCTCGTCTCAGAACTATGTGCTGCTGGCCGGTTACCGGGACAATTCGCTGGCGGCTTATAAGGTGACCTACGATCTGGCAAAGGAGATCGGCATGGATTATGCGCCGGAGTCCGAGTTTGTGCATCTCTACGTGGAAGGCGAATATCTGGGTATGTACCTCCTGACCGGGAAGATCGAGGTGGGAGAAAGTCGCTTTGACCTCAAGGATCTGGAGGAAGAGACGCAGAACGTGAACAGCCGGGATCTGGAGACCTATGAGATCGAGACCTGGTACGACGACGACAGCTACGCCGCCCGGACCTGGTACAATCTTGCCGAATCACCGGAGGACGTGACCGGAGGCTATATTCTGGAGATGGACAATGTAGACTATGATCCGACGGACAGCAATTTTGTGAGTGAGCGGCTGATCCGCTTTGTGCTGAGCAATATCACCTCCGCCTCGAAGGAGGAGGTGGATTATATCGCGGAATTCTGGCAGGACTTTGAGGACGCGCTGTTCTCGGAGGACGGCTATAATGAAAAAGGAAAGTATTACACGGAATACATTGATCTGGAATCCTTCGCGGATCAGTGGATCATCTATGAGCTGAACATGGAAAACAGCGTGAAGTCCAGCGTTTATTTCTATAAGGATTCAGATGAGACCGGAGACGGACTGCTGCACGCGGTCTGGGAGTGGGACGCGGAGCACTCGCTGGGCGGAAGCCGCGACTATACCTGGAGCTGGTTCGCCAGCTCGTCGTCATTGCAGCCGGAGGGCTACTGGATGCAGTTCTACAGTCACGAGGATTTCGCGGAAATGGTGTATAAGGAATGGACGGAAAAATTCCTTCCCGCCATCGAAAAGGCTCTGGGAGAAGGCGATGATACGGATTCAGATGGTATCCGCTCGCTCGACATGTATCTGGAAAATTATGCGGCGGACGCCGAGCTGGACGAGAGCCGCTGGACGGGCCGCGATTTTGAAAAGAAGATCGGGATCATTCGCACGATTTACACGGAGCGTAAGGATTTCCTGACGAGGGCGCTGTCGCTGTACGACAGCGGTTACAGCTACTTCTATGAGGAGGATGGCGTATTCTACGGCGTGACGGAGGACGGCGAGGCCGTGGCGCTGCCGTAGCGCTTGTAATCATTTCTCATAAATGGTATAATTCGGTTTAACAGTCAAGCGCAGCAACAAAATAAAAAGACAGGCTGTGCAGATTTATCTGCTGACGGGAAGGAAAAGAAAAGCAAAATGGGAAAGATCAAGGTGGAGACCTGTGAGATCGAGGGCCTGAAGATCATTACACCGACCGTGTTCGGGGATGAACGCGGTTATTTCATGGAGACTTACAGTTATAAGGATTACGCGGCGGCGGGCATCGACATGGAGTTCGTGCAGGACAACCAGTCCGCGTCAAAGAAGGGCGTGCTGCGTGGTCTGCATTTTCAGATCAATTATCCGCAGGACAAGCTTGTGCGCGTCATGACGGGAGAGGTCTTTGACGTGGCGGTGGATCTGCGGCCCGGCTCCGCTACCTATGGGAAATGGTTCGGCGTGACGTTGTCCGCGGAGAATAAGAAGCAGTTCTTTATTCCGAAGAATTTCGCGCATGGCTTTTTCGTGCTCTCAGATTACGCGGAGTTTGCGTATAAGTGTACGGATTTCTATCATCCGAACGACGAGGGCGGTATTGCCTGGGACGACCCGGATATCGGGGTGGAATGGCCGATTCCGGAGGGCATGGAGCTCACGATTTCCGAGAAAGATCAAAAATGGGGCGGCTTTCGCTCGCTGCAAAGGTAAGGAGAGGCCTCATGGTCCAAATGATACGGGATTTCTGGAAAAACCGTGGCCTGATCTGGAAGCTGGCAAAAAATGATTTTAAGACCCGCTACGCCGGGTCCTATTTTGGTATTCTCTGGGCGATGGTCCAGCCGGTCATCATCGTGCTGGTCTACTGGTTCGTCTTTCAGATCGGGCTCAACAGCGCGACGGCGCAGCTGAAGGAGGGCATCAGCGTACCCTTTGTGCTCTGGCTGGTCAGCGGCATCGTGCCCTGGTTCTATTTTTCGGAGGCTCTGAGCAACGGGACGAACGCACTTCTCGAGTACAATTATCTGGTGAAAAAGGTTGTTTTTAATATTGACATTCTGCCGCTTGTCAAGACGATCGCGGCGCTGTTTATCCATGCCTTTTTTGTGCTCTTTATGCTGCTTCTTTTCGCGCTCTATGGCTACCTGCCGGGGCTCCACACGCTGGGGATTCTCTATTTCAGCGCGAGCCTGCTGATCTTCGTGACGGGGCTCTGCATGCTGACGAGCGCGCTGGTTGTCTTTTTCCGTGATCTCACGCAGATCATCAATATTTTCCTGCAGGTTGGCATCTGGATGACGCCGATCATGTGGTCTCTGGAGGATCTGCTGGCGAAATATCCGATTCTGGCGATCCTGAAGCTGAACCCGCTGTGCTACATCGTCTACGGCTACCGGGCGGTGCTGTTCCGCACCGGCGGCCTGCCGAGCCTTGGCTGGATGAACGTTTATTTCTGGGTCGTGACGGCGCTTGTGTGGGTGCTGGGAAGCCGGGTGTTCCGCAGGCTCAAGGTACATTTTGCGGATGTCTTATAGCGGTGCGCATTTTTCATCTTCCATAGGGCGAAAGCCCGACAGCGAGATGGAGCGAAGCGTAATCGAGCTGCACCGCGTGATATAGAAAACAACGAGGAGTATCATGTCAGATACAGCAATCAGACTGGAACATGTCACAAAGATTTATAAACTGTATAATCGGAACCGCGACCGCCTCAAGGACGCGCTCGGCCTGACGAAGCAGAAGTGCTACAGCGAGCACTACGCGCTGCGCGATGTGAGCATGAGCGTGCAGGAGGGCGAGATGGTCGGCATCATCGGCGTCAACGGCTCCGGCAAGTCGACGATTCTGAAAATCATCACGGGCGTCTTAAGCGCGACCGAAGGCACGATGGAGATCAACGGGCGTATCTCAGCGCTGCTCGAACTCGGCGCGGGCTTCAACATGGAGTACACCGGCCTTGAGAATGCGTACCTGAACGGAACGATGATGGGCTTCACGGAGAAGGAGATTGATGAACGGCTCCAGGATATCCTCGATTTCGCGGACATCGGTGAGTTCATTCACCAGCCGGTCAAGACCTATTCGAGCGGTATGTTCGTGCGTCTGGCCTTTGCGGTAGCGATCAACATCGACCCGGAGATTCTGATCGTGGACGAGGCGCTCGCGGTGGGCGACGTGTTCTTCCAGGCAAAGTGTTACCATAAATTCGAGGAGTTCAAGAAGCTCGGAAAGACGATCCTGTTCGTAAGCCACGACCTGACCAGCATCGCGAAATACTGTGACCGCGTGATCCTGTTGAACAAGGGCGTGAAGCTGGCCGAGGGCTCTCCGAAGGACATGGTCAATATGTATAAGAAGCTTCTCGTCCATCAGCTCGACGAGGAGACGCTCGAGGATGTGAGCGCAAAGAGCGATATCGGCGTCCACACGCAGGACGGTTCTGCGTGGAAGGATCACTTCGAGACAAACCCGGCGCTGCTCGATTACGGGGAGAAGACGGCGGAGATCGTTGATTTCTGTATCATTGACCATTACGGACAGTTCTCCAATATCATCGAGAAAGGAACGGTCTGCCAGGTGAAGGCGAAGCTTTATTTCCATGGACAGATCAAGAATCCGATCTTCACGATCACGATCCGGAATAAGCAGGGAACCGACGTCACCGGTACGAACACGATGTTCGAGCGGGTGGAGACCGGCACGGTCGAGGCGGGCGAGACGCGCGTCGTGACCTACGAGCAGCGCATCGACCTGCAGGGCGGGGATTATCTCATTTCGCTCGGTTGCACGGGCTATGTCGGGGATGAGTTTAAGGTGTACCACAGGCTGTATGACCTGGTGGGCATGACCGTGCTCTCGGATAAAGACACGGTCGGCTTTTATGATATGAACTCGAAGATCACGGTGGAGAACGGATGAAAAGTTATTCTGACAAGTGCGCAGACTCCGGATAAGTGTGCCGTTTTAAAGAGGTACACCTGAATGATGCAAAATCATTTGTGATAAGCAGGTGCATTGGAGATTATATAGAAGGTTTGTCTAAATATAACTCGTAGTTGGAGAGACAGAACTGGAGGATTATTACATAGGGCAGCTGGGCATTCAGGCGGAAAGGCAGATGGCATGCAGGAACAGTTTGGAAAAGTGACGGTCACATATGATAAGGCGACAACGGTTTACGATCATGTGTCTCCAAATGATGATTCGATCAAAGTGCCCCTGAGTGAGAACCGTGATCCGCGGTATCAGGAGAATATGGCGCTGGAAACATTTGCTGACGAGGGACATGATCTGCGGCGCATGGAAGCGCCCGGCTGGGGTGAACTCTATCATTTCTCCCATCTGCGTGTGAACCTGACGGAATGGCTTCCAATCAGAGAGATGGATCGCGTGCTTGAGTTTGGCGCGGACACTGGACAGCTGACCGGCGGTTCCCTCGAAAAAGCGAAAGAGGTAGCCTGTCTGGAGGAGCGTCCGGGCCGCTGCCGGATTCTCGCGAAGCGGCACAGCAGCGCGGGAAACCTAAGAGTTTATGCCGGAAATATGTGGAAGAATCTTGAGGCGCTTCCCGGTGGCTTTGACTGGATCATTGCGCCCGGCGTCCTCGAACAGGCCGGGCTCTGGTTCCCAGGTGAAAATCCCCAGGTGCAGGCCATACAGAAATTAAAGGATCGCCTGAATCCTGGCGGGCATCTCGTGCTCGCGGCGGACAATCGTCTGGGTCTCAAATACTGGGCCGGTGCGGCGAATCCGCATAACGGCGTCTACTTTGACAATCTGGAGGGCGCGGGCTGCGGCTTCACGAAGCAGGAGCTGGAGCGGATTTTCGAGGAGAGTGGTCTTATCGACGCCGCATTCTACTATCCCTACCCGGAGCGCTGGTTCCCGGTGAGTATCTACTCCGACCGCCGACTGCCGAAGACCGGGGAGCTGAACCGGAACCTGCGGAATTTTGAGGGGGAACGGCTCGTGCTCTTTGACGAGGAGAAGGTCTACGACCGGCTGATCGCCGACGGCAGATTCCCGGAATTTTCGAACGCCTTTCTGATTGTGACAGGTACTTCTGAGGGGGACTGCCCGGTTTATGTAAAATATTCCAACGACCGCGCAGAGCGCTGGGCGATCCGGACTGACATACTGGAGACTGCGGACGGAAGGCAGGTGCGCAAAGTACCGGTTTCTTCGCAGGCAAAGGAGCATATCGAAAATATGAAGCGCCGGGAGGCGTCGCTGGCCCGTCAGTGTGCAGCGGGCGGCATCCGCGCAAACCGCTGTGAGCTGCGGGACGGGGCGGCGTACTTTGAATTCCTGGAGGGGAGAACCTTCGAGGAACGCCTCGATGAGCTGCGCAGCCGCAGGGATTATGCGGGACTGGCGGCGGCGCTGCAGGACTACCGCAGGCTGTTGCTTGCCTGCCTTGCGCCGGAGCTCGCACCATTCGAAAAGAGCGCGCGTTTTATTGAAATGTTTGGCGATCCCGCCTTCGCGAAGGCTTACGAGGGCGCCCCCGTCAATAATCTCGACTGGATCTTCGGCAACCTGATGGAGGCTGCGGAGGGGATGGAGGTCATCGACTATGAGTGGACCTTTGAGGTGCAGGTGCCGGTCGAATACCTGCTTTGGCGCGCACTGTCGCTTTATCTGCACAGTAGAACCGATCTGCAGAGCCTCGGCCTGATGGCCCAGATGGGTATTTCCTCCCATGAGGAGCAGATTTTTGCGGAAATGGAGCATCATTTCCAACTCTGGCTGTTGCAGGGGACGGTGACCATCGACGCGCAGTAGCTGCACACGGCGGGGCGTACGCTGCGTCTTGCCGATCTGCTCGACCACGCCGGTCGGCAGCGCATGCAGGTCTATGCCGACACCGGCGAGGGCTTCACGGAGGCCGACAGCTGGTGGGTCGACACCGCGCCTGACAAGGAGGGCTATATTCGCATTCGGCTCCTTCTCCCGGAAGGGACGAAGGCTTTGCGCATTGACCCGGCTGAGATGCCCTGCCTGGTGAGTGTCAAACGCATCCTGGGCGAGCTTGGCGGCAGCTATACCCTGGATTACATCCACAATGGCCGCGTGCTGGAGCTGCAGGGCATCCTGTACACCACTGACGACCCGCAGATCACAGTCCCGGCCCTCACTGAGGGTACGCGTCAGGTATACCTCGAACTGACCGTACAGGAGCTGAACCGCGACACGGCCTTCGCCTGCATGAACCTGCTGAACCGGGTACGCACGGCGGAGCGCATCTACAACTGCTGGCCGGTGCGCCTGCTGCGCCGGATCCGGCACGGGCACTGACCCCGGCCCCGGCCTTGGCTCCATCCGCCCGGCCCGGATACACATCTGTATGTGGACCCGCTCTCGCTCAGTGTCGGAACGTAGCGGTACTAGGCTCAACCTTCGCCCGATGGGCTTGGTTTCACTAAGTACCGACGTTCGACAATGGTCCTCATACAGAAATGTATCCGAGCCGGGCTACGCAGTGGCGATGGACAAGGTGACTGACCCTTGTTGGTACCGGTCTCCTGTCTCGGTTACGCAGTGACAACAGACGGGCTTACTGACCCTTACCAATACCCAGCCTGCGCCGGGGCGATATCTATATCCGGACCATCGGCGGGCGCCGGTACTTGGCGAGCCAGAGCCGCAGGCGACAGGCGAGCCTTAGTACCGCTGCAGCCCGACGCTGAGTGAGAGCGGGTCCGCATATAGATATCGGTCCAGCGCAGGCGGACGGAGGAATGATAAATGAGTAAAGAGACAAATCAGACGGATCTGCCGGAGTACCGCGACAAGCGCTTCGACCGGGTGCGCGGCACCTGGTACTGGAAGCTTTCGAAGCCGCTGCGTGAGATCGTGCACTTCTTTCAGAGGCTGCACGCGGCCTACATCCACTATGGCGGCGTGCGCGGCGTCTACCGGCGCTGGCGGCAGAAGCGCGGCGAGGCCACGAAGCGCGTCGATTTCGGGACGAAGAGCTTTCCGGATGCCGAGCAGAGAAAGCACGAGGAGGAATGCGTCTTTCCGCGGGAGATCCGGTTCAGCGTGCTCGTGCCGCTGTACAATACGCCGGAGCGCTTCCTGCGGGAGATGATCGAGTCCGTGCAGGCGCAGACGTACCGGAACTGGGAGCTGTGTCTCACGGACGGCAGCGATGAAAAGCACCCGGAGGTGGGACGCGTCTGCGCGGAGTACCAGAAGGCGGACAGCCGGATCCGTTATCAGAAGCTGGAGAAGAATCTGGGCATTTCCGGGAATACGAATGCCTGCTTTGCGATGGCGACGGGAGATTTTATCGGTCTGTTCGACCATGACGATATCCTGCACCCGAGCGCGCTCTACGAGTGCATGAAGGTGATCTGCGAGAAGGATGCGGACTACGTCTATACGGACGAGCTTACCTTTGAGTCGCCGGATCTCGACCATATTATCGTGATGCACTTTAAGCCGGATTACTCGCCGGACAATCTGCGCGCGAATAATTATATCTGCCATTTCTCTGTCTTCGACGCGAAGCTGCTTGAAAAAACCGGTCTGTTCCGACCGGAGTATGACGGCAGCCAGGATCACGACATGATCCTGCGGCTGACGGAGGAAGCGCGAAACGTACAGCACATTCCGAAAATACTGTATTACTGGCGCTCTCATCCAAATTCCGTGGCGGCGGACATCGGGGCGAAGACCTACGCGATCGATGCGGCGAAGCGCGCTGTGCATGACCACATGCGGGATTATTACGACATGGAGGTGGAGGTTGAGAGCACGCGGGCTTTCCCGACGATTTTCCAGATCAAATATCCGATCACGGGGACACCGCTGATCAGCATTCTGATTCCGAATAAGGATCATGTGACTGATCTGCGCCGCTGCATCTCGTCGATCACAGAGCGCTCGACCTGGAAAAATTATGAGATTGTTGTGATCGAAAATAACAGCACGGAGCAGAGCATTTTCGATTACTATGAGGAGCTTAAAGAGGATGCGCGTGTGCGTGTCGTCACGTACGAAGGCGAGTTTAATTATTCAAAGATCAATAATTTTGGCGTCGGCTTCGCGAAGGGCGAGTATCTGCTCTTCCTGAACAACGACACCGAGGTCATCACGCCCGACTGGATGGAGCAGATGCTGATGTACGCGCAGCGTGCGGATGTCGGCGCGGTCGGGGCGAAGCTCTACTATGCGGACAATACGATTCAGCATGCGGGCGTGGTCCTCGGCCTGGGGGCGCACCGCTCCGCCGGACACACGCATTACAAGATGCCGCGTGAGCACCTCGGTTATATGGGGCGGCTCTGCTACGCGCAGGACGTGAGCGCGGTGACGGCGGCCTGCCTGCTCGTGTCGCGGCAGATTTATGATGAGGTCGGCGGCCTGGACGAGAGCTTCACGATCTCGCTGAACGATGTGGACTTCTGCCTGAAGATTCGGGAAAAGGGTTATCTCAATATCTTCACACCCTTTGCGGAGCTCTATCACTATGAGTCGAAGACGAGAGGTCTGGAGGAGGGTGAGAAGCTGCGCCGCTATGAGAAGGAGTGTGAGCATTTCCGTGAGAAATGGAAGGCGGCGCTGGAGGCGGGCGATCCGTATTACAATCCGAATTTTTCACTGGATTACTCGGATTTCACCCTGCGGTTTTAGAGGAGAGCCATGAAGAGAGCAGAACGGGAAAAAGTAATAAGAGGCGCGTACCGCAGCACGATCATTGCGCTGAGCATCTGCTGCATTTTCCTGGGCGCGGTGCTCGTGGTGCACGAGCTGGCCCGGGAGTATGAGGTGAGCGAGCTCGAGGAGAAGCTCGAGGCGAAGGGCGTCGTGCAGAACGATGAGGGGCTCTACGCCAGCGTTGAGCTGTTCCTGCCGGATGAGATCTACGTGGCCACGGGCGTGACGATCGAGCTCTACAACAGCCAGGTGTCCTCGCTCGGAATGCGGATTGAGAATTATAATGTAAAATGGACTTGCGCAGTCGGCAAAAACATGTCGCGGAAGTTCTCCGTCACGGGCACGGAGAAGCTGATCGGAGACTATCAGCTGATTTTTACCATTTTCGACGACAACGGCGCGCAGGTGGCGACCGCCTCCACGACGCTGAAGATCGTAGCGGCGCTGGAGGGTGAGGAGAACAGCTTTTCTCTGCTGACCATCGGAGACAGTCTCTCCTGTGATACGGCCACCTATGAGCGCCTGAATGAGCTGAGTGATGATGAGATCATTTACATGGGTACCCGCGGCGTGGGAGGCTCCCTGACCGAGGCACGCAGAGGCTTTTCCGCGGCGGATTATCTGGCCGCCACGCCTTATACGCAGGAGGAGCCGGAGGAAGAGGTGCAGCCGTTCTACAATGAGGAGACCGGCAGTTTCGACTGGGCTTACTATAAGGAGACGACGGGCTTCGATCCGGACGCGGTCGAGATTTTCCTCGGGACGAACGGGCTCGACACCGACCCGGTGCCGAACGGTGACAATATCATTGCGATTGTGGAAAATATTCACGAGAACGATCCGGATCTGCCGATTTATCTGGTTCATACAATCTATCCGGCGAATCAGGACGGGATCGGCTCCTGGAGTAATTCAGACGGCTACGCGCTCTACGGAGACCGCTATAAATACGAGGAGGATCAGAAGGTATTTTATCTGATGACCTACCTCGAGGAGACGCTGAAGGACGAGGACAATCTTTATTTCATGCCGGCGGCGATCTGCCATGACAGCGAGAACAATTTCAATACTACGACCGAGGCGGTGAATCCGCATTCGGACGAGACGATCGAGGTGCCGGACAACGCCGTGCATCCGAACAGCACGGGCTATCAGCAGATCGCGGACTGTCTGTACAGTGTGATCTGTGGGACAAAAGCAGAATGGGAGAATTAAAAAAATGAGAAAATTACTGGGACAGCTGATTTGCTTTGGATTTGTGGGCTTTCTGTGCTTCTTCATCGACTACGGGATCATGGTGCTGCTCACCGAGGTCGTTGGGATCAATTACCTGATCTCCAGCGGGATCTCCTTCACCGTGTCGGTGATTGTGAACTACATTCTGAGCGTTACCTTCGTCTTTGAGACCGACAAAAAGAAAAACAAGATCAAAGAGTTTGTGGTATTTGTGGTTTTGAGTGTGATCGGCCTCGGCATCAACGAGCTCTGTATGTGGCTCGCGACGGATCTGATGGGCATCCACTACATGATCTCGAAGATCGGCGCGACGGCGATCGTGATGGTTTATAACTTCATCACGAGGAAAATCTTTATTGAGAAGCACTGAAACATCATTGTTTTTGCCTGGCCAATTGCAGCGACTTCGCGAACTGCACATGTTTGTGAGAAAAATGGTGCAGTTTAAGAAATCACAGTTGAACATTTATTTGGGTCGATTGTAAAATGAAGTTGAACACCTAAAAAATCCATAGCGATTGAA
>JAJQCG010000007.1 GCA_021202815.1 Lachnospiraceae bacterium | reverse complement strand
AACAGATTTGGTTCTGCGAGGTCTTACCATTGACCAAAAGCCGCTGAAAGACCATATGGAAGCGGTCGGTCACAAAGAAGCATTTGATTATGTAAGCGAGCTTGTAAAAGAAAATGTGCCTGTCAGCGAAAGCATAATCAAGCAGATACACTGCCTCGTGCTTGCGGATAAGAAAGAGGACCGGGGAGTTTACCGTCGGGTTCCCGTGAGAATTATGGGTGCGCATCACGAGCCGGTTCAGCCCTATCTGATTCAGCCGAAAATGGAGCAGCTCCTGTTGGACCTTGCTGAAAGTAAGGATCATATTATAACCAAATTGGCACGCTTTCATATTGAATTTGAAAGCATTCATCCATTCATCGACGGCAATGGCAGAACCGGTCGTCTGCTGGTAAATCTGGAGTTTATGAAAGCGGGCTACCCGCCTGTCGACATCAAGTTCACGGACAGAATCGCATATTACGATGCTTTTGATGAATATCATGTTAAACATAACCTTTCTGCGATGGAAAATCTGTTTGCAGGGTATCTCAACGCAAGACTGGATATGTATTTGAAAATATTATAAAACACAACACTCGGGCTGACGCCGACCGAATTTCGGCGAAACAGCCCGCTGTCTTAAGAATTTATCCCAGGGTCCTCCGCCAGATCGCTGCCGTCCGCGGCGCTGGTCGCCAGCTGGTCGCAGCGCTCGTTCCAGCGGTTTCCGTCGTGACCCTTCACCCAGATGAAATGTACCTGATGCGGCTGCTTCGCCTTCAGCAGCCGCTTCCAGAGATCCGGATTTTTTACCGGCTTTTTCTGACTGTTCACCCAGTTTTTCTTCAGCCAGGAATCGATCCAGTACTGGTTGAAGGCGTCGACCAGATATTTGGAGTCTGAATGGAGCTCCACCTCGCAGGGACGGTTAAGCGCCTCCAGGCCGACAATCGCCGCCATCAGCTCCATGCGATTGTTCGTAGTCTTCTTATATCCACGGGAGTATTCCCGGATATGTTCCTCGCCTTTTGCGTCGACATAGAGGAGCACTGTCCCGTAGCCCCCCGGGCCGTCGGGATTGCCCCTCGCCGCGCCGTCCGTGTAAATCGTTACCTTTGTCATATCTCTGCCCTCACTCGCCGATGATTATAGCATCGGCAGGTAAGACGTGTCAACATATGAGACGTTGCTATTGCAGTTCCCCACATGTGCATCCGAAGCTCTGACGTGCTCCAGTCGCGCTGCTCTTTTGTTGCTCAGATGATAATGCAGACCAGTCCGCCGTTCGAGTCGTTCACGATCTTCTGCATCGTGTCCTGCAGCTTCACCTGGCTCTCCTCGCCGATCTGGTAAAGCTTACTGCGGATGCCGTCCTCGACGAGCTCCTCGATCGTCTTCCCGAAAATATTGATCTGCCAGATGCCGTCCTCCTGCTTTTTTCCCTCCTGGATATACTGGATCAGATCCTTCGCCTGCTCCTCGCTGCCGACGATCGGCGCAATCTCCGTCTCGATGCGCGCGCGGATCATCTGTACGGACGGGGATAAAGCCCGAAGCTTCACACCGTACTTTCCGCTCTGGTGGATCAACACCGGATCCTCCATCTCGATTTCTTCCTTCTCGGGAAGCGCCATGCCGTAGCCCTTCTGCCGCACCGTATCCATCGCGCGGATCACCTTGCCGTAATCTCTGCGCATCGCCGAGAGTTCCTTCAGTTGTTCCATCAGATCATATTCATCCTTCAGTTCCATACCGGTCAGCTCGCTGAGTACATCATAATAGCAGCTCTCTTCCATCTCGACCGCATAGGCGGCCGTTCCCCGGTCGAGCGCCACATGGTCGAGCCTGACACTGCTGACGAAAGGACCTCCGCATTCCGCCTGTACTGTTCCGACGTCGCGCAGCACATGGAAGCGATCCATCATCGCACGCGCGCAGCCGATCAGTTCCTGTTTAACCGGATGATCAAAATCCAGCATCTCCACCCAGCGCGGCATGTGATATTCCACCTCAATGAGCGGAAATTCGAGCAGCACCTGCTCGAGGATCATCGTGATATCCTCCTTTTTCAGCTGCTCACAGTTCACAGGCAGCACCGGTACCTGATATTTCCGGTACATCTCCTCCGCAGCTTTACGAATCGGATCGCTGTAGGGCTTTGTCGTGTTGAGCAGGATGACGAAGGGCTTGCCCAGCTTTTTGAGCTCCTCCACAGTCCGTTCCTCCGGCTTCTGATAGCTTTCCGCCGGAATGTCGCCGAAGCTGCCGTCGCAGGTCACGACGACGCCGATCGTCGAATGGTCGTGGATTACCTTGTAGGTGCCGAGCTCCGCGGCCTTCGTAAAGGGGACTTCCTCCTCAAACCACGGCGTTTTTACCATGCGCTCCATGTTGTTTTCCATGTGGCCGGACGCACCCTCGACCATATAACCCACACAGTCGATCAGCCAGATTTTTACCGGAATATCCTCCGCAATATTGATCTCCACGGCCTCCTTCGGCACAAACTTCGGCTCGGTCGTCATGATCGTCCTGCCGGAGGCCGACTGCGGCAGCTCGTCGGTCGCGCGCTCCCGCTCGTGAATATCCTCCATATTCGGCAGCACCATAAGATCCATAAAACGCTTGATAAAGGTCGATTTCCCAGTGCGCACCGGCCCGACCACCCCTATGTAGATCTCGCCGCCGGTCCGCTCGCGGATATCCCTGTATAACTGAAAATTGTCCATGAAAAAAACCCTCCCATACGATAGCTATTCAGAACGGCGGGCCGCAATCTGCCTTCTGTTCCAAACTGTTATACTACATATATGAAAAGGGGTATTTTATTATGCTTTTGATTTTTTACAGGCTTTTCTCAATCTCCGCCCGGATTTCCCGGATGAAGTCCGCGGAGTTCAATACCGTCACATCCGGAAGCTCCGTGATGAGGGCGAGGTCCTTCGTCATCTTCCCGGACTCAATCGTCGTGAGCGAGGCCTGTTCGAGCACGTCCGCGAAACGAACAAGCTCCGGCAAATCGTCCAGCTCTCCGCGTTTTCTCAGAGCGCCGCTCCAGGCGAAGATCGTCGCGATTGGGTTCGTGGAGGTCTCCTTTCCCTCCAGATGCCGGTAATAATGGCGCTGCACTGTCCCGTGCGCCGCCTCGTACTCATAATAGCCCTGCGGGGAGACAAGCACGGAGGTCATCATCGCGAGCGAGCCGAAGGCCGTCGCGACCAGGTCGCTCATCACGTCGCCGTCGTAGTTCTTGCAAGCCCAGATGAAGCCTCCCTCCGACTTGATCACGCGCGCCACCGCGTCGTCAATCAGCGTATAGAAGTAGGTAAGACCTGCCGCCTCGAAAGCCGCCTTGTACTGCGCGTCATAAATCTCCTGAAAAATATCCTTGAAGTGATGGTCATATTTCTTGGAAATCGTGTCCTTCGTCGCGAACCAGAGATCCTGCTTCGTATCGAGCGCGTACTGGAAGCAGCTCTTCGCGAAGCTCTCGATCGAAGAATCGAGATTGTGCATGCCTTGTACGACGCCCGGTCCCTGAAACTCATGAACCGTCACGAACGACTGCTCTCCATTTTCCGCCGTATAGACGAGCTCCACCTTGCCGGCGCCCGGGATCTGCATCTCCGATGCCTTGTACACGTCCCCGTAAGCATGCCTCGCGAGCGTGATCGGCTTCTTCCATGTCTTCACATAGGGCTCGATCCCCTTCACGATGATCGGCGCTCGAAAGACCGTCCCGTCCAGGATCGCACGGATCGTCCCGTTCGGACTCTTCCACATCTCCTTCAGACCATATTCCTTCACGCGAGCGGCGTTCGGCGTGATCGTCGCGCACTTTACGGCAACCCCGTATTTCTTCGTCACCTCCGCCGCGTCGACCGTAATCTGATCGTCGGTCTCGTCACGCTTTTTCAGGCCAAGATCATAATACTCTGTCTTCAAATCTACAAAAGGAAGCAGCAGCTCATCCTTGATCATCTGCCAGAGAATCCGGGTCATCTCATCCCCGTCCATCTCTACCAGCGGCGTCGTCATCCTGATTTTATCCATGAAACCTGTCCTCCTACATAAGCTTCTCCAGCCCGTGGGCCTCAATGTTTTCAATCGTATGCTTCACATGCTCCCTGGCCAGTTCCTCCGCGCGGTCCGCATCCTTCTCCCGGATCGCCTCGAAGATCGCCCGATGTTCCTCCGTCGAATGGATGGAGCGATCCTCCGCGGAAATCGAAGCCTTTCTCGCCCGCTTCACATAATCATGAAAATCCGACAGCACATGATTCAGAATCCTGCTGCCGCCGGCCTCATAGAGCTGCTCATGGAACTGGCTGTCCAGCTCATAGAGCTTCTCAAAATTCTTTTTTCCGGTATGATACTCGGAGAGACACAGGGTCTCCTCCATATTTTCCAGCTGCTCCTGCGTGATATGCTCCGTCGCCCATCTCGTGCAGAGTCCCTCCAGCATGGAACGGATCACGTAGATATCCTCCACATCCTTCGCCGTGATGCGGTTCACATGCGCGCCGCGGCTCGGGATGATCGTGACCAGCCCCTCCAGCTCAAGCTGCCGCAGCGCCTCCCGCACCGGCGTCCTGCTCACGCCGAGTTCCGCGCCGATCGTCGCCTCCTTGAGCTCCGTATCCTGCTCATACCTTCCATTCAGAATATCCTCCCGGATACTCTCAAACACTCTGCCGCGCAGTGAATAACGGTCGCGGCTCTCCCTGTGTCCCTCGTTCATGCTGTCTTCTTTTTCGTCCTCCGTGTTTTGTATTATCGTATACAATCCAAATCAGATACATTTTAACACGTCTGGAAAAGATGTCAACGGATATTTTTATTTTGCTTTCTCCTTCTGTACGTAGCTTTCGTAGCAGAAACGGATGATATCCTTCCGCGTCACAATCCCGATAAAGATATTTTTATCGTCGATCACCGGCACAAAATTCTGATTCAGAGCCAGCTGTACCAGATCCTCCATCGACGCGTCGATGGATACCGGTTTTGCCGGAACACGGCATTCGATACTGGAGATGGAGATATTCTCCGCCTCCTTCAGATTCATGCCATAATGCTTCTTCAGCGTCCAGAGGATGTCGCCCTCCGTCACCGTACCGACATAGTGTCCTTCCCGGTCGATCATGGGAATCCCCGTATAGCCGCTCCTCTCGAGCTTCTCTATCGCCTGCCGGAGCGTCCAGTCATTGCGCAGGTAGGAAACCTCACTCTTCGGCGTCAAAAAAAACAGTACGTTCATATTCTTTCATCCTTTACATCAGAGGCGCCAGCACGCGCAGGGCGGAATTGATAATCCCGCCGACGAGCCCCTCGCGGCAGTCCGCGAGCGATACCTCGCGGCTCTTCGCAAAGCAGTCCTCAAAATCATGCTTCACATCCATCACCGCGCTGCAGCGGTAGAGGAAGGTTCCACATTCAAAGTGCAGATACAGGCTGCGGTAATCCAGGTTGATCGTGCCGACCGTGGCAATCCGGTCGTCACATACAAAGGATTTCGCATGTACAAAGCCGGGCGTATATTCATAAATCTTCACACCGGCATTCAGAAGAGACGGATAATAGGTCTTCGCCATGGAGAACACCAGCTTCTTGTCCGGAATACCAGGCATCTGGATCCGCACGTCGACGCCGCGCTTCGCAGCCAGGCAGAGCGCGCTCTCCATCTCATCACTGACCAGCAGGTAGGGCGTCGCGATATAGACATAATCCTTCGCCTGGTTCAGAATGTTGATATAGACATTCTCACCGAGCGCCTCGTTATCGAGCGGCGTATCGCCGTAGGGCACGACATAACCGTCGTCCTCGAAGGGCTCCGGATGCCAGCGGTGCGGCCGGAACTGCTCGAAATCCGTCTCCGGCGTACGGAAGCCGTTCCAGATCTCCAGAAACATCATTGTAAAATTGAAGGCCGCCTCGCCGTGCAGACGCACCGCCGTGTCCTTCCAGTGGCCGAAACGCATCTTCTGGTTGATATACTCGTCCGCGAGGTTGATGCCGCCGTTGTAGGCCGTATAGCCGTCGACCACCAGTATCTTGCGGTGATCACGGTTGTTCATGACGACCGAGAAGAAGGGGATAAAACGGTTGAACGCCATACACTGAATACCCATCTCCTCGAGCTTCTGCGCATAGCGGACCGGCAGCAGCGACACGCAGCCCACATCGTCGTAGATCAGACGGACATCGACGCCCTCCTTCACCTTTCGCAGCAAAAGCTCCAGAATCATGTCCCACATCACGCCCTCGGCAATGATGTAGTATTCCAGGAAAATATAGTGCTTCGCATTCCGGATATCTTCGAGCATGTCGGCGAACATCTCCTCGCCGACCCGGTAATACTTCACAGACGTATTCTTCCACACCGGGTAACCGCCATATTTTCCAATGTAGCCAAGTCCCCCTGCGGTCTGCGGATCGGTCGCACGGATCTCTTCCAGAATCTCTTTGTTCTGCGACATCGTTTCCTGCATACCGTCCTTGACCTTCGCCAGCCTCCTTGCCAGTCTTCTGCTCGGCCTTTTATTTCCGATCATCAGATACAGGATACCACCCAGCAGTGGCACAGCCATGATCAGAATAATCCACACGATCTTGTATGCGGAATTCTCATCCTTGCGAATCAGGTAAAGCAGAATCAGGATGCTCAGCACACGGAAGAAAATATTGATGTAAATCGAATAGGTTCCCAGATAGGCGAAAAAGACCAGCAGCCAGAGCCCCTGTACAATAATCGCCAGACCGATCAGCACCACGCGACTTGTAAAAATTTTCAGCAGTTTTCTCATGTATACGCGTACTCCATTCAACTACAGTATACCTCTATCCGCGTAAACTTTCCATTAAGTAATTCTTAAGAATCTGCGTTTTCCAGATGCACCGTCATCTGCGGGAACGGAATCTCAATCTGCTCCTCTTCAAAACGATTGTGCACCGTCTCCAGCACGCTCCACTTGACATCCCAGTAGTCGCCGGAGAGCACCCAGGGACGGATCAGGATCGTGATTCCGCTGTCGCCGAGCTCATCGACCGCCACCACGCAGGCCGGCTCCTTCAGAATCCGCTCGTCGCTGTCGAGAATCTCGTGAATCACCCGCTGCGCCTTCTTCAGGTCGGAGCCGTAAGCCACGCTGACGCTCATGTCAACGCGCCGCGTCTCATTGGCCGAATAGTTGACAATCGTACCGTTGGCCAGCGTGCCGTTCGGCAGGATCACGTTGCGGTTGTCCACCGTATGTAAGGTCGTGGCAAAGAGCGAAATCTCCACCACCGTTCCCTCGCAGCTGCTCGCCGAGACAAAGTCGCCGACCTTGAAGGGCTTCAGTACCAGAATCAGAATGCCACCAGCAAAATTCGAGAGGCTGCCCTGCAGGGACAGGCCGACCGCCACGCCCGCGGTGCCGAGGATCGTGATAAAGGAGGTCGTCTGCACGCCGAAGTGCGCGAGGATGACAAGCGCCAGGATGACATAGGCTGCGATCTTTACGAAGCCGTCCAGAAACTGGACGATGCCGGTATCGATCTGCGCGCGCTCCAGCACGCCGCTCAGGAACTTTCTCAGATACTTGATCGCCTTGATGCCAATGAAGATACAAACCAGCGCCCAGACGACCGACATGCCTGCCGAGAGAAGCTTTGGCCAAAGGGTTGCGATAACAGCTTCCAGATTCATGATATTTTTTCCTCCTCATTCTGTGTATAACGGTCCAGGAAATCCTGTTCCGATATGATTTCAACACCCAGCTCCTTCGCCTTTTTATTTTTGGAAGAAGCCGAATGGACGTCGTTGTTAATAAGAAAACTGGTCTTCGAGGTCACGCTCCCGGTCACCTTCCCGCCCTTCGACTCGATCAGATCCTTGAGGGCGTTTCTGTTTGGAAAATGCATGAGGCTTCCGGTGATCACAAAGACCTTTCCGGCGAGCGTCTGCGCGCTCTCGTCCGTCTCCTCACGGTAAAGGGAGAGCTCGTCCAGGAGATCATCGAGCCAGCGGTTATGCTCCGCGTCACGGAAATACTCCACCACGGCCGCGCCGATCACGCCGCCGATACCGGGGATTTCGCTCAGTTCCTCCGCTGTCGCGCCCCGCAGGCGGTCGAGATCGTCCTGATATTCCCGACAGAGCAGCTTCGCGTTCGCAAGGCCGATATTCGGGATGCCCAGACTGTAAATCACGCGGGCAAGCGTCGTGCGGCGCGCCTTTTCGGCACTCCCGATCAGATTCTCATAAGATTTCTCCCCGAAGCCCTCCATCTCCACGATCTCATCGCGGTGACGGTCCAGATGGAACAGGTCCGCATACTCATGGATGAAGCCCTTTCCGATCAGCTTTTCGAGCGTCATCTCGGAGAGACCGTCGATGTTCATGGCGTCGCGGCTCACAAAGAGCGTGAAGGCCTTGATCTTCTTCGCCTGGCAGTCCGGATTCGTGCAGTAGAGCGACTCCACGCCACCCGTGTCCTCGATCCTGGTGGGGCCGCCACAGACCGGACAGCGCTCCGGAATCGGCGCGTTTCCGCTGCCGGTCAGGTTCTCCGCGATCTGGGGAATGATCATATTGGCCTTGTAAACGGTGATCTCGTCGCCGATGCCGAGGCGCAGCGCCTTCAGGATGCTGACATTGTGCACCGACGCGCGGCTGACCGTCGTCCCTTCGAGCTCCACCGGCTCAAAGACCGCAACCGGATTGATGAGGCCGGTGCGCGAGGGGCTCCACTCGATTTCGACGAGCTTTGTCTCGCGCTGCTCGTCCTGCCACTTGAAAGCATAGGAATCGCGCGGAAATTTCGCCGTGCGGCCGAGCGACTGACCATAGGCGATATCCTCATAAACGCTGACCAGCCCATCCGAAGGAAAATCATTCTGCGCAATCGCCTCGGAGAAGGCGCGCACCGCATCCGGCACCTGAGAGCCGGTCACTTTTTTGTATTCCACCACGTCGAAGCCCTGCTCCTTCATCCAGAGAAACTGCCTTTCCCTGGAATTTTCAAAATCGACGCCGTCCGCGCGTACGAGCGCGAAAGCATAGAAATAGACGCAGCGCTGCGCAGTGATCTCGTTATTGAGCTGCCGCACAGAACCGCTGCAGAGATTGCGGGGATTCTTGTAGCGGGCCGCCTCGTCGTCGATCTCCCGGTTGATACGCTCGAAATCCGAATAGCGGATGACCGCCTCACCGCGCAGCACCGTCGTGCCCTTATGCGGAATCTTAAGCGGTACATTCCGGAAAACACGCGCGTTGTTCGTGATGACCTCGCCGACCTCGCCGTTCCCGCGCGTCACGGCCTTGAAGAGCGCGCCGTTCTCGTAGGTAAGCACGACCGTCAGCCCGTCCAGCTTCCATGACAGAAGCACCTCGTGCTCCCCGGCAAAGTCCGCGAGCGTGCCGACGTCCTTCGTCTTGTCGAGCGAGAGCATCGGCGTCTCATGCCGCTCCTTTGGCAGCTCATCGACGGCCTCATAACCGACCGTCACGGTCGGGCTGCCGGAGAGCACCATGCCCGTCTCCTGTTCCAGGCCCACGAGCTCATCGTACAGTTTATCATACTCGAGATTGCTCATGATCTCGCGGTCTTCCTGGTAATAGGCCTTTGAAGCCGCCAGAAGCTGCGCGCCCAGCTCCCGCATCCTGGCGATCTTCGTCTCTCTCTCACTCATCCTGCACATCCTCCTGCCCTTCGTCCAGCAGCGCCATCAACTCCAGGCGCTCCTTCTCCGTCACATTCCGCCAGGCGCCGGTCTTCAGGTGACCGAGGCGGATATTCAGAACCCGCACCCTTTTCAGCTCCTGCACATGATAGCCGAATTCCCCGCACATCCTGCGGATCTGCCGGTTCAGCCCCTGCGTCAGCACGATGCGGAACGAGCGCTTCCCGATCCGCTCGATCTGACAGGGTCTCGTCGTGACGCCGAGCTCGCGCAGGCTCACGCCCGCCGCCATATCCTTCAGAAAACGATCGTTGAAGTCGCGGTCGAGTGTGACCTCATATTCCTTTTCATGGGAATTCGCGCCGCGCATCATACGCTGGATAAGATCGCCCTGATTCGTCATCAGGAGCAGGCCCTCTGAATCCTTGTCCAGCCTTCCGGCGTAAGTGATGCGCTGCGGATAATTCAGAAAATCGATAATATTCACGTCGCCGCCCTGGCTCTTCTCCGAGCAGACGACGCCGCGCGGCTTATTGACTGCCAGAAGAATGAGACCCTCCTTCTTTTCAACCGGCTTTCCGTCGAGGAGTACACTCTGCCCCTCCTCGATCTGCATTCCGAGCTGTGCCGCCCGTCCGTCAACGCTCACGCGCCCCGCCCCGATCAGACGGTCCGCCTCGCGCCGTGAGCAGACGCCGGCCTCGCTCAGATATTTATTCAAACGAATCATCTATGTACTGTTCCCTTCCGGGACTGCCTGCCGCGCAGCCCCGCCTCCCTATCATACCAGAGATTTCTGAAAAAGACCAGACCCTCTTCTCTATAGATAAGCCCGGAGCTTCTCCATATTTTTCTCTTCAAAATCCATGATCTCCCGCGCCATCTCACAGTACTCCCTCTGCGCGCCGCGGTTCGCCTTCACGGCCTTCATCAGGTCGGTAATACCCATCGCGTTCCCGCGAATCAGCATGTCCGCGAGATGCGGCGTGCTGGTATTGAGCAGCGTGTTCATCTGAATGCCGCCCCAGAGCTTTGTGCGGTCAAGCAGGCTCTCACGCGGCATTTCCTCCTTCTCCTTCGCAAATTCCCGCTCCACCTGTTCCTCATAACGCAAGAAGCGGCAGGCCTGACGGTTCAGGTCGAGCGCCAGATCCTCGTCCTCCACCTTGCTGATCAGTATATTGATCGCGTCGCGGCCCACGTGCGCGTTCTTATAACATTCGGTAAGTACTGCCCTGTCTGCTCCGGTAATCATAAAAAAGCTCCTTTCCCTCGCTGTAATCCTAGGGTATGGAGCTTTTTCCTATTTTATTCAGATATCATTGGTATCATTCCAGGTACTCGCTCATCACATAGCCGGTCTGGCCATTGTACTCGATCTTGCTCCAGCCGTTCTCATAGGACTCGACCACGGTGACCGACTCGCCCTGGTAGGCTACCGCCACCCGGCTGGAATCCGTCGACGCCTCGCTGCGCACATTTACGGTATCCGTCACGCGCGTCGTACGGTTCTCCGCGGTCGCTTCGCCGGTATCTACAGCCTTGTCAGCCGTCTCCTCCGACGCATCCGCGGTCTCCTCACTCTCTTCCGCGCTCTCCTCCTCGGACTCATCGCTCGCGAGCTCCAGCGCACTCTGCATGAACTGCGCCAGCGTGGAATCGCTCTCCAGCGCCTCCTCATAGCGCGCCTGCACGTCGGCATAGAGTGCCTGCACGTCCTCGTCCTGTTCCAGCTCCTCGACATAGACCTGCAGATCTGCGTCATCATCCACACTGCTGTACTGGATCAGACGATCCCCGTACTCATCCTGCGGCAACAGGGAAAGGCAGATGATACCGGGCGCGAGCGTCTCCACGCCGTCGATCTTCATATCATAACAGATGAACGCGATGTAGGCGTCCTCCTCCAGTCCGTTCATGGTATAGCAGACCAGATTGCTATAGGACTCATAGGCTCTGTCGTTCTTTTCGATCTCCGCACTGTCCTCGTCGGACAGCTCGTCGACGATCAGCGCCAGCGTGTCCACGTCTCCGTCCACGATGCAGTCCATATAGGTCTTCACCAGCGTGATGATGGACGCATGCTCATTCAGAGTCAGCACATTTTCTACTTCCGTCTCTTCCGCTTCGCCCTCTTCAGCCTCTCCCTCGGCCGTATCTTCCGTCTCCTGCGAAGTCTCCCCGGAAATGCTCTCCTGCGCGTCCCCGCTACCGCAGCTGACGGCCAGCACAATGATCACGACAAGCAGCACCGCGAGCGCCGCAATATACAGCCTGTATTTCTGTAAAAGTTTCAGGATCTCCTCTTTGTTCAGTTTCATGGTAAATTCCTCCAGATATGAATTTCCATAACAGCTTCCCTCGAAAAGTAAGAACGAAAAATGCACCTGACAAGATTCGAACTTGCGACACCGGGCGTCGGAGGCCCGTGCTCTATCCAGCTGAGCTACAGGTGCATGGTTTATTACCTCACCTATCATACACCAAGTTGAAGAAATAAGCAAATGTTTTTTGTAACAAAGTTGTAATATATTTCCACCAGTTCAGCGCGGCAGAAAAATAAAAAGGGAGCCGTTGCAGATTTATCTGCAAAAGGCTGGCTTTTTATTTTGTAAGCTGGGCGGAACGCCCAGTAGCTCCAGGAAGCCCGCATAGCGGGCTTCCTGGAGCCTGCTGAACTGCCATTATCTTACCCAGCGCCACTCCGAACCGCCACTACCTTACCCGACGCCTGCCTCGCTGAATCACCCCTTCCGCCACAGCAGCACTCTCTTCTCCGCCGTCGAATAATAATACACATTTCCGCTCAGGTACTCCTCCCGGCTCACGCAGCGCCTGTTCACCGTGCGCACGATCTCCTCCAGATCCGCGTCCTGCGGCGCATCGGCGACCGGAAGCAGAATCACCTCATGAATACTGCTCGGCAGCACATAGTAATCCCCGCCCAGGCGCTCCGCGCACATTCTCTGCACGCCCGGATCCAGGATGCAGGCCGCGCCGTACTCCTTCCGGCTGTTGCTCAGGACATAGAGGCTGCTTTTCTTATTCTCCAGTCCATATTCTCCCAGCAACTGTTCGAGCGGCTGGAAAAAGGCCGGTTCCCGGCGCATGTTCCGCACGGCGGTCTCATGAAGCTCCTCCGGCGTCATCCCCCAGCTGAGCATGTGCTCCTTATGTACCAGCGCCGTCGCGTTCTTTATTATATGATCGGGAATTTTCAGATAGTATACGATGGCCAGATCCAGCCATCTTTTGCAGGGAACCTGCTCCAGAAGCTCTGTATTGCGTGCCGCGGAAATCAGCCGACAGTAAATCAGTTCACGCGCCCGGTCAGATTCCAGCAGTTTTTTCACCTCCTCTCCCGGCAATGCCCGACTCTCCCGCTGCAGGCTCAGCACCGTCTGCGCGATCTCCCGTATATAGCCGGGATCCGGACTGCTCCGGTAAAAATTATTCACATAGACCGTAGGCTGTTCCCGGCGTCCCGGCAGCATACAGCTGAATCCATCCAGATGCACATTATTATTCTTCAGCACATGGACCCTGCGGACCTGCTCGCCCTGCAGCAGCCTGCCGCGTATTTCTTCCTCCAGGAGATCCAAAAATCTGTCATATGTCATGTGATTTCCTTTCCGTTTCTCTAGTTCTCTCCTCCTTTTGCTCTTTCGAGCGTTCTCGGAAACTCAAAACCTCCCGAGATTCCGCTCTTTTTTACATGTTCT
>JAJQCG010000065.1 GCA_021202815.1 Lachnospiraceae bacterium | reverse complement strand
TTGCCACTCCATTTGACCCTCTTTTCAAAGTGGAAGTAAACTTTTCACTTCAGCCGGCGCCGGTGTCTGTGACAACTCCTACACATTTCCATGCTAAAATATTTATGAGGTGAGTGCGATGACGGACATACTGATTGTGGAGGATGATAAGGCCATTTCCCATCTGATCGCGGGGACACTGAGCCGCGAGGGCTTTCGCTGCGTCTGTGCGATGGATGGCGAGGAGGGGCTCGCGCGTTTCGATGAGAAATCCTTTGATCTGGTGTTGTTGGATCTGATGCTGCCGAAATACAGCGGCTTCGAGCTGCTCGAATATATGTGTCCGACCGGGACGCCGGTCATCATCCTGTCCGCGATGGGGCAGGTGCAGGATCGGATCCGGGGGCTGAAGATGGGGGCGGACGATTATCTGGTGAAGCCCTTCCAGATCGGGGAGCTGCTGGCGCGCATCGAGTCGGTATTGCGTCGGACGCTGCGAAATACAAAGCTTGTCTGCCGCGACGTGACGGTTGACCCGGAGGCGCGCATCGTCTAGAAGGAGGGACAGCCGGTCGATCTGACGGTCAAGGAGTTCGATCTGCTCGTCGTACTGCTGCGGCACAGCAACGTGGCGCTCACCCGCGCCTTCCTCTATGAGCAGGTCTGGGCGGAGGAGTACACCGGGGAGACGCACACGCTCGACAATCACATCCAGCGCCTGCGCAGGAAGCTCGGCTTTACGGACACGATCCAGACCGTGCCCCGTATGGGCTACCGCCTGTGGAATCCGGGAAAGGAGGGGACATGAAGCTTTTTGTCCGCATGTATCTGTGCGTGCTGCTGCTTTTGACGGCGTCGCTGTCCTTCGCGGAGTATTATACGGTGTCCTCCTCCTTTGAGAATGCGATGAGCAGGCAGATGGACGACACTCTGCGGCAGCATCAGATCGTGAAATACGCGTTGCGCTCCAATCTTCTCACGATGCAGCGGAACAGCGCGGCGACGCAGGAGACGATTTAGGAGATGGCGGAGCAGACTGCGGAGAGTCTGTCGGTCACGCTGTCGCTCACGGAGGCAGAGGAGGGTGCGCAGACGGAGAGACTGGTCTATAGCGTCTCGGAAGTGGGCACAGTCACAGAGGAAAGTGCCGTGGAGCCCGATGCGGGAGCCGCCCCGGTCAACGATTTGTTCGCGGGAGAGGGTCGTGAAATCCTCACTGTCGTCAGCAGCTTTACCCAGGGAGAGCTGTCGCTCACGCTGCGGACGGAGCAGGACATTTCCAATCTCTTCCGGGAGTCGCAGTCTCTGCAGCAGAACTGTCAGCTGGTCTTTCTGGCGGTGGAGTGCATCGGGGCAGTGTTCGCGCTTCTTATGACATGGTATCTGACACGCCCGGTGGGACAGCTGGAACAGACGAGCCGGGCGTTCGCCGGAGGGGACTATTCCTCCCGGGCTGCTGTCCGCTCAGATGATGAAATCGGCGACCTGGCGCGCAGCTTCAACGCGATGGCCGATTCCATTGAGGAAAAGATGCAGCAGCTCGAGCTCTCCGCGCGGCAGAAGGAGGCCTTTACCGCGAGTTTTGCCCATGAGCTGAAGACGCCGATGACGAGCATTATCGGCTACGCTGACACCCTGTACCAGAAGGAACTGCCGCAGGAGCAGGTACGGGAGGCGGCGGGCTATATTTTAAATGAAGGGCTGCGGCTGGAGGCGCTGTCCTTCAAGCTGATGGAACTGTTCACGCTGGAGCGGCAGGAGTATCTGCTGGAGGTCATGGAGGCGGATACGGTGTTCCGGGACGTGGAGCTGAGCTACAGGGAGAGCGGCGTGCAGGAGGGCGTGGCGCTGCATTTCCTCTGCGAGCCGGGCTGTATCCGCATCGAATACGACCTCTTCAAGACCCTGCTTTTGAATCTGATCGACAATGTGCTGAAATCCGGAGGAAGCGGCGTGATGGTGCTGGGGCGCAGGAGCGGAGGCGAGTATCAGGTTCAGGTGACGGACGACGGGCGCGGAATTCCGGCTGCGGAGCTCTCCCGGATTACGGAGGCCTTCTACATGGTGGACAAATCCCGCTCGCGCAGCGAGCACGGCGCGGGCCTGGGTCTGGCGCTCTGTGAGAAAATCGCGCGCATCCATGGAGGACAGCTCCATTTTTACAGCGTGGAAGGAGAGGGGACAACGGCGGAGCTGACGCTGCCCGTTTGCAGGGAGGTGGAGGAAGCATGAAACGCAGATGGAAATTTTTGCTTCCGGCGGCACTGACACTGGCGATCCTGGCGCTGGGCGTCCTTCTGCCGCGGGCTCTGATCGGGGTGCTGCGCAGTTCGTACAGCTGGAAGGGCGGCGCGGTCGCCGCGGCGGAGGTGGAGGTCTACAGCGAGGAGTATGAGACGAACCGGAGCGCGCTTCTGAAGTCCATCCGCCAGCTGCAGAGCGTCAACGAGGAGTATGGGCTCACTTGGGGCTATGAAATAGAAACGGCGTATGACGGCAATATCGCGATCTATGACAGCACGGAGGCGATTCAGGTTTCCGGCTCCGCGGATTCGGATGCGGATATCCTGATTCAGCCCGGGCTCTGGACCGACCGGCAGCACGCGCTCTATTCCGCGGGATACGGGCAGCTGGGGAGTTTTCTCTACGCCTGGGACAGCGCGGTCGCCGTGCAGCTGCTGGACGAGTCGGGAAGCAGCTGGCTGCTGCGCGCCGATTACCCTTCCGCGGATTTCCTGCTGGGCGGCCTTGAGACGGAGGATAATCAGGTGATCTTCGATCTGAGCACCGGCGTGCCGATCTGCCTGAATCTTCTTCTGGAGGCTGTGGAGATTACGGATGCAGAGGAATTCTGTGGGAATATGATCTCGGCCTACGGACAGTTCGTCGGCGTTAGCTTTTCCGGGGACGTCGCACAGCGGGAAGATGTGGGAAAACAGCTGCTGTATTACTATGTGCAGTCGGAGAGCATGGATGGTACGTTCCAGATACGGGGAGACGCGTACTTCGAACCGGACAGCGACACGCTGTGGCTCTGCCTTTTCCTCGAGGAAGCGTAGAAATCTGCGACACCCCGGATTTTACCTGTCGAGCAAAGTTTTTTCTGTGACGTTTCCGCTCGTTTGTGACAGATCTGACACATCTCGTCCAGAGACAGGAGGCAAATACCTGCTATTCTGTAAGCAATAGTACAGAAAGCAGGTATTTTTTATGGAGCGGGAGAGTAGCGCATACAAGAAAAAATGCAGGAGAATCCGGCAGATGAGAGAGCAGCGCAGGAAAATCAAAAGGAGGCTCGCACTGGCTATGTTTTTCTTTGCCGTTCTGGCATTCTTTCTGGTAGGAAAGACGCTGTACGGTATCGGCCGAGCGTTTGCGGCGGAAAGCGGTATCTGGAAGCAGGCGGACAGTGACACAGGGGATCTTCTGGCGGATGGCGGCCCGGACGAAGCGGCGGCACTGGAGGACGAGATGAGCGATGCGGAAAAAGAAACCTACATTCAGGAGCATGCCGGGCTCTACACGGAGGATTTGCTGGAGCTTCTCGGGAAGAATGCGGAGACGCTGGATTATGTCTATCATTACCCGGAGCTCTCCGATGAGGAGCAGGAGATCGACCTCAGTGAGGAGGCGGAAGGCGAGACGCTTCCGCTGCTGCTGCAGTGGGACGCACGCTGGGGCTACGCGTCTTACGGCGACGGCCTGATTGGCTACACCGGCTGCGCGCCGACCTGCCTCTCGATGGTGGCGATCTACCTGACAGGCGAAGCCGACTATACGCCGCTTTACATCGCGGAGTACGCGGAGGAAAACGGCTACTATATCTCCGGCAAGGGCACGGACTGGTCGCTGATCAACAGCGGCTGCCTTGCCTTCGGGATTCAGTCGAGGGAGCAGGCGCTCGACGAGGCCAGCATGAAGGCGGCGCTGGACGCGGGGCACACGCTCGTCTGCTCCGTGCGCAAGGGCGACTTCACAGACCGGGGGCATTTCATCGTGCTGACGGGCTATACGGACGAGGGCTTTACCCTGAACGACCCCAACAGCATAGTGAACAGCAGCCGCGCCTGGACCTACGAAGAACTGTCGTGGCAGATACGGAAGATATGGAAGTTTTCGAAAGCTTGAATACGAAGCATGGAACTATGATAATTTACTCTGAAGTAATTTACTTGAAAGTAAATTAAATGTGGCCTGAACTGTTATTGCTATCTTACATGCCGGAAGTAGTCCTCTAGGATTTTCTTGATGTAGTAATAGCGTTTGGCGTAGGAGTTCTCGACGCGGATCAACTCGAAGCCCTGTGCCCTACAGATGGCCTGCTTCTCCTGGTCGCGCCGCCTCACGGCCTCGTCGGTCAGGTGCTCGCGTCCGTCCAGCTCGATCGCGAGGATGGGGCGTTCCTCGCCGCCGCGCGCCTGCTCGTAGACCACGAAGTCGAAGCGTCCGCTGTGGAACAGCCAGGCGTGGGGGAGAAGATGTCAAATGGCTTGCAATATCGGAGCAGGTTTATTAGAATAAACGAAAGAGAAAAGCGGGATGGATTTAAATGAACTGGAGAAAGGAAATCAGAATGGGTGAAAGAAGGTTATATGTGATTGCAAAGGTATTTGATCAGCAGGGATGTATTGCTTATTGTTGCAAGACGGCGAATGAGGCGAGATGTCTGCCGGGAACTCTGGAGGCGTTGCGCGCAGAGAACGTTCAGATAGTAATATTGGACGATCCGGAAATTTATGCTGAGTACGAGCCATATCTCTACATTGAGGACTTGAAGGAATTCATCTCGAGGGTGGGCGAGCTTGGAGCAGTGGCATAGTAGACAGAGAACATGTGCCGGATCAGACGTGTGAGGGAGGTGCCGCCGTGAGATATTATATCGCCGACCCGCATTTTTTCCACGAGGGTCTGAACACGAAGATGGACCGCCGGGGTTTCGCGGACGCGGAGGAGATGAACGCGTACATGCTGCGAAAGTGGAATGACAGGGTGCGCAGAAATGACGAAGTGATTATTCTCGGCGATCTGTCCTGGGGAAAGGCGGAGGAGACGAATGAACTTCTCGAAAAGCTGCATGGGCGCCTCTGCCTGATACAGGGGAATCATGACCGCTTTCTGCGGAATAAGGCGTATAACGCGGCGCGCTTCGAGTGGATCCTGCCCTATAAGGAGATGCACGACAACGGGAGGAAGGTGGTGCTCTGTCACTATCCGATCATGTGCTACAACGGGCAGTACCGTCTGAATAAGAAGGGGGAAGCGAAGGTATACATGCTCTACGGGCATGTGCACGATACAGAGGACCAGCGCCTGATCGAGCAGTTTCAGGAGATCACGCGCGCCACGATCCATGAAGATGCAGACGGCGAAAGAAGGCCGATTCCGTCCAATATGATCAACTGCTTCTGCATGTATTCGGATTATACGCCGCTCACACTGGAAGAGTGGATCGTCTGCGATCGGGAGCGGAGAGCGAAAAAGAAAGACTGAAAAAGCGCCTCGCGGCTGTGCGGGGCGTTTTCGTTCAGACGAGAAACGAAGTGATAAACGGGATCGTCAGGATTGCCAGGAGCGTGGCGAGGAAGATGGCCTGTCCCATGATCTTGCTCTCGCCGTCGTACTCCAGATAGAACATCAGACCGTTCGTCGCGCAGGGTATGCCGCCCAGGACAACCACGACTCCGATGATCGTCGGATCGGAGATCAGGTGCGAAAGAATCAGCAGGAGCACAAACGGAACCGCCAGCAGTCGCACGGCGGCCATGATCCAGATTTTGACGCCGCCCAGCACTTCTTTCAGCGGCAGATCCGCCAGAAAAACGCCGATAATCAGGAGCGCGGACGGGGTCGTGATCTGCCCCACCAGCTCGCATACCTCGCCGACGAAGGACGGGATCGCAATATCCGTCAGCGCGAAGACCGCTGCCAGCAGCGAGGAGATCACGCCTGAGTTTAAAAACATCTTCCAGTTTTTTTCCACCTTACTGCCGCCTGCTATCAGGCCGACTCCCAGCGTAAAGGCAAAGAGATTGAAGGGCAGGTTGACAATCATGGCATAAAAAAAGGCGTCGCTGCCCCAGATGGCCTCGATGATCGGATAGCCGATGAAAGCGGTATTTCCGAACATCGCGACAAAGCGATAGACGCTCCGCTCTGATTTGCCCGCGGGAATGAGAGAAGGAACCGTGAATGCCGCGAGCAGCTGGACAATGTAAAGGAGCGCCGTCCCCAGCACCAGTACGCCCAGCTCGCTCAGACTGTGTTTTACGGTCGAGGTCAGGACGGATCCAAGGACCATGGCCGGCAGGGTCACATTGAGTACCAGGTGCGGGAGCTTCTTATTGAAATCACTGTCCATGATTCCTATTTTATTCAGAATATAACCCACGATGATGACAGAAAAAAGCTTGACCATCTGGGCGAGAAGTGAACTTAAAACCATTTTATCACCTTTTTCCCTTATTTTGTGCCAACGAAGACTACTATATCCCAGAATCGGGGAAATAGCAAGGCTTTTTCCGTGGCGTCCGGCATTCAGTTTCCGCTGCCGAGGAAGGAAGAGCTGGTGATGGCTTTGATTTTTTCGAAGCTTTCGTCGCTGATGACGTGCTCCATGCGGCAGGCGTCTTTTTTCGCGACTTCCTCGCTGACGCCGATGGATATCAGAAACTGCGAGATGGTCAGGTGGCGCTCATAGATCTTCAGGGCGATCGACAGACCGGAACCGGTCAGAATCAGATTGCCGTGGTCGTCGAGCGCGACGAAGCCGTTTTCGCGCAGGCGCTTCATCGCGACGCTGATGCTGGGCTTGCTGTAGCCGAGATAATTCGCGACGTCGATGGAGCGGACATTTCCGAGCTTCCTGGATAAGACAAGGATCGCTTCGAGATAATCTTCCGGGGATTCCTGCATTTTCATACTGTTTAACCTCTATCTTCATGAAAAAGTTGATTGCTTCGTGACTTTTCTAAGTATACTATACGCTCTGAAAAAATGCAAATGAACAGAAAGCGGCGGAATCTGCGTCGTATTCATTGAAATCTTCGTTATTCTAAAGTAAAATGAAGGAGAATTTTAAGGGAAAAGGAAAAGTGAAAGGGAAAATATGGACAGCGATCACATCACATCCCTGGCCGCGGAGGCGCTGCGGCTGATGCAGCTTACGCTGCGGGAGCGTCTGCCGCACTTCGGCGCGGCGCTGGCCGTTCCGGAGAACCGCTGGACAGACGGTGTCTCCGGTACGGACGGCGTGGACTTCTGGTGGAATCCCGCGGAGGTCTGCCGCCTTTTTGCGGAGGATTCGCGGCGATTGATGCGCGTGCAGCTTCACCTTCTGCTGCACGGGCTCTATCTGCACGCGTTCCGGGAGCCGGTCTGTGGCAGGAGAATCTGGGCGCTGGCCTGTGATATCGCGACGGAGTACCGGATTGACCGTATGGCGGTACCCGGCTTCGAAAGGCCGATCCCTGCGGCGCGGAGCCGCTGCTACCGGGAGCTTAAGGAAGCAGAGATTCCGATGCGGGAGCGGGAAATCGCCGAATGGCTGGCGCTGCGGGATAAAGAGCGGCTCCGGGAGCTGGAGCAGGGTTTTCGCCGGGACGACCACTCGCGCTGGACGCAGCGGGAGCAAGACGGAGAGGAACGCGTATTCCGGGAAACCGGAGCGCCGGACGATTTACAGAGAAAGCTGACGGCGGTGCACCGCTGGCGGACGGTCTTTGAGAGCCTTCCGCTGAGTGAGCGCGAGCACCGGCGGCAGGCGGGCGGAAGCGGCGGCGGGGAGACGCAGGCGATCGTGCTCGAAGAAAGGCGGGGCTATGACTACCAGCGCTTCCTGAAACGCTTCGCGGTATCCGGCGAGGAGCGGCGTCTCGATCTTGACAGCTTCGACTATATTCCCTATGATTACAGTCGGAGCAGGTATGAAAATCTGGTATTTCTCGAACCGCTCGAGTACCGGGAGGTTCGGAAGCTGCGCGAGCTCGTCATCGCGATCGACACCTCCGGTTCCTGCTCGGGCGAGATGGTTCGGCATTTTCTCGAGGAGACCTGGGAGATTCTGCGGGAGAAGGAAAATTTCTTTGAAGAGATGCATGTCCATATCATCCAGTGCGACTGCCTGGTGCAGGATCATGCGCGAATATCCTCCGAGCGGGAATGGAAGGATTACCTGCGGGATATTGAGGTCAAAGGACATGGGGATACGGATTTCACGCCGGTCTTCCGGCTGGTGGACGAGATGTGTGAGTCAGGAGAGCTGAGTGACCTGCGGGGACTTCTCTACTTTACGGATGGGGACGGCGTCTATCCTTCCGAGGCTCCGGCCTATGAGACGGCGTTTGTGTTCCTGAGTAAGGATCTGAAGAAGGGGAGGACGCCGGACTGGGCGTATGACCTGTGTCTGGAGTGAATGCAGTTTCATAATCTGTTGGTGTCTTTCGCGGTCACTTGCCAAAAGGCGGCGGAATGGAGATTTATATGAATATACAGGAAGCGCGCGAGGAAATCATAAGGAGCGTAAAGGCCTATACAGCAAGGGATGAACAGGGCTGTTTCCGCGTCCCGCAGGAGCGACAGCGGCCGCTCCTTCTCATGGGGCCGCCAGGCATTGGCAAAACGGCGATCGCATGGCAGGCCGCGGAAATCTGCAGCGTGGGCATGGTCTCCTACGCGATGACGCATCATACGAGACAGAGCGCGGTGGGCCTGCCGGAGCTGGTGCGGCGTGAATTTGACGGAAAAGAATATACGGCGACGGAGTATACGCTCAGTGAGATCGTCGCCTCGCTCTATTCTTATATGAAGGAAAGCGGACACCGCGAGGGCATCCTCTTCCTGGACGAGATCAACTGCGTCTCGGAGACGCTGCTTCCGACCATGCTGCAGCTTCTGCAGTTCAAGACCTTCGGCACGCACCGGATTCCGGAGGGCTGGGTCATCGTCGCGGCGGGTAACCCTCCGGAGTTCAACCGTGCGGCGCGGGAGCTTGACATGGCGGCGCTCGATCGCGTGCGGACGCTGGAGATCGAGGCTGATTTCGGCGTCTGGAAGGACTACGCGCTGCCCGGCGGCGTTCATCCTGCGATTCTTTCTTATCTGGAGATGAAGCCGGAGCAGTTCTACCGCGTGACGCTGACGCGCGAGAAGTCGGAGTTCGTCACGGCCAGAGGCTGGGAGGACTTGTCGAGCGTATTGAAGGAATATGAGCGGCAGGGGCTTGCCGTCACGCATACATTTGTGGAAGAATTTCTGCGAAGCAGGGAGACGGCGGCGGATTTTGACGCCTACTACCGGCTATACCTTCGTTGTATGGGCACATATCGGATTCCGGAGCTTCTGGACGGGTGTCTGACGCTGGAGGAGACGTCCGCGCTGAAGGAAGAGCTGAAGGCGGCCGGGATGGATGTGCGCTGCATGTTTATTCAGCATCTGCTGGCGGCAGCCTCACAGCGCATGACGGCGCTCGGAGAAAAGACCCGCAGGCTCAAACGCCTGAGAGAGGTGCTGGAGCGTTATGCATCCGCAGGACTGACGCCGGAGGAATTTCTGCGGCAGCGGGAGCATGAGCGGAAGGTCAAAAAAGAGTACGGCCTTCTGAAGGAAGCGGAGGAGCGCATTGAGCTGTGGGCAGATCTGAGGCTGCGGGAGATTCTTGGTAAGGCAGGTGAGGACACAATTCATGCTGCGAAGACATTTACCGGCAAAGAGGAAGCTGGCGATGCCGTAAAGACTGCAGATTATCCGCATTCGAAAAGCTTTGCCGTCCCGTTCGTTGAGAATGCAGATTCGGTCCGGGCAGCGGAGCGCGGAAGATTGCTCGCGCAGGAAGAGGAAACGCTTAAGGAGGAGCGCGCAGCACTTTGCATTTACCTGGATCAAATGACAGACTTCGTGGCGGAAATTTTCGGTGAGGGCGAGGAGCTGGCCGACTGGCTGCTCGGCCTTCGGCGGCACAGCGATTTCGCGTTTCTTGGCTTCGACAGACCGGAGTTTGCATCGCTGCAGGATACAAAAAGCATGGAGCAAAGGCTTATAAAACAGATAAAAGAGACGGAGGAATTGTATGAAACTGCTGATCGCGTCTGATATTCACGGATCCGCATATTACTGCGGGAAACTGCTGGAGGCATATGAGAGAGAGCAGGCGGAGCGCCTGATTCTGCTCGGCGACATTCTCTATCACGGGCCGCGGAACGAGCTGCCGGAGGGCTACGCGCCGAAGGAGGTCATCGCGATGCTGAATCCGCTGAAGCGTGACATTCTCTGCGTGCGCGGCAACTGTGACGCTGAGGTCGATCAGATGGTGCTGGAGTTCCCGATACTGGCGGACTATGGTTTCCTCTACGAGCGCGGACGGATGATTTTCCTGACGCACGGGCATGTGTTTCATGAGGGGAATCTTCCGATGCTGGGAAAGGGCGATATCCTGCTGCACGGGCATACGCACGTGCCGATCTGCCGCGAGCACGAGGATTATATCTATATGAATCCCGGCTCGGTGGCGATTCCGAAGGAGGGCAGCGCGCACAGCTATATGAGCTATGAGGACGGGGTGTTTCTCTGGAAGGAGCTGGATGGGAAAAGTTATAAAAGCTACGAAATATAAACCTACTCATACAGGCTAGTCCGTCCGATGTCTATGTGTCCTTGCATGCCCTAAAGGACTAGCTTCGCGTCGCAAGCATGCAGTCCGCATAGCCGCCGTCCGCGACTTTTATAGTAAAAGAGCTTGCATTTCGCGAAGTTTCCTATATAATAGGTGCAAGCGGGTTTCGAAAAAATCCGTGAAGATCAATTTACAGGAGGAGACATTATGAAAAAGAAAATCTTAAGTGCGGTTCTCTGTGTGAGCATGGCGGCGGCGCTTCTGGCAGGATGCGGAAGCAGCAGTTCGACGTCGGCGGACACGACAGAGGAGACGACGGAAGAGGAGACCGAAGAAGCCGCTGAGGAAGAGACGGAAGCTGTGGAAGAGGCTTCTGAGGAGTCCGCGGAAGCCGCCGAGGTGACCACGGTCACCGAGGGCGTCCTGACGATGGGCACGAACGCGGCGTTCCCGCCCTATGAATACTAT
Organism: Lachnospiraceae bacterium; assembly: GCA_021202815.1. GTDB lineage: Bacteria > Bacillota > Clostridia > Lachnospirales > Lachnospiraceae > Hominiventricola. The sequence continues at coordinate 2,493 of JAJQCG010000065.1, read as the reverse complement.
GATGAGGATGAGATCGTCGGAATCGATGCGGAGATCGCGGAAGCGCTGGCTGAAAAGCTTGGCCTTACGCTTGAGATCGTGGATATGGACTTCTCATCCATCATCACCTCCGTGCAGTCCGGCAAGATTGACGTCGGTATCGCGGGCATGACCGTGACCGAGGACAGACTGGAGAACGTGAACTTCACCGATTCCTACGCGACCGGCGTGCAGGTGATCATCGTGCCGGAGGGCTCTGAGATCACGTCGGTGGACGACCTCTCCAATGAGGATCTGCTGATCGGCGTGCAGGAAGGCACGACCGGACATATTTACTGCTCTGACGATTACGGCGAGGACAGAGTGATCGCCTACACGAACGGCGCGACTGCGGTACAGGCGCTGCTGCAGGGCAAGGTGGATTGCGTGGTTATCGACCAGCAGCCGGCGATCTCCTTTGTGGAGGCCAACGAGGGACTTGCGATCCTTGACACGGAATATGTCATCGAGGAGTACGCGATCGCGGTGTCCAAGGACAATGAGGCGCTGCTCGACGCGCTGAACGCTGCTCTTGCGGAGCTCACGGCGGATGGCACGGTGCAGAGTATCCTTGATACTTATATTACAGCAGAGTAATGGCTCTCTCCTGTACGATGTGAGACGGCAGGCCTGAACCGGATTTCTGCAGTCCGCATGGAGACAGGACAGCCATGGAAAGGGCATCAACGGGGGTGTTCAGCATAGAGCTCTGAACGCCCTCGTTTTCTGAAAGGGGGAGACGGCTTGGAAAAATTAATCAGCGGCCTGAAGCTGGGGCTTTACCAGACCTTCATACTGGACAATAATTACCAGTATTTTGTCCGCGGAATCGGGATCACGCTGCTCGTGACAGTCTGCGCGCTGATTCTCGGACTGGTGATCGGCGTGATCATCGCGATTATCCGCTCGGCGCACGATCAGCAGCCGGTAAATAAGAGAGGACCGGTTCTGAAATTCCTGAACGGAGTCTGCAAGGTCTATCTGACGGTGATCCGCGGAACGCCCACGATGGTGCAGCTCCTGATCATGTGGTTCGTCATCTGGGCCAGCGCCCGCGCGACCAACAGCAATATGATCCGCTGTGCAATCGTCACCTTCGGCATCAACTCCGGCGCGTATATCGCGGAGATCGTCCGCTCCGGCATCATGTCGATCGACGCAGGGCAGATGGAGGCGGGCCGTTCCCTCGGCATGAGCTACGCGGACACGATGCGTTTCATTATCATTCCGCAGGCCTTCAAGAATGTGCTTCCTGCGCTTGGAAATGAGATGATCACGCTGCTCAAGGAGACATCGATCGTGACGGTCATCGGCCTCAAGGACCTGACCAAGGGCGCGATGATCATCCAGTCGAAGACCTATCAGGCTTTCGTGCCGTTCTTCGCGATCGCGGCCATCTATCTTGTCATGGTCATGTTCCTGACCTGGCTGCTCGGAAAACTGGAAGGGAGGCTCAGACAAAGTGATATACGTTAAAGGCTTATCGAAATCATTTGGCGATCATCAGGTTATCAGACAGATTGACACCCACATTGCTCCCGGGGAGAAGGTCGTTATCGTCGGACCGTCCGGCTCCGGCAAATCCACGTTCCTCCGCTGTCTGAACCTGCTGGAGCAGCCGACCGCGGGCACGATTGCCTTCGACGGGCAGGAGATCACTGACCCGAAGACGGATATCAACAAGGTGCGGCAGCACATGGGTATGGTGTTCCAGCACTTCAATCTGTTCGCGAACCTGACAGTGAAGGATAATATCACGCTCGCCCCGCAGCGCGCGAAGATTATGAGTAAATCCGAGGCGGAGGAGGAGGCGATGCGGCTCCTGAAGCTCGTGAACCTCGAGGACAAGGCGGACGCCTATCCGAACCAGCTCTCCGGCGGGCAGAAGCAGCGCATTGCGATCGTGCGCTCCCTCGCGATGAAGCCCAAGGTCATGCTCTTCGATGAGCCGACCTCTGCGCTCGACCCGGAGATGGTCGGGGAGGTGCTGGAGCTCATGAAGAAGCTCGCGGACGACGGCATGACGATGGTGGTCGTGACGCATGAGATGGGTTTTGCTCGGGAGGTGGCGACGAGGGTCATGTTCATCGACGAGGGCGTCATCATGGAGGAGAACGAGCCGCGCGAATTCTTCGGGAATCCGCAGAATGAGCGACTGAAAAGTTTCCTCGCAAAGGTGTTGTAATTTTTGGAAAGCTGTGCTACAATGCTTTTGTTTGACGCATAGGAGGTGTGAAAATGCAGATTCTGAGATATGTTCTCATGGCAATATTTGTACTGATTTGTATCGTGGCGACCGTGCTGGTGCTCATGCAGGAGGGCAAGTCCGACGGACTCGGCGCTCTCGCGGGTGCGGCGGAGACCTACTGGGGAAAGAATAAGGGTCGTTCGATGGAAGGAGCCATTGCGAAGTGGACGAAGATTTTACTGGTGTTGTTCTTTGTCCTGGCGATTGTCCTGAACCTGAGCGTATTC
>JAJQCG010000067.1 GCA_021202815.1 Lachnospiraceae bacterium | reverse complement strand
GGATTCAATCGCTATGGATTTTTTAGGTGTTCAACTTCATTTTACAATCGACCTTAAAAAATATGTCTAAATTAGACACGGATTCGGAATATGTTTATTTTTGATTTGTGGATTTTTGTACAGAAAACAGACAGGCGTTCAGATTCAGAAAAAAAAGAAAAGAGACACTGTTTTACGGCGCCTCTTCTCTTTACCGCAGGCCTTTATACATAGTATAATAGTGCCGCGTCAGAAAAACAATTTCATGTTAATTCATTGTCGATAACCGAACGGTTATGGTATTAGCCTTCCTCCACCAGTTTATCGACCAGCTCCGCCACGCCGCCGATCGTCTTCGCCGCAGAAGCGTCCGTGATCGTCACCATCACATCGAATTCATCCTCAATCTTCGCGCAGAAGCCGACAAAGATCACCGAGGGAGCCTTCAGATCCATCTCAAACGTGGTATCTGCGCTGAGCGTCGCCGGGTCCACCTTGTAGGACTCCGCCACAAGATTGATCAGAGCCGCAACCGTCTCCGGCTTCGCCTTGCAGACGCCGGGCTGTGTGGGAGCTTCCGCCTGTTCTGCAGGAGCCGCCGCTTCTTCCTTCTTCGCAGGAGCCGCCGCTTTTTTCTCTATCTCGATCGGATTTCCCTCTCCGTCAACCGGATCGATCGCGAACACGCAGGTCTTGTAGCCGTCGCACTGCACGATCTCCGTATGGCAGGGATAGGGCAGATGCGCGCGGACATAGGCCTCGTTCTGCTTCGTGATATTGCGGATCATCACATTGCGCTCCGGGCCTTCCTCCGCCTTCACCCATGCGTACGCATAGGGTTCATAAGGCTTGTACGCTGCTTTCGCGCTCATGGCCGTTGTCATATAGAGTTCCACGATGCTGCCCTTCCCACTCATCTCGTACCATTCTGTCTCATAGCTGCCGCAGGCATTGCAGGCGTAGACGGGCGGCCGTTCCACGTTTCCGCAGACCGGGCACTTGCGGCCCATGACCTTGCCTTCCTCCAGCTTATCATAATAGGTCTTTACCAGCTTTTCCAGTTTAATCGCCATCAGTCACACTTCCTTTCTCAGTCTTTCGTGCGGATAATCACGTTGCAAAGGTTCTGTCCGCCGCCGTAGCCGCGCAGAAATGCCGTCTTCGGAATCTTGTTGATCTGGTGCGCGCCGGCTTTCCCGCGCATCTGCAGAGCCGCGTCGTAGAAATCCGCAAGACCCGACGCCGCGTGCGCGTGTCCGAAGGCCGTACGGCCGCCGTTCGGGTTGATCGGCCTGTCTCCGTCATAGCGCGTGCGCCCGTCCATGATATACTTCCAGGCCTGCTTATCCGGAATATAGCCGGACATCTCCGCGCTGATGAGCTGCGAGCTAATGACAAAGTCATTGACGTAGAGCAGGTCGATCTCCTCCGGCTTTACGCCCGAAACATTGTATACCTGCCGCGCGGCTTCCTGCGTCGCCTGTACTTCCAGAACCGGGTTACTCGACTCAAGCGTGGAATTGCCCACACCGAGGATCTCGATCGGCTTATTCTTCGTGAACTTCTCCGCCAGGTCCGTCGCGCAGAGAATCAGCGCGGCCGCGCCGTCACACTTGTGCTCCAGGCCGGAGATACGCTGTATCTCGCTGAGCTTCGGATTGTTGTCGGACTGCATGTATTCCATGACATCGTCATAACCCGCGGCCTTCGCCTCCTCCTGGTAAGTCACATGATCGATGGACAGCGGATTGAGCGCCGCATTCTCGCGGTTCACAATCGCGCACATGCAGAGCGCCTTGTCGAGCTCATCCGTGGTCAGGCCGGCATAGTTCTGATACCATCTGCCGGTATTGTCATGGCCACAGTTGCCCATCAGGTGGCGGGTATAGGCGTTGTCGATCAGCCATTCCGTCGATCTCTGGAATTCCTCGAAGCTGACGGAATGACGGAAGCAGGACGGGATGCCCTGCTTTGCGAGCGCATCGCCGAAATCAATGCCGCCGGTCAGCACGATATCATACTTTCCGGACGCGACCGACTGCATCGCGAGATCCAGCGCCAGATAACCGGTACAGCTGGCCTCCGAATGATGCGCCGAAGCCTTGCCGCGCATGCCGAACCACTCCGCGACCTGCATGTTGGGCGTCATATAATTGGAACTTCCCATCGGACTCGCGCAGCCGTGGAAATAGAATTCAACGTCCTTCGGCGATACGCCGGCGTCCTCCATGGCTTTCAGCGCCGCATAGCCGAAGAGCTCGCCTTCTGTGAGTCCTTCCGTCTCCGGGTTCTTCAGGGTCTCGGCAAAGGGCGTGCAGCCGACGCCGATGATGGAGACCACCGCAAAAGTTTATGCGGATTTGTCTGGTTAAATGGATTCATGAAAAAACCTCCTTTTTTATTTTCTGTGGTTATTTTAACGAAACATTTTCAGGATGGACAGCACACTTTGTGCATATTTGTTCATTTTCGGTTCATTCCGCGTTATCCGGAGCCTTCGTATGGTAGATTTTCATTTTTCTTTTTGCTATACTGTTTTCATGAAAACAAATATAATTTCGGACAAAAGATTCACAGATATCGCGCTGCTGGACTGTTCGCCTCTTCATGAACCGGCACTTTTTGACGCAGCGTTCTCACTCGTCGACATGGCGCGCAAAGACAAGATTTCCGCCTGCCGCAGCAAGGAAGACCGCTGTCTCAGCCTCGGCGTGGGACTACTTTGCCGCAGGCTCCTGAAGCGCTCTGACATTTCTTCGGAACATCTAGGCTTTGACGCAGATGGACGGCCGGTACTTGCTGATGTCCCGGCGTATCTGTCACTCTCCCACTCCGGGCGCTACGCGATGGCCGGTATATCCTCCTCCCCGATCGGCGTCGACGTCGAAATCCACCAGCCGGAGTCCATACCGATCGCCGGGCATTTCTTTATGCCGGAAGAGCAGGAGCTCCTGTCCGCTTCCAACGATCCCACCGCCTGCTTCTTTGACATCTGGTGCCGCAAGGAATGTATGATCAAGCGGGACGGACTGCAGGATTTGCGGGAGCTATCTACGCTCAGCCCGCGGGGCGACGCCTGTTTCTACGATTTTCCTCTGGACGGCTATTCCTGCGTATGCTATGGAAGCAGGAATATTACTCCACGCTTTTATTCTGTGCCACTTGAAGACCTTGTGAATTTATCCGGCACCGGTCCGCCGCTATGATCGCCGTCTGATGGCGAATCATATGGGCGGCATCCTCCAGCACCTTTACCACGTTATCATACCCGTGATCACGCATAATCCGACTTGCTTTTTCCATCTCTCCAAGCTGTGTCAGAACTTTTGTAAACGCATCTTCTTCCATCTCACTCACCCTCCAGTTCCAGCAGTCCCAGCAACACACAGGCAAACTCCAGAGGCAGGTCGTAGGGCGCGTTGTGACCTCCCGGCACATAGCGCACCGGGCAGTCCAGGCGCTCAGCCAGGAGCTTCGCGCTTCTGGCGAACAGGCTGTCTCTCTTCGAGTCGCCGATCAGACAGCAGATCTTCTTTCCATTCAGCGCGGGAAGGGAAAAGGCCTCCTCCGGCGCGAAGAAGAACTCTGAAAACTCATGCTGCATATACAGCGTTCCGTTCTTCATCTGCTGGTCGATCTTTTCCGGCGTGCGCGGCGCGGCACGTTCGTCGCTCTCCCCATTCATCAGAAGAAGAAAACGCAGCAGCGCGCGTCTGGCTTTCCCCTGCTCCACCAGCTTGCACATCGCCCTGCACTCCGCCATCTCCTCCGTCTCCTGTATCTCTGAAAAAAAACATGGCCGGAGGCTCATGAAGGAAAAGCCGCTCCACCAGCGCGGGCTCCGTCGCCGTAAGACGCATGGCGATCAAAGCGCCCAGACTGCAGCCAACGACGAGGGCCGGAGCGTCAGCAAGCGCCCGCAGCGCATCCACCGCGTCCCTCGCCTGCGCTTCCAGAGAATAGTCTTCCGCCGTCTCCGAGCGGGAGGCGCCCCTGCGGTCATAGGTCATCACGCAGTATTTCCGGCTCAGATACGACGAGAGCACTTCGAAATAATCCGCGTCCACCGCCGCCCCGTGGATCAGCAGCAGCGGCCTTCCCTGTCCTTCTTTTTTATAATAGAGGCGCTTCCCCTCCCGGTTCTCCAGATATATTTTGTCTCCTATGAAAAATCAAAGCCATCCCAGGAGGGCTTTCCGGTATATTCCTTGCACTCCTCCTCGCCGCTGAGCACGCGGATCGCACCCGCCGCCATCGCTTCCATCTCAAATTCACCCGGATAGGCATAGACCGGCGCGATCCAGCCGCAGTCCTCCGTGATTCTCGCGACCAGCTTCTTCGAGTGCACGATGCCGCCGCCGAGCAGAATCCCGTCCACCTTGCCCGCCAGAGCGCAGGCCATGGCGCCGATATACTTCTCGATCTGATAGATAAAGGTGTCCCAGACCATCTTCGCCTTTTTATCACCGGCCTCGATCCGCTTCGACACCTCCAGCGCGTCGGATGTCCCGAGCCAGGAGACAAAACCGCCTGTCTTCAGCGCATACTGGTGAATCTCCTTTATGCTGTCACCTGCGTTCAGACACTCAATCAACCCGACGACAGATACATCACCGCAGCGAGTCGGCGCCATCGGTCCGGAGCCGCCGGAAATATCGTTGCCATCGATAATGCACCCCTTCCGATGCGCGGAAACCGAGACGCCGCCGCCAATATGACAGACGACATAATTGCAGTCCTCATAGCGTTTCCCATTTTCCTTGCTGTGCCGGATTGCGGTCTCCTTCAGATTCAACACATGGAGATGGCTCTTCCGGTAAACACCCTCGATGCCGGTCATCCTGGCGACATCCTGAAATTCATCCGTATCGGGAGCATTCACAACAAAGGCCTTCGCCCCCGCCTTTTTCGCGAAGCTGTCAGCCAGCAGCGGCCCGAGCAGCGCCGGATGGATCACGCCGTTCGCGCTATTAGCGGCATGGTCCAGCAGAATCTCGTTGATCGTGTAGGTGCCGCCCACCATCGGGAGCAGGCCGCCGCCGCGTCCGACAAAGGCGTCGCAGTCGCTGATATCGATCTGGTTTTCATCCAGAAGCGACAGAATCGTTTTCTCGCGGTAGGGATACTGCTCCGCCATGCTGGCAAAGGTTGCCAGCTCCTCCGCACTGTGCGAGACATTCTGGGAGAACAGGCACTCTGTCCCCTTAAACAAGGCCACCTTCGTCGAGGTGGAACCCGGGTTGATCGTAAACACTTTATAGTCCTTCATAGTTTCCTATCCTTTCTCATTTCTTAGACTTCGTAATCAGGCGATAGACAAAAGTCAGAATCAATCCGGCGAGGCCGAAGATTCCGGCAATCAGGAAAGCTCTCCCGTAAGAAGCGTCCGCATTGTAGATGCTCCTCATTATGGTCGGCCCAAAGTAGCCCGCCAGGGCGACGCCGATGAACATAATGCCGTAGTTGACGCTGTTGTTCTTTGTTCCGAAGCAGTCCGCCGTAAAACCAGGGTAAATCCCCATAAACGCGCCGAAGCACAATCCCACGATGGCCAGCCCCAGGTAAAACGGTACATATTCACCTTCTCCCGCCAGGAAGAGGGACAGAAGACCACAGATCGAAAGTCCAGCTGCAATCGTCAGCGTATTGACTCTGCCGATTCTGTCTGAAAGCGTACCCGCAATGATTCTGCCGGAAGCGTTGAACAGAGCCAGCACTGACACCGCCGCGCTCGCCATCGCCGCGCTCATCCCGATCTGATTCGTCGCGACCGCGGAGGCCTGCGAAATAATCATCATGCCGCTGAAGGCTCCGCAGGTGAAGAGCGGAAGCATCACATAAAACTCCGGGGAACACAGCATCTCCTTCCAGCTCTTATTTACCGCCGCAGGAGCCGATGCGCCTGCCTGCTGCTGATATCCCTCCGGTACAAAATCAGCCGGACACTGTTCCATGAAAAGGGAAGCTCCGCACACAATCCGCAGGAAGACCGCCCCGAGGATCTTAAAGGCCTGCGCTCCGTCGGAGACCTGCAGAATCGCCGTCACACTCGGCGGCAATACGACAGAACCCAGGCCGTAAACCGCGGTCGTGATACCGCCGATAATCCCTCTCTTATCCGGGAAAAACTTCATGCAGGTACTGACCGTCGTCCCATAAGCCATTCCAAGACCCAGTCCGGAGACAATACCATAGGTCAGAATGAGATTTCCGACACTGTGCGCGAAACCCGACAGGATCATTCCCGCGCCAAACAGCAGTCCGCCTGTCAGGATGACCTTCTTCGGACCAAACTTATCATTGAAAAAGCCGCCGGAAATCATCGTGATCGGTCCAACGGAATTCGCGACAGTATACACGATCGCCAGATCTCCCGTCGTGATGGTATTTCCCGTATAAGCGCTCAGGTATTCCGCCATCCCGCCAGCCAGCACGCTCCAGGCGTAGATGGAGCCAAGACACAGATTGATGAGACAGCTCGCCGCAAAGACAACCCATCTTTTTTTCATAATACTCATGAGTTTGTCGTTCCCTCACTCTGCGCGCGGACCGCCGCCATGGCGATGTTGCCGACCAGCTCCGATACCGGCGCGCTGCGCGAGCAGTCGCAGACTACCTTTTTAAAGCCCTGCAGCAGCGGGCCGTAGGCGTCCGTACCCGCAAAATTCTGCACCAGCTTGACGCCGATATTGCCGACGTTGATATCCGGCCAGATAATGATGTTCGCCTTTCCGGCGACCTCGCTCGCTCTGCCTACCTTCTTCGCTGCCACCTTCGGGTTGATCGCGGCGTCCAGCTGAAACTCGCCGTCGATCTTGAGATCCGGCCGTTTCTCCTGCGCAATCTTCAGCGCCTCGCGCACCTTGTCTACGAGCGAACTCTCCGCGGAGCCGTCAGTAGAATAAGAAAGGAACGCGCAGCGCGGCTCCCAGCCAAGCAGGCTCTGCACCGTCTCGCAGGCCGAGACCGCGACCGACGCCAGCTCCTCCGGCTCCGGATTGACGCAAACCGCCGAATCGCCGAAAGCAAGCAGATCACCCTCGCTCCCCTCGTAGCCCGGGATCTTGAAGATGCCGATCGACGACGGCGTGACGACGCCGTCCTTCAGGCCGATAATCAGGGAACCCGCCGCAATCACGTCTCCCGTCGTGTGCACGAGGCCGGAGAACATGGCGTCCACCTTTCCAAGCGCCAGAAGATAGAGCGCCGTGTACATGCAGTCGCGCTGCGCGCGCCTCTTCAGCGTCTTCTCAGACAACATGTCATTCATCTGATGGTAGGCGACGACCAGCTCCTCCACTGCCGCCTCATCCGTGCTGTCAAAGAGCTCCATACCCGTGAGGTCAACGCTGTACTGCGCCGCAGCGGCCCGAACCGCCGCCGGATCCCCTACCAGAACCGGAACGATCAGCCTCTTCTCCACGCACTCCTTTGCCGCCAGCAGGATCTTCTCCTCCGTCGCCTCCGGGAACGCTACACGCTGCGGGCAGGCCGCCGCGCGCTCATAGATTCTCTCCATCATATCCATAGTTTTCCTCTCCTTTTCCGCTGTTATTTTTTTGTCTATTTTAACGAAACAATTTTGCAGAATACATGACAGCTTCGTGGAACATGTTCATTTTGGACACATCGACAAATTCTGTTTATTTCAGATCGGGCAAGAGAATGAGCACTCCCCCTGTCGGCCTCTCTTTTCTCCATGGAGAAAGCCGCTGTATCCGTAAGATACGGCGGCTTTCCCTTTCTTTCATAATAACAAGTGCCTCGCTCATCGCGTAACCAGATCATGTATTTCAACCGTCATCCCGATCTCCGGTACTGTGTCATAATAAATAAAGGTCTCGACATGGGGAACGGTTCCCCTGATCAGCTGCTCCACACCCCTCTCTTCCATCACGTTTTGAAACTGAGACACATCGGTATCAACGGAAATATGATGTACACCTTCTCCGTGTTCACGCAGGAACAGAGCATAATCACTCTTGTCGTCCAGAGGCTGAATCAGTTCAATCTCCACATCTCCTATCATCGCTTTCGCAAGCGAGATCTCAAAGTCAACCGCCTGCCCGCGAACCATGAGCTCCTGAGCCTTCTGGGTCGGATCAAAACCGGTCTCTCCATCGATCACTATCCAGTCCTCTACCCCGTAGACTTCCTGGTAACGCCTGACCATTCCTTTCAGATCCCGGGTCGCGATACCGATTTGCAGTATTTTTTTCAGTAACGGTTTCATTCAGTTCCTCCTTTCTCATTCCGCTCCAATGTCTGCCATCCTATCAGCTGGCCTGGCGGACAGATCCTCCCAACAGTTACGTAGATTGCCTGGCACGGAAAATTCACGACGTGATTCTTCCGGCGCCGGTATAAATTCTGGGCTCCTCTTCACCCCTTAACACCCGCAGTGCTCCCATCGCGAGTCCTTCCATCTCATACTCCCCCGGAAAAATATGCACCGGGGCGATAAAGGATACTCTTTCCGTGATGAGCTCCACCAGACGCTGCGCGTGCGCAAGGCCGCCGGTCAGCAGGATGGCGTCCACCTTTCCCGACAGTGCCGCAGCGCAGGCTCCGATATCCTTCGCAATCTGGTAGGCCGTCGTCTCATAGACCAGCTTGGCATACTCGTCTCCCTCCGCGATCCGCCGCTCCACCTCGATGGCGTCCGCCGTCCCCAGCAGGTCGGTCCAGCCGCCGGTCTTCATGATCTTGTCCAGCAATTCATCTCTCGTATATTTTCCCGAGAAACAAAGCTCCACCAGCGAGGCGGCGGGGAGATTGCCCGTCCGCGTCGGCGCCATGCGCCCCTCGCCGCGGGTTGAGTCGACGGTGTCCACCATCCTGCCCTTCTCATGCGCGGTCACGGAGATGCCGCCTCCCATATGGACGACGACCACATTGATCTCCTCATAGCGCTTCCCAATCTGCGAAGCATAGCGGCGCGCCACCTCCTTCTGGTTCAGCGGATGCCCACGGCTGACGCGCATGATCTCCTTTAAACCGGTCAGGCGCGCCTCCGGGCAGAATTCATCCACAGAGCTCGGGTTCACCACAAAGCTCCTGCCGCCGTACTGCCGCGCAAAATCGCGCGCAAGCATCGGCCCGAGATTCCCCGGGTGCCGGCTCCCGATCCCCATACTGCCATGCAGGTACATCAGGTCGTTTACCTCATAGACGCCGCCTTCCATCGGCAGCAGCCCTGTGCACCTTCCGGAAAAGGCCGTTGTCCGCTCCAGCTCGACTTCTTTTTCGTTCAATGCATCCAGAATCGTCTCCCTGCGGTAAGCAAGCTGGTCCACGATCTCCGGAAAACGGCTAAGCTCCTGCGCAGAGTGGGCAATATTCACGGAAAATCGCTTTTTCTCATCATCAAATACTGCGACCTTCGTGGAGGTGGAACCCGGATTGATCGTGATAATCTGAAAGCTGTCACGCATGGCTCTTCCTCCTCTGCCTGTCCGCAATCAGCACCGCGAGCGCGATGGAATTCAGCTTCGAGCGGGGAGACGCATTGCGCGAGGTCAATACGACAGGAATCCTTGCTCCCATCACGATCCCTGCTTTCTGCGCGTGGCCAAAATACACCATCGCCTTATTCAGCGCGTTTCCACACTCAACATCCGGTACGAGCAGAATCTCCGCATGACCTGCCACCGGTCCTTCGATCTTTTTATGTCTCGCAGCCTCTTCCGAAATCGACTCGTCAAGCGCAAGCGGCCCGTCCACCAGACAGCCCGTCAACTCTCCCCGCTGATTCATCAGCTTCAGCTCATACGCGTCCACCGTGCTTTTCATCTTCGGATTGACCGTCTCCAGTGCACAGAGAACAGCCGCCTTCGGTTCCTCATTTCCAAGAGCGTGCGCCACCTCGACCGCATTCTGCAGGATAGCCGCCTTCTGCTCCAGCGTCGGCGCAATATTGATCGAAGAGTCCGTCAGATAAAACAGCCTGTCGTAGCCCGGCACTTCCATCACCGCCACATGACTGATCAGAGAGCTTTCCCGCAGATTCATCTCCCGGCTCAGCACCGCCTTCATGACGGAGGCGGTATCGATGCCGCCCTTCATGATCAAATCCGCCTTTCCATCCCGGGCCAGCAGCGCGGCGCGGCGACAGGCCTCTGTTTTATCCGGTATATCCAGAATTTCTTCCTCACGTACCGAAACCTCCGCTTCCCCTGCAGCTTCCCGGATCGCACTTTTTTCACCCAGAAGAAGCGGGCGGATGAGTCCCGCGTCCCGCGCCGCGCACACTGCTTTCAGCACGTCTGCGTCCTGCGCCGCCGCGACCGCCATCGTACACGCTTCCCTCTGCCGGGCTGCATTTAAAACCTCATCAAGAGTCTGAAACATAGATTCACCTTCTTAAAACCGTATAAATCTTCAGTTTCATTGTAGAATTTTCTTTTTGGAAACTCAATTATAGAATATTTATGAAATGATAACTCACAGATTATCAGGAAAGGAATGAGGCAGTAATTCTGGACTTCCTGACATCCCGCCGTTGTGTAAATCACTGTCTCCAGTATTTCTATACAGATTGATTTTGATTGATTACAGGGTCAACTTCGAGCCGTAATCTGCTGCGATGTTTTCTTTCACATCGTCTGCCGTAGTGAGTTCCCCCTGGCTCCGGAAGGACTGTGTGAATTCGGCAAGATTTCGGATCCTGCGCTGCACAGAGTCACGGATGGCCATAATGCGCCGCTGGTCAATATAGTCCGCTGCATTCTCGTCAGACAGTACCTCCGTTATGAGTTCTCCCACATCCGACAGTCTGGAAAGATCCAGCCAGTCAAAAGAGGTCACCAGCTTCAGCTGCCCGGCATGGTGATTCTTGAAGGGCTTACAGACTACATCCTTTTCTGAGCGCAGCTGTGCAGGTAGCTTGTCGTAGCCCAGGGAGGAACCGCTATCGTAGACCGGCGCCATGCCGATCCATTCCAGAGTTTCGACATTTCGCAGCGCACCAAAATTGTTAAAATGACGATCCTCATTGGCAAGGATATAGTCCAGGGTGATCATGCGATCCAGAAACGGCACTGCACCATGGATACCAAGGGCATTACAGCAGTCCACAAAATGCTGATACAGAGATTTGCTGTTATTTTTCTTCCTTACTCCCAGTATCCGCCAGGCCGGAATGAGTTCTGTATTCTCGTCCACGAAATCCTCGCACACGGAATAGGGTGCTCTGTCATTCCATATCAGGCGGTATGGCACATGGGCAATCCCCAGACGCTCCATAATGCCGGTGGCAATTACCTCGTTGAAGGGCTGCTGCCGGAAAGGATTGGAGCCTCCCTTCACCAGGCAGCACTTCCCGTCAATGATTTTCCACCTTTTTTTCAGGTTGCCGTCCGAGGTGTTATCCGGAGAGGAAAAATCCAGGTGATTGGCGTCCCGGTCTGCACCGAACAGCACATCTCCGATATCATCAGAAAAGTCATTCTGGAAAAAGTTGATATCTTCCCACTGAAGTTCTGTGCCTACGGGTCTGATCCAGTATTGATCCGAAAGACTCAGACCATAGCAGCGCACCAGCAGTATTCTGGTGTTGGCGAGCTCCAGCTTTTCCAGTGCCTCCCGGACCTCGGAACGACTGGCCGGAATGGAACGCTCCGTCCACCAATCGTTCAGTGCGCGTCGGTCAACGATATCGTTCTTATAGGCTACTCCTATGGGCAGATGCTCCGGCGCATACACCGTGTCGATCTTCTGAATGAAGCCGCTGGCATCATCCAGCTCCAGCCCTGCCACGGGAATGTGCTTATGCATCAGAATACACTTCATATTGGCTTCACCTCTTTCCGTCTTCTACTGTATCCTTTTTTAACCCCCTTTGTCAATCTGCATATGAAGACTTCCTGCCGAAGCCAGGGCAAAACTCAGAACCTGTTATTATGGATTTTGTAAATTTCTCCTGTAATCTCCCTCATTTTTTTGTAATATTCCCTTGTAATCTCCCTCATTTTTTTGTATCTTTATATCGAAGGGGGAATGCAATCCATGATTTACCTGAAAAGAAAGATCGACCATTATCTCACAGAATGGAAAAACACTTCGGGTCACACCCCGCTGATCGTAAAAGGACCGCGGCAGGTTGGCAAAACAGAGTCCATCCTGCGCTTCGGCCAGGAAAACTATGACCATATCGTCTATATCAATTTTATTGAAGAACCCAAATATAAGGGGATATGCGAGGACGGTTATCGAACCAACAATATCATTAAAAATATTTCCCGAATCGATCCATCCAAACGCTTTGAGGCCGGTTCCACTCTCATTTTCTTTGACGAACTGCAGAGCTTTCCCGACATCGCGACTTCTCTTAAATTCTTCAAGCTGGATGGACGCTTTGATGTGATCTGCAGCGGCTCCCTGCTTGGAATCTCGTATCAGCGGATTGAGAGCAACAGCGTCGGCTACAAGACGGACTATGAGCTGTACTCCATGGATTTTGAAGAATTTCTCTGGGCAAAAAAGTATACGGATTCCACTATCATGGAAATGCTCACCCACATGAAAGAACTGACGCCTTTTTCAAAGCTGGAGATGGACATCTATCAGGAATTATTCCTCGATTACTGCATACTGGGCGGAATGCCGGCAGTTGTGCGGGAATATATAGAACGCGGTACCTTTGAGGGCACGCTTGCCCTGCAGCGCCAGCTGATCGAAGACTATAAAGAGGACATCCGCAAATATGCTGATGGCATGGATCAGACAAGAATTTTGAATATTTTCAATCAGGTGCCCGTCCAGCTGGCAAAGGAAAACAAAAAATTTCAGATTTCAAAGGTTGCGAAAGGCGCCCGCTTTAAAGATTATCACGGCTGTATCGAATGGCTTGAAAGCGCCGGCGTCATCCAGATATGCCACTGCCTCCATTTCCCGGAGCTGCCTCTGCGAAGTAACTATGATGAGGCCAAATATAAGATTTACCTGCGGGATTCCGGACTTCTGACCTCCATGCTGGACGACGAGGCGCAGGACGATCTGCGAGCCAACAAAAATCTGGGCGTGTATAAAGGCGCCCTTTATGAAAATATTGTAGCCGAGGCACTCTCCAAGTGTGGCTATTCTCTCTATTACTATAAACGGGAAAATTCCACACTGGAGGAGGATTTCTTCATCCGTACCAGAAAGAGTCTTGTTCCAGTTGAAGTAAAGGCCACTAACGGAACCGCAAAGTCACTGCGCAGTCTGATTAAGAGCGACAGCTACCCTGACATTCAGCGGGGCATCAAACTGACATCCGGCAATCTTGGTTTTGAGGAAAATATTTACACCTTCCCCTATTTTTGTACCTTTCTGCTCCGACGGTATCTCGCTGACGCTGCATGGTAAAGAGGACTTCATCGACAGCATTCCTCCCTACTGCATTAATGGGTATAGTCCAGAATAGTAATGTCCATGAAGCAAATCATGGACATTACAGATTGAGGTGCAGGTCATAGAAAAATTCTGTGAACTCTTCAGCTTTTCACTCCCTTTATCAGGAACAGCTGTGTCGGATTATAAAAACGAAAATCGCCGGTATAAATGCGACCGCTTACCTCGCGGTCGATTTTTATTTCCGCGTAGCCCAGAGCGTCAAGCACCTTCTCATCCCACGCCGGGCGCTCCTCCCTGCTTATGTCCAGCTCCTCGCGGATCCGCGTACACTCATGAAGCTGCTCGTCGCTCACATTCCGGTGCGCATTCTGACCGGAGGGATCGCGCGCCTCCCTGCAGAAATCTGCCTTTCCATAATTTCCGTCAAAATTCAGGAGAATGCCGCCTTTCTTCAGGACACGCTTCCATTCGCGGTAGG
>JAJQCG010000005.1 GCA_021202815.1 Lachnospiraceae bacterium | reverse complement strand
TGCAGAAACCGGCGCAGGCGATCGGACGCGTGCGCGGCGCCTAGGGACCCTTTCTGGTCGTCGTCCGCGCGCTGTGCTATATCCAGACGCTCGGGAAAGAAGGTATCCCGGAGGCGGCGAAGCACGCGGTGCTGAACGCGAACTATATGATGGCGTGGCTGAAGGACAGCTATCACATGGCCTACGATACGATCTGTATGCACGAGTTTGTCATGAACTTAAGCGAGCTGAAGAAAGAGACTGGCGTCAGTGCGATGGATATTGCCAAGGGACTGCTGGATCACGGCATTCATCCGCCGACGATGTACTTCCCGCTGATCGTGCACGAGGCGCTGATGGTCGAGCCCACGGAGACTGAGACGAAGGATACGCTGGACGAGGCGATCGCGGTCTTTAAGAGTCTGGCGGAGCTGGCGCATACGCAGCCGGAGGAGCTGTTAAGCGCCCCGCACGTCACGCCGGTCGGTCGGCTTGATGAGGTCGGCGCGGCGCGCAAACCGGTGCTGCGCTGGACGCCGGAGGAGTAAGGTCTCTAAAACTATGACTCAGATTTCGCACTTATTATATGCGAAGTCTGAGTCAATCCTGAAAAATATAAAAGAATTATAAAAAATTTATAAAAATTGGATTGCATAGTCATAAGAATTGTGTTACCATAAATTTATTGAGAATAAGAGACCGCGCTACCCTTTCTGAAAAGTCTGGGAGTGGCGGAGTACTCTGGAGAGTCTCCAAAGATGGAGCGCCGAAGATGTAAGGCAGGCCGAAAGGGAATCGGCCGCCGATCTCTCAGGCAAAAGGACAGAGCATGCAAAATATGGCGATACGTCAGTTTGTATGTGGACGTTCCGCATTCTTCAGAGAGCCGATAAGAGAACGGCTCTTATTTTTTTGTCTATCTACTATAAAAGGAGGAGTGAAAAAATGAGTGTAAGTGAACTACAGAACAGTGCGGTCATGTGGGTGGCCTGCGGAATCCCGGTCGTCCTGGTGCTGGTTCAGGCGATTGTTTTCGCGCGAAAGGCGTATCAGGCCGGACCGAAGCTGGGACTGACGCAGAAACAGATGAAGGCGGGTATGCGCAGCAGCGCGATTACTTCGCTGGGACCGTCGGTGGTGATCCTGAGCGGCATGCTGTCCCTGCTGGTGACGATGGGCGGGCCGGTTGCCTGGATGCGGCTTTCGCTGATCGGCTCTGTGATGTTTGAATCGCTGGCAGCCGGTTTTGGCACCGCTTCCGTAGGTGTGGAACTGGGAAGCACGGGAATGACGGAGTTGGCTTATACGATGGGGCTCTGGACGATGATCCTGTGCTCGATCGGCTGGGTTATCTTTGCTACGCTCACCGCAGACCAGATGGAGAAGGTTCAGAAGAAAGTGACCGGGAGCAATCCGGCCATGCTGACTGCCCTTTCCAGCGCGGCTGTTATTGGCGCGTTCTCGTCCTTTTGCGCACAGAATATTGTGAAAGTCAATAAGAACACGATCGCCGTGATCCTCGGAGGCCTTATCATATTCGTGATGATGAAAATCTGCGAGGCAAAGCAGATAAAATGGCTGCGTGACTGGGCATTGACCTTTGCGATTCTTGGAAGCATGATTATCACCGCGCTGCTGCCGGTTTAAGCGTATCAGGAGAAAATAAAAATGGAACAGAAGAAAGATTATTTTGAGGGAGAGTATATGCCGCAGATGAACCGGATCGGTAAGATCACGGGATTTCTGGGTGTGATTCTGTGTTTTTGCCCGGCGGTGGCCCTTGCGCTGGTATACGGCCTGCTGCCGCAGCCGGCCGCTCTTTTGACCGCATTTATCGCGGGTGCGGCTTCCTTTGGAGCCTTGTGGTTTGTAGAGCCGATTTCGTACTATCCGGTGCTGGGTACGGTGGGAACCTATATGGCCTTCCTTTCCGGCAATATTTCCAATATGCGCGTTCCCTGCGCCAGTATGGCACAGGCTGCTGCCGAGGTGGAGCCGGGCAGTGAAAAGGCCTCTGTGATAGCGACGCTGGGCATGGCAGTATCGATCGTGATCAATATTTCGGTTCTGACGATCGGCGTGATTCTGGGCAGTTCCGTGCTCTCGATGCTGCCTGCGACTGTCACGAACGCGCTGAATTACCTGCTGCCTTCCCTGTTTGGAGTACTGCTGGTGCAGTTTGCCATGAAGAAGGTGAAGCTGGGGGTTGTCGTGCTTGCATTTGGTATTCTGATTTACCTTGCAATCAATGGCGGTCTGTTTAACTGGCTGCCGGGAGCCAGCAATTATCTCCCGACCTTAGGATGCATTTTCTTCAGCATCGCGGTTGCCATGCTGATGGTAGATAAAAAGAAAGAAGGGGAAAAAGCATGATTCATCCGTTATTACAGGAAGCTCTCGATATGAAAGAAGCGCTTGTGGCAGATCGCCGGGCGCTGCATCAGATCCCGGAGCTTGGAATTTCGCTTCCGAACACGGTGGCCTATGTCACCGGGAAACTCTCAGAGATGGGAATTGCATATCAGGTATATGAGGACTGCTCCTGCGTTGTAGCAACGGTAGGACACGGCGGAAAGTGCTTCATGCTCCGCAGCGATATGGACGCGTTGCCGGTGGAGGAGGAGAGCGGTCTGCTCTTTGCGTCGAAAAACGGCTGTATGCACGCCTGTGGGCATGATCTTCACGCGGCGACGCTGCTCGGAGCGGCCAGGCTTCTGAAAGCGCATGAGAGCGAGCTGAAGGGAACGGTGAAGCTGTTCTTCCAGTCCGGCGAGGAGATTTTCGCCGGTTCGAAGGCGGCGATCGAGGAAGGACTGCTGGAAAACCCGAAGGTGGACGCGGCATTTGCGATGCATGTGGGCGGAGCGCAGAAGTACAATACGCTTATCTATGGGAAATATACGATGTCCTCTGTCTACGGTTTCCGCATCCTGCTGACCGGAAAAGGGACGCATGGCTCGATGCCGGAGCTGGGCGTGGACCCGATCAACACCGCTGTTCATGTTTATCTGGGACTACAGGAGCTGCTGGCCAGGGAGATTTCCGCGCAGGATGAGGCGACATTGACGATTGGACATTTTGAGTCGGGGAAGGCAAACAATGTCATCCCCAATACGGCGGTTCTCGAAGGGACGCTGCGTACTTTCAAAGTGGAACTCCGGGAGTTCCTGATCCGCAGGCTGCACGAAGTCGTTGAGTCCGTATGTAAGGCCTATCGCACAGAATTTGAGATTGAGGTTCTGAGTGATGTGCCGGCAACGGTCTGCGATGATGCCTGTACGCAGGAATTTCTGGAAAGCCTTCACGAGGTAGATCCTGAGATGGAGACGATCAATGCGTTCCACACGATGGGCTCGGAGGACTTCGCGTTTATCACTGAGCGGATACCGGCCAGCTTCTTCTTTGTGGGTGCGGGTGTAGAGGACGAATCCAAATGGTATGGTCAGCATAATCCGCATATCCTGTTCAATGAGGACGTGCTCCCGAGAGGGGCTGCGATTTATGCGAAGGTGGCCATGGACTGGCTGGAGAAGCACTGCTGATTGAAACTTGCGAACGTTGCGGATTCATGCTATGCTATTTAGAAGAATGTGAGGATGGAGGAACCCTACATGGCTTCGAAAGAGCAGAGCAGAATCCGCAATTTTTGTATTGTGGCGCATATTGATCATGGGAAATCCACGCTGGCGGACCGCATCATCGAGATGACGGGGCTTTTGACGAGCCGCGAGATGCAGGCGCAGGTGCTGGACAACATGGAGCTCGAGCGGGAGCGCGGCATCACGATCAAGGCGCAGGCGGTTCGGATTATCTATAAAGCGAAGGACGGAGAAGAATATATTTTCAATCTGATCGACACGCCGGGACACGTGGATTTCAACTATGAGGTGTCGCGGAGTCTCGCGGCCTGCGAGGGCGCGATCCTCGTCGTGGACGCGGCGCAGGGCATCGAGGCGCAGACGCTGGCGAACGTCTATCTGGCGCTCGATCACGACCTCGATGTGCTGCCGGTGATCAACAAGATTGATCTGCCGAGTGCGGACCCGGAGCGCGTGATTAATGAGATTGAGGACGTGATCGGCATCGAGGCGCAGGACGCGCCGCGGATCTCAGCCAAGACGGGTGAGAACGTGCAGGAGGTACTCGAACAGGTGATTCAGAAGATCCCGGCGCCGCAGGGCGACCCGGACGCGCCGCTGCAGGCGCTGATCTTCGACTCGGTCTACGATCCCTACAAGGGCGTGATCATTTTCTGCCGGATCAAGGAAGGAACGGTGCGGCGCGGGACGCCGATCCGCATGATGGCCACCGGAGCCGAGGCCGAGGTGGTGGAGCTCGGATACTTCGGCCCGGGACAGTTCATTCCCTGTGAGGAGCTGAGCGCCGGCATGGTCGGCTATCTGACCGGCAGCATCAAGAATGTCCGGGATACGCGCGTGGGCGACACGGTGACAGACCGCGACCGGCCCCGTGCGGAGCCGCTGCCCGGCTACAAGAAGGTACTCTCGATGGTTTACTGCGGGCTCTATCCGGCGGATGGCGCGAAGTATCCGGATCTGCGCGACGCGCTTGAGAAGCTGCAGCTCAACGATGCCTCGCTGCAGTTCGAGCCGGAGACTTCGATTGCGCTCGGATTTGGCTTCCGCTGCGGATTCCTCGGTCTTCTTCATCTGGAGATCATCGAGGAGCGGCTCGAACGCGAGTACAATCTCGACCTCGTCACGACCGCGCCGAGCGTTATCTACCGTGTTCACAAGACGAACGGTGAGATGATCGAGCTGACGAACCCCTCAAATCTGCCCGATCCCTCGACGATCGAATACATGGAGGAGCCGGTGGTCAGCGCCGAGATCATGGTGACGACGGAGTTCATCGGCCCGATCATGGATCTGTGCCAGGAGCGCAGGGGCGTTTACCTCGGCATGGAG
Organism: Lachnospiraceae bacterium; assembly: GCA_021202815.1. Classification (GTDB taxonomy): domain Bacteria; phylum Bacillota; class Clostridia; order Lachnospirales; family Lachnospiraceae; genus Hominiventricola. The sequence goes on along the minus strand of JAJQCG010000005.1, from coordinate 8,928 downwards.
TACATGGAGGAGACGAGGGCGCTGCTGAAATACGAGCTGCCGCTCAATGAGATCATCTATGATTTCTTCGATGCGCTGAAATCGCGCTCGCGAGGCTACGCCTCTTTCGACTATGAGTTCAAGGGCTATGTGCGCGCGGAGCTCGTGAAGCTCGACATCCTGGTAAATAAGGAAGAGGTCGACGCACTCTCCTTCATCGTCCACAGCGCCTCCGCCTACGAGCGGGGCCGGAAGATGTGCGAGAAGCTGAAGGAGGAGATCCCGCGGCATCTCTTCGAGATCCCGATCCAGGCGGCCGTGGGCGGCAAAATCATCGCGCGCGAGACGGTGAAGGCCATGCGCAAGGACGTGCTCGCGAAGTGCTACGGCGGCGACATTACCCGCAAGAAGAAGCTGCTCGAGAAACAGAAGGAGGGCAAGAAGCGGATGCGTCAGATCGGAAACGTGGAGATCCCGCAGAAGGCCTTCATGAGCGTGCTCAAGCTGGACGACAAGTAGGGAGGCTCTGGCATGGATTTGTTTGATTACATGCGCAGCAATACGATGAAGTCCGAGGCGCCGCTCGCGTCCCGCCTCAGGCCGCGAAGTCTCGACGAGATCGTGGGGCAGCAGCACATCCTGGGGAAGGATAAGCTGCTTTACCGCGCGATCCGGGCAGACAAGCTGCGCTCTGTGATTTTCTACGGGCCGCCTGGCACGGGCAAGACGACGATCGCGCGGGTGATCGCGCACACGACGAGCGCGGAATTCATGCAGATCAACGCGACGGCGGCGGGCAAGAAGGACATGGAGGAGGTCGTGCGGCAGGCGAAGGACAGTCTCGGCATGTACGGGAAGCGCACGATCCTCTTCATTGATGAGATTCATCGCTTCAACAAGAGTCAGCAGGATTATCTGCTCCCCTTCGTCGAGGACGGCACGCTGATTCTCATCGGTGCGACGACGGAGAATCCTTACTTCGAGGTCAACGGGGCTTTGATCTCACGCTCGATCATCTTCGAGCTGAAAGCGCTTGCGCCGGACGATATCAAGGTGATTCTGAAGCGAGCGCTCAGCGACGTGGAGCGGGGGATGGGTGCCTTTAATGCCGTGGCCGACGAGGAGGCGCTGGATTTTCTCTCGGACATCGCGGGCGGCGATGCGCGGAACGCCCTGAACGCGCTGGAGCTTGGCGTGCTGACGACGGAGCCGGGAGCGGACGGGAAGATTCACATCACACTCGACGTTGCCTCCGAGTGCATCCAGAAGAAGACCGTGCGCTATGATAAGGACGGGGACAATCACTACGACACGATCTCCGCCTTTATCAAGAGCATGCGTGGCTCCGACCCGGACGCGGCGGTCTTCTACCTCGCGAAGATGCTCTATGCGGGCGAGGATATCAAGTTCATTGCGCGCCACATGATGATCTGCGCCTCGGAGGACGTCGGGAACGCGGATCCGCAGGCGCTGCAGGTGGCGGTGGCCGCGGCGCAGGCCGTGGAGCGCGTCGGCATGCCGGAGGCGCAGATTATCCTGTCGCAGGCAGTCTGCTATATCGCCTGCGCGCCGAAGAGCAACGCCGCGAACAACGCGATCGAGAAGGCGATGGCGACGGCTGCGAAGACGACCACGACCGTGCCCTCGCATCTGCAGGATGCGCACTACGGCGGCTCCGCGAAGCTGGGCCGCGGCACCGGTTATCTCTACGCGCATGACTTTCCGGAGCACTACGTGAAGCAGCAGTACCTGCCGGATGAGCTGCTCGGCGAGCGCTTCTATGAGCCGACGGATATCGGCGCGGAACGCGCGATGAAGGAACGGCTTGAGCGGCTGCGGGGAAGAGACTGAGGAGCGACTGCTTCCCACGGATTTGTCTGTCGAGGCTGATTCTGTCGCCGGGGCTGCCGGAGAAAGGGCGCAGCGCTTACACGGTCACGATCCAGGTGTTGTAGCCCATGCGCTTCAGCTCCTGTTCGAGCGCGACGGCGTTGCTCAACCGGTAGAAGGCGCCGACCTGCACGCGGTAGAGCGGACGCTGCGGCGCATTTTCCGGTGAGGTCGGTTCAAGCTCATTCGGAGAAAACAGCACTGTCTCCGTCGGCGCAGCCTGCGTCGGCTTCTCCTGAGACGGCAGTCCTGTCATCATCTGTGGAGTCTGATCTGCTTCGTCCTGCGCGGAAGTCTGCTCAGACCGGAGGAAGGGGAGCCCGTTTGCCTGCGCGATGCGGACGCCCGGTACGCTTTGCATTGTGCTGACCTGCGTATCGTCCAGTGTGTCCATGACGCCATCCGCGATCACCTGTGCGATCTCGTCAAGGCGGCTGTCGAAGAGCTGATTGTCCTTGTCGCTGTCGATGAAGCCGACTTCCACGAGGATGGAGGGCATTTCGGTGCGTCTCAGGACGGCGAGATCGGGACGGGCCTCCACGTTGATATTGCGGAAGCCGAGCGCTTCGAGATTTTTATTGACGGTCTCGGCCATCGCGAGTTTTTCCCCGCCGAGGTCGTAGACGAGCATCTGCACGCCGTCGTACTGTCCCGGATAAGTGGCCATGTTCCGGTGCAGGGAGACGAAGAGGTCGGCGTCCGCGTCGTTCGCGAGCTGTGCCTTCTGCGTGACCGACTGCGCGAGATCGCCGGTGCGCGTATACACGACGTCGTAGCCGTTCCGCGCGAGAATGTTGCCGATGGCCATCGCGAGCCGGAGGGTGTCGTCGCTCTCGAGCCGTCCCTCGTAGACCGCGCCCGGGTCGGTCAGACCGTTGTGCCCGGCGTCCACTACTATTTTTGTGGCCATATATATTCAAAGTCCTTACTGCCTTTCTCTTAACATATGAAAGACCCTCGATTCTGGTGACTGGGAAGGAGTGACATCGATTGGATGAGCAGAGTAAATTCCGCACCGCCCTCGCGGCGCTGTCGGCGTATGCGGAGCAGAAGGATGGAAAGCTGACAAAGGATGACGTGCGGGAGTACCTGAAGGATATGGAGTTTGACGAGGGGCAGCTGCAGCTCGTGTATGAATTCCTGGCGTCCCGGCATATCAAGGTGGAGGGACTCGAACTCCCCAAAGTGGAGGCGCAGCCTTACACAGAGGAAGAGGAGGCTTTTCTTAAGCAGTACAGAAAAGATATGAAAGCGGTCCGACGCATCGCGGAAGCGGAGCTGGCGGATGTTTTTTCGCGTGCGGCCGGGGGAGATGTATCGGCGCGTCATCTTCTGGCAGAGCATTATATGGGAAAGATGCTTACGATTGCGGAGGATTTTGCACACCGGGGGCTACTGATTCAGGATCTGATTCAGGAGGGAAATCTGGGGCTCCTGCTGGGGCTTGGAACACTTGATAGCGCGAGGGAAGATATCGGGTGTGAGGCATATCTGGAGCAGGAGATCCGCCGTGCGATGCGCGCGGCGCTGGATATGCAGGAAGGAAACCGCAGTCTGGGCGAGGAGGTCGTCGAGAAGCTGAATAAGCTGGCGGATTCGATCACACAGCTTAACGAGGATCTCGGGCGGCAGGTGACGCCGGACGAGCTGTCCTTCTATCTCGACATGCCGCTGGAGGAGATTGAGCGTTTGCTGAAGATTGCGGGAGAGGATATTGAAACGGATCAGCCCGGAGCAGCGCCGAAATGAAGAGACATCTGGAGGCCGTTTGCTTTCGGGAAGCGGAGTTTTGTGGCCTGCAGAACCAAACAGTTACATGGAAAACAGAACAGGGGTAGTCTGGAGGAAAATAAGAAAATGGAAATAGAAGAAAAAATGCAGTTCGCGGTGCTGATCGATGCGGAAAACATCAGCGCGCGTTATGTGCAGGTGATATTTGACGAACTGGAAAAATACGGCTTCGCCTCCTGCAGGCGAATCTATGGAAACTGGTCGAAGGAAAACGGCTGGAAGGAGAACACGCTGCTCGAATACTCCGTGACGCCGATTCAGCAGTTTTCCTACACGACGGGCAAGAACAGTACGGATATGGCGATGGTCATCGACGCGATGGACCTCTTGTACCAGAACAAGGTCGACGGCTTCTGCCTGGTGACGAGCGACAGCGATTTCACGCGGCTGGCGGTGCGCCTGCGCGAGGAGAAGAAATACGTGCTCGGCATGGGCGAATCGAAGACGCCGCTCTCGCTGACGCGCGCCTGCAATAAATTCGTGCATCTCAACCTGATCAACGAAGCGAATCGCGGGTCGGAGCACCATGCGGGCGTCGTCGGCGACAGGGATTCCGTGACGAGCATCAGCGATGTAGAAAATGCGATCCTGATGATGCTGAACGAGTCCGGCGGGGAGGAACTGGACTTAAGCTTTATCGGGCAGCGTCTGTCGGATAAATATCCGGATTTCGACGTGCGAAATTACGGTTATTCCAAGCTCAGCGTCTTCCTCTCTGAGGAAATGTCGTCGCTGAAGGTGGTGCGCGAGGAGAATCACTATCGTGTCATAAAGAGCGGAGGAGTATCGCGCGAGATGATCGAGCGTGAGGTGCAGAATATTATCCGCAAAAACGGCGGGGCGGTGGACAATCTCGCGATGATCAATGAGGAGCTCAAGAAGCACTACAGCGGCTTCGACTCCAAGGATTACGGCTACAACCGCTTTTCCAGCTTCCTGCGCAGCATCGAGGGATTGAGCGTGGAGGGAAACGTGGTGCGGCTGAAGCAGTATTACTATTCACTGTAGATAGGACGTGTCATTGTAGTCGACGAGCGTGAATTCGCCGTCCTCATAGCGCAGGATGGTGACGCTCAGGTTCTCGACGCCGCCGCCCGCCTGTTCCGGGAAGTATTTCTGGAAAAAGAAGTCCATGGAGGAGTGCGCGACGACCAGCACGGTGTCGCCGTCTTCCTGCGCTTCGAGGATCTCGAAGACCGCGTCCTCGAAGCGCTCGCAGAAATCATACTTGCTCTCCGCGTTGATCGGAGAGACGAATTCGGCGTCATCCACGTCACCGAAGGCTTCGGCGGGCGTGCTGATGCCGAATTTTTCATACATCTCATCGGAAGTCATGCCCTCCGCGTCGCCCCAGGAGATATCCTGCAGCCCCTCGAGCTGTGTGATGGGAAGATCGCCCTGCCCGGCGGCCGAGAGCACGAGTGAGGCCGTGTCATAAGCTCGCGTCAGGGTGCTCGCATAGGCCGCGTCGAAGGTGATATCGCTCAAACCCTCGCCGAGCTGCGAGGCCATCTCCTCGCCGGTCTCGGTGAGCGTCGGATTCCCGGAGATGCCGACCAGCAGTCCCGCTACGTTCGTGTCCGTCTGACCGTGCCGCACAAAGTAGAGGGTGATGCCGCGGGAGCGGTGGGTTGTCCCATACAGCGCGGCGGCTCCCAGAATGAGGATAATTATAATGAAGCAGATCGGCAGAAGTCGTTTTCGACGTTTCGGCAAAGCGGTTACCCTCCTGGAGTCTTAAACTAGGGCTCTACAATTTTTCCCGCCACGGCGCAGGCCGCCGCGGTCGCGGGCGAGGCCAGGAAGATTTCCACCTTCGAGGTCCCCATGCGTCCCAGGAAATTGCGGTTGTTCGTTGCAACGACGCGCTCGCCGTCGCTTAATATGCCGCCGGTGCGCCCGCAGCAGAGGCCGCAGGACGGATGGGTGATGATCGCTCCGGCTTCGGCAAGTATCGCGAGCGTGCCGTCCTCGAGCGCCTGTCCGTAGATCTTCCGGCTGGCCGGGGTTACGATCAGCTTCACGAAGGGGGCGACCTTCTTTCCTTTCAAGACAGCCGCCGTATGCTGCAGATCCTCGAGTCGGCCGTTCGTACAGGAGCCGATGAAGACCTGGTCGATCGGCGTGTCAGCGTATTCGCTCACCGGATGGATATTGTCCACCTGGGAGGGGCAGGCCAGTACCGGGACGAAGTCCTCCGTGCGGTAGTGGATCGTGCGGACATAGGATGCGTCCGCATCGCCCACAAGGGAACGCTCGCGCTCCGTGAGCTCGATCTCGCAGTATTCCGCCGTCTTTTCATCGGGCGTGAAGAGCGCGCACTTGGCTCCGGCCTCGACCGCCATATTGGACATCGTCATGCGGCTCGCAACGCTCATGCGCTCCACCGTGTCGCCGCAGAATTCGAGCGCCCGGTAGGTCGCGCCGTCCGCTCGGAGGTCACCGATCAGCGTGAGGATGACATCTTTCGATGCGACATTTGCGGGGAGCTCACCCTCGATCTCTACCCGGATCGTCTCCGGAACCTTGATCCAGAGCGTGCCCGTGCCGAGAATGCTCGCCATCTCCGTGTAGCCGATGCCGGAGGAGAAAGCGCCGACGCAGCCGTAGGTCGTGGTGTGGCTGTCCGTTCCAAATACGATGTCTCCGGGCTTCACATACAGCGCCTCGGTCATGAGCTGGTGGCAGATGCCATCGCTGCGGTGGATATTTTTCAGTCCGTATTTTTCCACGAAGGCGTTGCCCACGCGGAAGTGGCGCGTATCGTCGACCTGACTCGCCGGGACGAGGTGGTCATAGATGAGGACGACCCGGTCCGGATCCCAGAGCTTTGAGAAGCCCATCTCCTCGAACTTGTCCGCGATGAAGGGGATGAAGATGTCGTGGATCATGACGCGATCCACATTTACCGTCACGATATCGCCCGGGTGGACGGCATGTCCGACATTTCTGCTGATAATTTTTTCAATAATTGTCTGTCCCATTGCCTTAAGCCTCCAGTCCGTTCAGGCGGCGCATGGCCTTCACCAGTCCGCCCGCGTTCAGAATGTCCATTAGGTTCTGCGGAAGGGAGGCGATCGGGAATTCCCTGCCGTCATGGATGATCTTCTCGCCCACGCGCACCTCGACGGTGTCGCCCTCCGTCACCGCGTCGCGCAGATCCGGGTTTTCAATCAGCAAAAGCCCATTGTTGATCGCGTTGCGGAAGAAGATGCGCGCGAAGGAGCGCGCCACGACGCAGCGCACGCCGAGCGCCTTGATAATCTCCGGCGCCTGCTCCCGGGAGGAGCCGCAGCCGAAATTCTTGCCCGCCACGATCACGTCTCCCGGCTGAATCTGCGCCGCGAGCTCCGGGCGCAGCGGGGAGAAGGCGTAGGGAGCCATGTCCTGCACCGTTTTCAGGGCAAGGTACTCGGTGGGGATGATGATGTCCGTGTCGATATCGTCGCCCAGCACCCAGACCCTGCCGGTAAATGTCTCACTCATCGTTATACTTCCTTTGCTGTAGATGTATGTATATTCTGTAGTATATAAGTTTTTCGGGGCGTTGTAAAGCGCGTAAATCGGACTGGTTATTGAGGCTTCATGCCCATACCTCAATTACGCATTTATTCACTGAAAAGTAATACATCATCTCTGGATCGTGCCAATTCAGTCAAATCATCAGTGAAGCCGGCTGCGCCAAAAAGCACATACCAGTCTTTCCGTCCATTCTGCTGCCAGGAAACAGTTTTGGCCTTTTCCTCCAAATTGTGGAGCACAGAAACACTTACCGGTTCCTGCCAGTATTTACACTCACCAAAGATGATGTTGTGACCTTCTGGATCGAGGGCAACAATGTCAATTTCATTCCTGGAATCCCAATATCTCCCTAACTTGGAGAAATAGAAGGGCCATGTGCCTTCGCCATTCAAATCCCACATTCGTTCTCTGCAAACATCTTCATAAACAAATGCAGTATGATTTCGCACAAGGCTCTTACGGATTTTATTCATGACAATATGACTCTGGCCGCTCTCAATAAAACTCATATCAGGGTATACAAAGGCAAACCAGAACCGCAGATAGTTATCTTTGATCTTATATAAGCCTTTTTTGCTTTTTTCCGGATGTTCCTCAGTGACAGGTACTTCCCGTTCCAGAATATCCAGATCAATCAGTGTTTTGAGATACTTCGTCAGGCTGGTAGCCTTAATCTCCAACACCGAAGAAATCGATGACAATTTCGTATTACCGGCAGCGATTGCTTTGATAATAGAAAAGTAACTGCCCACCTCGCCAACTTCCTGCTGCAGCAGGAAATGCGGTTCGTCATAAAGATAGCCTGAACGATTCAGAACACATTTCTCAATCGCAGAAAAAATATCCTTGCTCTCGGAGAACGATTCAATATATTTGGGAACACCACCCGTTACCGCATACATTTCAATCAAGTCCTTGCGGCTTTTGCCGGGAAAAAACTCATGATAGCAGCGGAAAGGGATTTGTTTCAGCCTGATCTGTGCTGTTCGTCTGCCATACAGAGGGCTGTTATAGGCAAGCGTCTGGGACTCCATCATGGAAATCAGGGAACCACATAAAATTACCATGACCTCCTGATTTTTCAAAAGCTCCTCCCATATCCTCTGAAAAATAGAGGGAAAAGCGTGATTTGCCTTGCCCAGATATTGAAATTCATCCAGCACAATGACAGGTTTACCGTCAAAGCTTGTTTCTATAATCGCTCTGAACAGCGCATCCCAGCTTTTTACATCCGCACTCCTTAGCAAATCACTGTCTGTAAATTCTGCTACTTTCTCCTTGAAGGCATTTCGGTTCTGAACCTCGGATTCCTCACTGGCAAGGAAAAACAAGGCATTTTTGTCCTTAATAAACTCAGAAATCAGCGTGGTTTTTCCCACTCTTCGTCGTCCATACAAAACGACCAGTGAGCTGCCTTTTCTTGTATACTCACTTTGCAGTGTTTTCATTTCCGGTTCCCGATCAATAAATCGTTCCATGATGTCATCATTCCTCCTGGCCATTATTATACCCCGAATTATAATAATTTCAAGTATAATTTGAGCCTGATTGTAAACAACAGGATTGACTTAACGTATAACATTTTATATGATATTTGCATAAGTCATCGCAGAGAAGGCCTGTATTTTGACGAGATTCTGGGTCAGGCGTCAGGAGGCAGGATATGAATGCTTTAGATTTAAAGCTGTGTGATATTCATGGAAGGTTATTTGAGCTGTCAGTGGACATACAGTTGGGGATTGCCAG
>JAJQCG010000157.1:12315-13839 GCA_021202815.1 Lachnospiraceae bacterium | reverse complement strand
TTATAATGCTTTCAGGCAAAGGCAAGGAACGTATTTCATGTAACAAAGATCGAACCCCCGCACTGTGAGGCAACACAGCCCGGGGGTTTTTCTGACTTTTTATACTGACGGAGAACCTGTCACGGTTGCTATAAACATCGCATCACCGAACGAAAAGAACCGATACCGTTCCTTCACCGCCTCTTCGTAGGCCGCCATGATCTTCTCCCGCCCCGCGAAGGCGGAGACCAGCATCAGCAGCGTTGACTCCGGCAGATGGAAATTCGTGATCAGCGCGTCGATCATCTTAAATCGGTAACCGGGGTAGATGAAGATGTCGGTCCAACCGCTCCTGGCCTTCAGGACGCCGTCTGCGCCCGTGGCCGACTCCAGCGCCCGGCAGCTCGTCGTGCCGACGGCGATGACGCGTCCGCCCGCGGCCTTCGTCTCATTGATGAGCCGCGCCTGTTCTTCCTCCACCACATAGAACTCGGAGTGCATGTGGTGTTCTTCGATTTTTTCTACCTTGACAGGGCGGAAGGTTCCCAACCCGACGTGCAGCGTCACATGTGCGATCCTCACGCCTTTATCGCGAATCGCGTCCAGAAGCTCTGGTGTAAAGTGCAGGCCCGCGGTCGGCGCGGCGGCGGAGCCGTCGGGCTTCGCGTAGACTGTCTGGTAGCGGTTCTTGTCCTTCAGCTGGTGCGTGATGTACGGCGGCAGCGGCATCTGACCGAGCCGGCCGAGGATCTCCTCAAAGATTTCCTCGTACTCGAAACGGATCAGGCGGTTGCCATCGTCAACCACCTCAAGAACCTCGCCGATCAGCAGGCCGTCGCCAAAGAGGATCCGTGTGCCGGGCCGGGCTTTCTTGCCGGGCTTCACAAGGGTCTCCCAGACATCGTCCGCTTTTCTTTTCAGAAGCAGTACCTCGATCTTTGTGCCGGTACCCTCGCGGTTCCCGATCAGGCGCGCGGGAATTACCTTCGTGTCATTGATGACCAGACAGTCGCCCGGCTGCAGATAGTTGATGATTTCCCGGAAAATATGATGTTCTGTTGCTCCGGTCTCGCGGTCCAGCACAAGAAGCCGGGAGCTCGCCAGGTCCTCCAGCGGATCCTGGGCGATCAGCTCCTGCGGCAAATCATAATAAAAATCGTGTAAATCCATAGCTTTACTGTCTCAGTTCCGCTCCAAGCGACTGAAGCCCGTTCAGAATCTTCTTCATGGCCGCGGAAATTTCCTGCTCGGTCAGCGTCCGGTCCTTCGCGCGGAAGGAGAGCGCGTAGGCCATCGACTTGTGTCCTTCTTTAATCTGGGAACCCTCATAGACGTCAAAGAGTTCACAGCTCTCGAGAATCTTCCCACTGCGCTGCCGGATGATCTCTTCGATCTGTCCCGCGAGCACGGTCTTCGGCACGATCATGGAGATGTCGCGTAGCACCGCCGGGAACTTCGCGAGTCCCTCGTACTTCCGGTCGAAGGAGGCGAGTTCCACCACCGACGGCATGTCGAGCACTGCCACATACGCGCGCTCACCGATTC